>JBBRLX010000002.1:0-250555 GCA_038231135.1 Candidatus Eiseniibacteriota bacterium | reverse complement strand
TGGTGATCGTGGATCGGGGCGGTGGTGCCGCACTCGGGACACACCCACAGCGTGTCGTCCGGCAACGCCACCCGGATGTGAACTTCGCCTGGCGGCTGCTTCACTTCCACGTCCGTGATCTCCCACGGCGGCGTCAGGCCCGGCAGCGTCGTGTACAGGGTCCGGCTGTCGATCGTCATCGCGCGTCCTTGGGTTCAGGGTCCGCGCTCAGCTTATCAGGCCCTCACGCCACCTTCTTCAGCCACACCAAAGTCGGAAGCCCCCCCAAAAATAAAGTGGGAGCTGCACGACCTGGTGCGCTTGGATGATCTCGTTGTACGCGTCTCGGAAGGTGGGCTCGAGAACGATGCGGTTACACCGCTCGTCAGCCGAAAGGTTGGCGTAGTAGCTCTCGAGTTCCTTGCGTTGCTCGTCGTCCGGCGGTGTCGTGGGGTCGGCCATTGGGTTTGAATTATTTGCTGAGAGTCATGGCGCGGCGCTCGGACAACCCTTCGGGCGAGCTCCGCGCCACGGGTCCCATGTCAGGATTGGTCCCGCTTGAAGGCGGCGCGGGCAGCCTGGAGGGCGTAGAGCACGTCCTCATCAGCAACGCGAGCTTTCTTCGGAAATCTGACGGCGACGACGGCGCCGACGTCGTCGACGGCGATCTGAACGATCTTCGATTTTGGACGTCCGCCAGCTGGGCGTTTCTTCTCGGCGATAGAGGCCCGGGCCCCGGCGACGGTGATTTTCTTGCCGTCCAGCTTTCCAAACAGGATCGTCTGCCGAGTTTCGGGGTCTGGTGTCCGGACGAAGTTTGGTGATCGCGGTCTTTTCCTGGCGGGTGAGTCGCTCCTCGACGGCCAGCAGCTGCGACACGTACGACTCCGGTTTGTGGATCTTCGACGCCACCTGGCGCTGCGTGTACTCCTTCGCGGACATCAGCCGGCGAATAGCCGCGGCTTCTTCAATCGGGTTGAGGTTCGCCCGGTGAAGGTTCTCCTCAATCTGCTGGATGGCAGTGTTGGTGTCGTCGAGGTCCTTGACCACCGCCGGGATTTCTTCGAGTCCTGCAGCGAGCGCGGCACGGTAGCGACGTTCGCCAGCGACGATCTGGAAATAATCGTCGCCTTCGACGTAGCGCACGGTGATCGGCTGGATCACACCGTGCTCGCCGAGGCTCGCCACAAGGTCGCGGAAGTCGGGGGACTTGGTGTCCACCTGGTGCGGCTGGTTCGAATCGGGTTTGACGTGCTTGAGCGGCAACGCCCCGTGCTCCGGTCGAGTCGAAGCTTCGATCGCACGCCGTCGCGCTCGATGACCGAGAGTTCCACGACGGGCAACTCGTGCGAGCGCGTCAGCGTCGCCTGGACGCCTTGGGTGGCCAGATCGAGCACGCTCGGCTTCTTGCGGCGTGGTGTGGCGGGTGGGTCAAAAAATCGTGCTTGGCATAGGCGAGAGTCGCGCCCTGGGGCAATTTTGAGCCCCTGGGAGCGTCCGGGATGAGGGTTCGGGCGAGCTTTTCGAAGGCGGCGGCCTGCTCGCTTCTACCGGGCTTGTAGTGGGTGATGGCTGGCGGGCGGTGATCGACTCGCGGTACTTCGCGCTGTTCTTGATGTGGACGTCGAGCATGGGCACGCCGGCCGAGACGCGCAGCGTCTTGGCGATCGTCTGCTCGATCGCCCGCCGCGAGTTGTACAGAACTGATCAGGATGCCCTCGACCACCAGCCGGCGATTGACGCGCTGCATCTGCTGGATCAGCTCGAAGAGCTGCTGCAGCCCGTCGACTGAAAACTGATCCGCCTCCATCGCGATGATGACGCCGTCCGCTGCACACAGCGCATTCGTGGTGTGCGCGTCCAGGTTGGGCGGGCAGTCGAGGAGCACGACGTCGTAGGGGTTCTCTTGCTGCTGCCGCTCGTGGATCGCGGTATCCAGACGGATGTGCTGGTCGGGCTGGTTCTGCAGCGCGTAGCCGAGCCGGTTCAGGCGCGCATCCGCGGGGACGATGTCGAGGTTTTGAATCAGCGTCAGGTGCGCCGCGTGGCGCAGCTCGGCCTGGTCGACGAGCACGTCGTAGCCGGTGGGCCGGCGGATTTTTTCGAGGAAGAGGCGCGTCAGGTTGGCCTGAGCGTCGAGGTCAACGACGAGGACGCGCAGCCCAGCGTCGGCGAATGCGCCAGCGAGATGAAAAACGGTGTGGGTTTTGCCGACGCCGCCCTTGTTGTTGACGACGCAGAGAATCTTGCTCATCCGTGAGCGTGGTTTCATAGGTGTGAACCCCTTCAGCGACGCGCGGTCGACGAACGACGGGTCGGTTGGGTGGCGCGGCGCGTGGCGCGCTCTTCGGACGTGATATTCTGATGGCCCATGACCGAACATCGTGCTTCGATCCGCAGTACCCGCAAACTACGCATGGGCCCCGACAGCGACCGTGCCGATCGAGAATACTGGCTGGCGATGACGCCCGACGAGCGGGTGGCCGAAACCTGGCGCCTGACGGTCGAGCAATGGGAAATGAAGGGATGGAACCCGGATGAACCCGGACTTTGCCGCTCTGTTGCAAGAGTTGTCCGCCGCTGACGCGCGGTTCCTGATCGTTGGAGCATACGCACTGGCGCACCATGCCCGCCCGCGCGCGACCGGGGATCTGGACATCTGGGTGGATCCGACGGCAGAGAATGCCGCCCGGGTCATCCATGCATTGCGAAGGTTCGGGGCGCCACTATCCGACCTCGGGGAAGCCGACCTTACGAGCGAGAACCTCGTGTACCAGATCGGGGTGATCCCCAGGCGCATCGATATCCTCACCTCGTGCACCGGTCTGACATTCGCCGAATCCTGGAAAACCCGGGTCGATGGCCGGATGGGGTCCCTGGTCTGCCCATTCCTGAGCAGGGCGGACCTGATTTCGAACAAGCGCGCCGTCGGCCGGCCTCGCGACTTGGCGGACCTGGAAGCGCTGGGCGAGTAGCGGATGAGCGCCGCGCATGCGCCGGCCGTCGCGGCGATCCTGTGCGGCGCGATCCTGATCGGGCCGCTACCGGCCCGGGCCTCTGTAGGCGGCGTCCGGGCTGCCGCCCGCGCGGAATCGCTCGAAGTGCATCTCGGCGCGGCGCTCGATCGCGGTGACGCGGCGCGCGGCCTGGCGATCGCCGATTCGGCCGTGGCGCTGCGTCGCGGTCGCGCGGGAACCCGACCGCTGGCGATCGCGGCGTATCTCGACTCCCTGGCGCTGCGGTTCTTCGCGCTGTCCGAGCCCGGCGGCTGGAGCGCCGCCGAGAGCTGTTTCACGCGCTCGCTGGCCCTCAAGCAGCGAGCGCTGGGCCGGACCGACCCCGCCGTCGCGCTCACGCTCGGCGCCCTCGCGACGCTCGGCGACTACCAGGGGCACTGGGACGTAGCGGCGGTGCGGGCGCAGCAGGCGCTCGACATCCGGCTCGCCCGCCTGGGCCCGCGGGACCCGCTCGTGGCGTCGAGCCGGCGCCAGCTCGGCATGCTGCGATTTCAGCTGGGCCAGTACGCCGCCGCCGAGTCGCTGATCGCGGCGTCGCTCGCGGGCTACGAGGCGCTGACCGGGGATCATGCCACCCAGATCGTCGACGATCTCAACAACCTGGGCGAGATCGAGCGCGTCCAGGACCGCTACGATGCCGCGGAGCGGCAGTTCCGGCGCGGGCTCGCGATCGCCCGGGAGCGACTGCCGGACGCTGTGCCCGTGCGGCTCGGACTCATGAACAACCTCGCGGGGCTGTATCGCGACCGGGCACAATACGCCGACGCGGAACCGCTGCTCGAGGAGACGTTGCGGCTCAGCGAACGCGCGGACCCGCCGGACCGCGTGGCGACCGCGGTCGCCACGCTCAACGTCGCCGAGATCCTGCGCATGCAGGGGCGCATCGACGAGGCGGCGCCGCGCTATGGTGTGGCGCTCACGCTCGCGCGCGGCGCGCTCGGCAACGACAACCCGTCGCTCACGCCGTTCGTGAGCCAGGCCGCCGTCTCGTTTTACGAGGCCGGCCGCTACGCGGACGCCGAACCGCTGTTCCGCGAGGCGCTCGCCACTGCCGAGCGCACGCTGGGCGGAGACCATCCGCAGGTCGCCCAGAGCCTCGACGACCTGGGCCGGCTGCTCGAGCGCCGCGGCGCCGCGGCGGCGGCCGAATCGACCTACCGGCGCGCGCTCGCGATTCGCGTGATGAGGCTCGGCGCCCTCCATCCCGACGTCGCCGCGGTCCGCGTCGATCTGGCGCGCTGCCTGAGTGGCGCGCCCCGACCGGCCGCGAGCGCCGCCGATGCGGAGCTCGATTCTGCGCTGCGGGTGCTCGATGCGACGCCGGTGAATCCCGAATCGCGGCTCGAGGGCCACGCGCTGCGCTCCGAGCTGCGCCGGCGCGCCGGCCGCAGCGCCGACGCGATGACCAGCCTCGCCGTGGCGCTCGACCTGCTCGACAGTCTGCGCGCGGGTCGCGGCGGCGGCGACGCCACGCGGGCGGCGTTCGTGTCGCAGCATCTCGGGCTCTATCACCGCATGGTGGCGCTGCGGCTCGCGGCGGGTGACGTGGAGGGTGCGCTGCAGGCGCACGAGCGCGGTCGCGCGCGCGTGATGCGCGACCAGGTGGCCATGACCGGCCTCGACCTCGGCGCCGGGCTTCCCGCCGCCGAGCGGGCGCCACTCGAGGCCGAAGAGCGGGCCGCCCGGGACGACATCGCACGCGCACAGCGGGCCATCGACGCGGCGCGCGACGCGGGCGGCGGCGCGGCCGGGCGCCCCGCCTTGCAGGCCGCGCGCGACGCTGCCGCCCGCCGACTCGAACAGGCGACGACCGCGATCGAGGACCGGAGCCCGGTGTGGCGCGCCGTGCTGGCGGCGAACGGCCGGCCCGCGACCCGCGACGACATCCGGGGCGTGCTCCGGCCGGGCGAGATGCTGCTCGAATACCACATCGGCGACGATGCCTCGTGGGTGTTCGCGATCGACGACCGCGGCGCGGCCCGCGCGGTTCCGCTCGCCGCCGGAGCCGCCGACGCGAAGACGCTCGGCATCGCGGCCGGCCCGCTCACGGCGGCGACGCTCGAACACGTGATCGCGGGCGACACGTCGCGGGTGCGCGCGCTCATGCACCCGGGCATCGCCGCGCTGCTGTCGGGAACCGCCACCGCGGGTGCGGTGGCGCCGTTGCGCGGGCGCGGCGCGGAGCCACCGGCCGCGCGGCCGCAGGGTCACGATGGGGCCGGCGCCGATCCGCTCGACGCGAAGCTCGAAGCGCTCGGGCGCATCCTGCTGCCGGCCCCGGTGGCGCCGTCCATCCTCCATGCGGCCGCCGCGGTCGTGGTGCCGGACGGCGCGTTGCACCTGATCCCGTTCGAGGCGCTCGTGGTGTCCAACGGCGGCAAACGTGGTGTTCGCTACTGGCTCGACGACGGACCGCCGCTGCGCTACGCCGGCTCGGCGACGTCGCTCGTGGCCCTCGAGCGCCGCACGCCGCGGGCCGCATCCGCCGCGACGGGCGCGGTGGCGCTCAGCGTCAGCGATCCGCAATCATCGATGTCGCGCTGGCCGCCGCTGCCCGGCACCCGGCTCGAGATGCGCGCGATCGCCGCCACGCTGGGCGCCGGCGTCGACACGCTCACCGGCGCGGCCGCCACCGAACGCGCCGTGCGGGCACGGCTGGCAGGCCGCCGCATCGTGCACCTCGCGACCCACGGGTTCGTCACCGAGGGCCGCGGCGACGTGCTGGGCGGCATCGTGCTGGCGGCGCCCGACTCCGCCGACCTGCGCTCGGGCGCGGCCGACGCCGACGGCCTGCTGCAGTTGTTCGAGATCTACAGCCTCCATCTCGACTGCGAGCTGGCGGTGCTGTCGGCGTGCGAGACGGCGGCCGGCGCGCGCGTGGAGGGCGAGGGCGTGTTCGCGCTGTCGCGGGGGTTCCTCACCGCCGGCGCCGAGCGGGTGATCGCGAGCCTGTGGTCGGTGAACGACGCCTCGACGGCGACGCTCATGGGCGCGCTGTTCCGGACCGTACCGGACGCGATGCGCCGCGGGCAGGAGCCCGACTGGGCGCTTGCGCTGCGGCAGGCGAAGCGCGTCGTGCGCGCGAATCCCGGCACGTCGGCGCCGTTCTTCTGGGCGCCGTTCGTGCTCGCGGGCGTGCGGTAGCGCGACACGCGCCCCGCACGCCCGCGCGGGGAATCGCTACTTGTCGTACTCGCGCTTGATCATTCCCCACGTGCGGCGGGCGATCGGCGTCGAGTTCGAGCCGCTCACCGAGATCGTCAGCGAGATCTTGTTCAGCTGCATCTGATTCACGTTCCACCATCCGGTCAGGTGGTACGTGACCCCTGACGTCAGGCCGGTGACCGTCTTCGTCGTGTAGGCGGAATCGGTTTCCGCGAAGGTCGGATCGAGCAGGCCCAGACCCAGGGCGCCCTTCGGCGTGAAACTGACATCGGTCCCCGGATCGTTGGGGGCCGTGGTCGTCGCATCCCAGTAGGCGCCGTGGGCGACGTCCCAGCCGTTGGTCGCCGGGTCGGTGGTGAACGTGTCCTCCAGCGGCAGCGTGCCGGCATTCTGAAACTTGTACACCGACGTGAGCAGCGCGCCGTTGGGCGGCGTGTAGCACTGGTCCGAGTACGATCCGAGCGGGCCGAGGTTCGCCGAGTAGATCGCGTCGCTCACCACGCACACGTTGTCGATGAGTTGCTGTGACCATACGGCCTGGTTCTGATTCGTATCGAAATAGTTCACCGTGGTCGTCGAGAACCGCAACACGGCGGTGGCCCCGTTCGCGACGAACGTCAGGTCGAGCGGCAACGGGCAGTAGACGCCCTGCGGAAACGGTCGGCTGATCACCTTGGGCGGCAGCAGTTCCTGGGAACGGGCGGGGACCGCCAGGACGGCGACCCCCAGCAGCACGAGCAGCAACAGCGGAGCATGGCGCGACGAGGTCATGGTGGCACTCTCCGGTAAGGGGTCCATCTGCGGCCGGAGCCGTAGGGGGCCGAGTCTAGCCCAATGACCCGATTCCGGGGCGAAAAGTTGCCGGAATTCGCCGGCCGGAGGCCCCGCCGCTAGTCCCGCCCCCCCGGCAACCGGATGCCGCTCAGCTCCCGATACAGCCGCACCACGTAGTGGTCGGTCATGCCGGCGACGAAGTCGGTGATGCGCAGCACGCGCGAATAAAGATCGCCGTCAATGAACACCAGCGGCACCAGCTTCTTCAGGTGCCCCGCCCGCACCGAGCTGCCCGAGATCGTCGCGTCGACGAGCGCTTCCATCACCGCCTGGATCGCGACCGAGCCCGTCAGCTCGAGCTTCAGCACGTCGCGCGCGGAATAGCACGACTCGACGTTCGTGCGGCGGATCTGCTCGACCGCGTCGCGGCTCGTGATGTGGCTCACCAGCGCGTCGTCGAAGCTGCCGTCGAGGATTCCGGCCTGGCGCCGCTGGAACACATCCGCCACCTCGTGGATCAGCGTGTTGATCGCCATCGATCGCACGATGCCGGCGAGGTCGAGCATCGCGTCGCGATCGTGCTGCACGTCGAGCGCCGGGCAGCGGGGATCGGCCGCGCACAGCGGCCGCAGCAGGTCGAGGAACGCCCGCTGCGTGACGTGGCGCAGCCGGAGCCCGTCCTCGAGATCGATGATCTGATAGGCGATGTCGTCGGCCGCCTCGGTCAGGAATGCGAGCGGATGCCGCAGCCACGCATGCCGCGCGTCCGGCTGCCGCGCGAGCCCGAGCGTGTCCGCCACCGCCGCGAACACCGCCAGCTCCGGCGCGTCGAGCCCGTGCTTGCTGCGGCTCTTGCGTGGCGAGTCCTTGCCGAGCGCCTCGATCGACGAGCACGGGTACTTCACCAGCGCGCCGAGCGTGGCGCACGTCAGGTCGAGCCCATGCGGCGCCAGCGGGCTGGTGCTGCGGGTCGCGAGTCGCAGCGCGACCGCATTGCCTTCGAACGCCAGCAGGTCGTTGCGCTCGGCCTCCGAGCAGCCGATGAACCAGGCCGCGTGCTCGTGGCGGGTGAAGAACTCCTGGATCGCGTCCTCGCCCACGTGACCGAACGGCGGATTGCCCATGTCGTGCGCGAGGCACGCCGCCGCGACGCAGTCGCCGAGATCGCGCGGCTCGATGTGCGCCGGCAGTTCGGGCCTCAGGCGATGCCCGACGAGCGTGCCCAGCGAGCGGCCGACCGTCGCCACCTCGAGGCTGTGCGTGAGCCGCGAATGAATGTGGTCGTCGAGCGGCAGCGGGAACACCTGCGTCTTGCCCGCCAGCCGCCGGAAGTGCGGGCTGTAGAGGATCCGGTCCCAATCGCGCTGCCACGGATTGCGCGGCGCGTCGGACGCGCCGTCCACGGCCCCGAGCCGCCGCGGCGACAGCAGTCGCGTCCAGGTGGCGGCGTCGATGTTGGACGAGGACGACGTGCCCGCGTTCATGCGGCCACCCTCACTGCCCGCCCGGGATCGTCGTCGTCACCGTGCGGAACTTGGGCGGCGGCGCCTGGCGCAGGTCGGCGCGCAGCACCTCGATCTTCACGGTCGCCTTCTTGCGGTCGAGCCAGTCCTGGATGTTCTTCGCCAGCAGCTCGCTGGTGATCGCGTCCTTCTCCTTCGCGAACGAGGCGCCTTCCACCGCCTTGCGATCCTCGGGGCGGATCCATACCACGCCCTGCGCCACCTGCAGCGTGTCGCTGGTGGTGCGCGGCTTCATTGCGAACGCCTTGTCGATCACGCGCGGCTCGCTGCCGAGCAGCGGCACGAACCCGCCCATCCGCGTGAGCAGCCCGCTGTCCTTGAGGCCGCCGTACGCGATCGCCACCGAGTCGAGCGACTCGCCGGCCTTGAGCCCCGCCTGCACCTCGGCCACCTTCTTCGCGATCAACTCCTTCTTCCGGGCGGTCTTCATGTCGTCCACGGCCTGGCGCTTCACCTCGTCGAACTCCGCCGCCGCGGGCGGAACGCGCCGGTCGAGCTTCACCACCACGTAGTGGTTCGCCTCCTTGTACGGCCTGGGCGACCATACGCCGGGCAGCAACTTGTCGAGACTGGCCGACAGTTCGGGCACCATTCCGACGCCGGGGACGGGGTCGGTCGCCGAGATCGGCGTCGAGGTCTGGACGCCGCCGTAGGGCTTCGTGGCGACGATCGCACCCACGGCCGTGATCGACCGCAGCAGCCGCCGCGCGCGTCCGAGCGCGAGCGAATCGGCGCGTCCGCGCGACAGCTCGGTCACGATCTCCGGCCGCGACTCGGCGAACGGTTTCACGCCGGCGGCCTTCTTGTCCTCGGCCTCGATGAGATGCCAGCCGAACCGCGTCTTCACGGGCTGGCTGACGTGGTGCAGCCGCAGCGCGAACGACGTGTCCGAGAACTCCTGCACCATGGCATGGCGCCCGAACCAGCCGAGCTCGCCACCCTGGGCGCCCGAGCCGGGGTCCTGCGACAATTTTTTCGCCAGCTCGGCGAAGTCGGCGCCATGCACGATCGCGGCGCGGATCGAATCGATGCGCGCCCGCGCATGCTGGATCTCCTCGCCCGTGGCGTTGGGCGCTGTGTTGATCAGGATGTGGCGCGCGCGCACCTGCTCCTCCTGCTTGAAGCGATCCTGCTGGTGCGCCCGCCAGAACCTCTGCAGCTCGGCCTCCGGCACCGTCACCGAATCCGCGGGGGGAATCGGCACGCTCGCGTACTCGAGCACGACCTTGGGCGGCGTCTTGTAGTCGGCGCGGTGCGCTGCGAAGTACAGCTTGGCAGCGGCCTCGTCCTGCTGACGGCGGTCCTCCTGGAACGCGCGCTCCACGCGGCTGCGTGCCGCCTCGAACGACGGCACGAACGCGGTGTCCACGGCGTCCACGCGCCACACCACGTCGTAGGGACCGAGGCGGCGCGGGCCCTGCACGGTGCCGATCCACGGGCGCCCCTCGGCCTGCAGCAGCGTGTCGACGAGCGTGGGCGGGAACAGCGAGTCGCGCGCCGCGTCACGCGTCACCGACATTGTATCGGCGCGCGCGCCCTCCGCCTTCGCGAGCGACGCGATGCCGCGCGGGTTCTGGCGCAGCGCCGCCTCCAGCTTCGCAGTGCTCTGGGCCGCGTGCGCATCGCGGGCCTCGTCGGTGACGCGCACCCGCACCAGCCCGCGCAGCGAATCCGTGAGCACCGGCTTCGCACCGGCGCCCGCGACGGCGAACTCCGAGCCGTGCTGCGCGAACCAGCGGTCGAGATCGGCGTTCGACGGCGGCCGGGGCGTGAACGCCGCCGGATTCACGACCACGCGCGTGAGCCGCGCGCGTGGACTCTTGAAGTCGAGGTGGTGGTGCTCGAAATACGCGAGCTTGTCGGCCTCGAGCTGGGCGCGGCGTTTTTCGGCGTCGGCGCGCCGCTTCACGTCGCCGTGCACCTCCGAGTACGGCGGCAGCCGTTTCGTCTCGTGCTGCACGACGACGGCCACGACCACGCCGCCCGGCGTGACCTCGGGGCCGAGGATCTGAGTGGTGTCGTTCACCGCGCGCTCCAGGTGGTCGAGGATGTCCTTCGGCCGGCCGATGCCGGGGATCGATGCGGCGGGCAGCTCGAACATGCCGGTCTCGTTGGCGCCGCCGTAGCCCGCGCCCAGCGAATCGATCGACTTGCCGTGATGCAGCGACTCCACCAGCGTCTTCGCGTTCGCGAGCTGGGACTTCTCCCGGGCCGCGCGCAGCGAGTCGCCCTCGGGCGGCAGCGCCAGGCGCACGAACTTGAGCGCCAGACGGGCCTTCTTCTCGAACTGATCCGGGTGCGCCTGGTAGTAGGCGGACTGCTCCGACTCGTTCGCCTCGGGATCGAGCGAGACGTCACGGGTCGTGAGCGGCAGGTACTGGAACCGCACCTGCTCGTTGCGCTTGCTCCATTCCTCACGGACCCTGGCGGGGCTCGGCGTCTGGCCGGCGCGCAGCTTCTGATCCATCTTCTCGGCGAGCGCGACCTCCCGCAGCCGCGGCAGGATCACGCGGTAGTTCGATTGCGGACTGACCTTGAACTGCTCGAGCTTCGATGGATCGAATGCGCCGTTCGTGGAGAAGAACGGATCGTTGCTCAGGATGCGGTCGATGTCGGCGTCGGTGACGACGACGCCCTGGCGGTGGCCCTCGATCACGAGCAGCTCGCGGCGGATCAGCTCGTCGAGCACGTTGTGCACCGCGCTGGCGCGCACGTCGCCCGTGAACCCGGGGCCGAGCTGCGCCTTGAGCCGTTCGAAATACGGCTCGGCGACGCGATCGTAATCGCGCTGGGTGATGGGTCGGCCGTCGATGCGCGCGATCACCGGCGACGGCGCGGCCGCGGCTCCGCCCTGGCCCTGCGGCGGTGTTTGCGGCGGCGTCTGCGGCGGCGCACCGGGCACGGTCCCGAACGGCGGTGATGCCGGAGCTCCGGGCGTTCCGGGGGTCGTGGGCACCGGACGCTCCCACGGGCGGGCGCCGCCGGGCTGCTGAGCGAACGCGATTACGGACAGGACGATCGAAAGGCCGGCACACGCGGCCACCGCAAGTTTCGTGGGGCGGGTCATGGGAATTTTCGGGGTTGGAGGTTGAGTCGGGGCTGCGTAACGCGCAGCACGAGGGGCGCATCGAACGGCGCGAGAGTATCACCCGACCCGTCCGCGATCGAAGCGCGGCGAAACCCGAACCCTCCTGCCCATGCGTGCATCGGCGGCCGGCGCCACAGCGGGCGCCCCGGTTTACTTGAGAACCGTGAACCGCCGCAGGAACGACTCGCCGTCGACGCTCACGCGCGCGACGTACATTCCCGTCTTCGCGGCGATGCCCCGCGAATCGTAGCCCTGCCAGTGCAGCCAGGTGCGGCCGGCGCCGTGAACGACGCCGGGTTCGCTCCAGAGGATGCGGCCCGCGAGGTCGAACACGGCGATCCCGACGATCGCCTCGCGCGGCAGTTCCAATGCGAACGCGGCGTCGCGCGTCACGGGGTTGGGAATCGCGCGCGACACCCACACGCGGCCTGGAATGGCGTCGCCCACGACCGCGGCGCCCGCCCGCGCGACCTCCGCTGGCGGGGCCCCGGCGAAGAATTCCGGCGCCAGCGTGCCGCCGCCGAACCGCGTGATGCGTACGCGCGTGGCGCCTGCCACGAGCAGGCCGATGCGGCCGCCCGCGCCCACCCACGGCCAGCCGCCCGCCGCCGCGGTTCCCAGCTCGGCGCCGTTGCGGAACACCTGCACGCGGCCGTCGCGCCACGCGCGGGCGGTCATGCGGTCGCCGGAGGCGAACGCGATGTTGCGCCATGGCCCGCCGCGCCTTATCCAGCCGGTCCCGGGAGCGTAGGTGTTCACCTGCACCAGCGATTGCTGCGGGGAGTACACCACCTGGATCACGCCCGCGCTCCAGCTCGGTCCCTGGGATCCGAGCAGCAGCGTGAGATCGGGTGTGGTCGCGGTGAGCGAATCGAGCTGCATCCACGCTTCCTGGTCCGGCCCGAACGCCGCGGCCCACGTCATGTAGCCGGAACTCGCGGTCTCGACGAGCGCGCGGCCGCGAATCGCGAACGCGGCGGCGTTGCCCGACCATGCGGCGCCGGGCGCGCCGTCCGGGCGATCGAACCGGTCGAGCGCCGGGGCGCCCGCGCGCACCACCACGCGGGCGGTATCGGTGCGTCCGGTGCGGTCGGTGACGACGAGCTGCACCGGCACCGGCACCGCCAGCGGCGACGGCAGCACGACGCCGCTCGAAGCGCCGGCCACCGCCACGGTGCCGCCCGGCAGCGTGACACGCCAGCGCATCCTCAGATCCTGCACGGCATCCTCGGCGTCCGTTCCCGAGCCCGCGAGCGCCAGCAGCTCGCCGGCGGGCTGGATCGAACCGTTCGCGGGGTACGCGATCGCCGCATGCGGCGCCGTCGCGGGTCCGGCGATCGCATCGCCGCCGCCGAAGTCCACGAGCCGCGTGCGGGCCGCGCCGTGCAGCAACAGTCCGATGCGGCCGCCGCGCCCGGCGAACTCCCAGCCCGTGACAGTGGCGGTTCCGATCGCGACGCCGTTGCGATACGCGGTCACGGCGCCGGTCGCGGTGACGCGCGCACCGAACTGATCGCCGGCCACGAATCGCGCGTTCCATGGCCCGCCGCGCCGCGTCCAGCCGGTGGTTGGGGAGTAGGTGTAGACGCTCAACACCCCCGTTGCCGCGGCGTACGACACCTCGATCACGCCACGACTCCAGCTCGTGCCCTGCGACGCGAGCAGCAGGCAGTGCTCCGGTGCGTCGGCGGTCACCGAGTCGAACCGCACGTACACCTCGTGCTCGGGGCCGAACACCGCGCCGTTCCATATCGCGTACGCCGTCGACGCGAGGGGCATGAGCGCCTGATTGCGCACCGCGAATCCGGCCTGCGTTCCGAGCCACGGCGCACCCAGCGCCGAATCCGCGCGCTCGAACGTATCGAGCAGCCGCGCGGTGGGGAATGGCCGCGGGGCGATCGGCCGCACCAGCACGTTGTTCGTCTCGGTCGTCTCCAGCACCTCGTGCAGCGCGTCGACCTCGAGCGTGAGCGTCGGCGCACCGGGCGCCACCGCCGGCAGCACGCGCGTCACGCGCACGCTGTCGCTCGCGGGCACCGTGGTATCGCCCTGCGCCACCGTCACTCCGCCCGCCGAGAGCTGCCAGCGTGAGCGCGGCGCCGGCATGCGGCCGCGGTTCACGATCGTGAACGAACACGTGAACGGCCCCGCGAACGCGTCGTCGGGCGCGAGCGTGATGCGCGCCGGCACGAGATCGATTTCGGGATGGATCTCGATCGAGGCGGTGTCGGGCTCGCCGGCGCGGTCGGTGACGATCAGCTTCACGATCAGCGAGATGCCGGTGCCGTCGTCGTGGTTCTCGGCCGTGAACGAATCCACCGCCGCGAACCGCGTGAGCACGTCGGGATGCAGGTGATTGTTGTGGCGGATGCTGACTTCCCAGCGATACTTGAGGCTGTCGGCGGGGTCCTCCGCATCGGTGCCGCGGCCGCGCAGCACCACCTGATCGCCGGCGGCGAAGAACGAATGATCCGCGGGCGAGAGGATCGTGGCCTCGGGGGGAGCGTTGTTGCGCAGCGGCACGTCGCCGCCGCCGAAGCCCGAGAGCCGCGAGCCCGCAGCACCGCTCAGCATCAGGCCGATGCGGCCGCCGTGCCCGGCGAACGTCCAGGTGTCGACCCGGCAGCGGTCGATGACGGTATTGTTGCGGAACACCTCGAGCACGCCGTTCGAGTACAGGCGCGCGCCGAACCGGTCGCCGGGGGTGAACTGGACGCCGCGCCAGGGGCCGGCGATGTGCTTCCAGCCCTGCGCCGGCGAGTAGGTGCTGATCGCGATCACCGAGTTCGTCGCGTCATACACGACCTGGATCGCGCCCGCCGTCCACGTCGTGCCCTGAACGCCCAGCAGCAGATCGTGCTCGGGTGCGTTGAGCGCAATGGAATCGAGCGTCACGTACACTTCCTGGTTCGCGCCGAACGGCGCGTTCCACATCGCGTAGTTCGACGTCGCGGTCTCCATCAGCGCGGCCCGCTTGACCGCGAGCCCGGTCAGGTTGCCCACCCACTGCGGCCCGGCCAGCGGGGCGTCGGGGCGCTGGAACGCGTCGAGCACCGGCGTCACCGGAAAGCCAGGCGTGGCCGTGACCACGACCTGCACGGTGTCGCGCGTGATCGCGCCCAACTCACCGGACACGCTGAGGATCGCCGCGAACGCGCCGGGTGCCAGGTAGCGATGCGCGGGATGCGCCTCGGACGAACCGGGCGTGCCGTCGCCGAAACTCCACGCGAATGACACGGCGTCGCCGCCGGGGTCGTAGGAGCCGAGGCTCGAGAACTTCACCGTGTCACCCGCCGCCAGCGTCACCGGCACGCCGCTCGCGATCGCCACCGGCGGCAATTCACTGGTTTCGCCGGTGTAGCGGATGCGCCGTATCTCGTTGGCGTAGATCGAGGCGTAGAACACCTCCTGCGACACCGGGTCCATCGCGAAGTCCACCGGGCCATCGAGCGCACCTGCGAACGACTGCATCGACGTGATGGCGTTCGCGCTGTCGAGCGTCGCGACTTTGAGCCAGCCGCCGCCGTAGTCGCCGAAGAACAGCCGGCCGCGGAACGCGGCGGGATAGCGGGCGCCGGTATAGAACGTGCCGCCCGCGGTGCAATTGCCGCGGATCCCGAACGGCGCGCTCAGGGTGGAGTCGTCGTGGTTCCAGGTGAACCGCGGCGCCGTGGGCAGCGCGGGGTTGCCGCTGGAGTTCATGGCGTCGCAGCCCATGCCGGGCGGTGCCATGCTCGCGTAGGGCGTGTACACCTCGGGGCCTTCGCGGCACGGCCAGCCGAAGTTCATGCCGGGATGGTCGGCGACGTCCAACTCCTCCCAGCGATTGGCGCCGACGTCGCCGACGTAGACCGTACCCGGATTGGCGGCCGCAGTGTCGGCGCTGCCGGTGCCGGGGCGCACGCAAAACCGGAACGGATTGCGAAAGCCGTATGCCCACACCCGTGCGCGCGGCGCCATCAGGTCGCCCGCGGCGTACGGATTGCTCGCGTAGCCCGCGCCGGTTTCGGGATTGATGCGCAGCAGCTTGCCGCTGAGCGTGTTCAGGTACTGCGCGCGGAACGAGCCGAGATCGGCCGCCGGGTCGCCGCGGCCGGGCAGGAACGATTCGGGATCGTGGCCGCCGACGTCGGGGATGTCGAAGTGACTGCCGTCACCGTGCGTGACGAGCAGGCTGCCGTCCGAGCCGAACGCGAGGCAGTCGACCGCATGCGACAGCGTGGGCGACAGGAAGCCGTCGCTCCACGAGCGGCCGATCAGCACCGTGCGCGACGCGGGATCGACGACGTTGGAGTCGGCAGCGCTGGTCTGGTAGCGCGTGAGCCGGCTGAACGCGCCGACGTTGTCGTCATTGCCGTTCGAGTCGGGGTCGGCGGTGTAGAAGAAGTAGAGGCGATGGTTCGTCGTGAACTTCGGATCGACCGCGAGCCCGATCAGTCCGCGGTCGCCGTTCGCGAGCACCTCGCGCTCGGCGCTCCACATCGGAGTGGGCCGCAACGCACCATGATCGATCACCCACACCACGCCCCGCTTCTCGGCGACGAGCGCACGGCCGTCCGGCAGGAACGCGACGGCGGTGGGCAGGATGAAGCGCACGCCCGGCCAGGCGTTCTCGATGACGAATCCGGCGGGACTGACGGGGGTCGCGGCGGCCGTGAGCGGGCAGCCGAACGACAGGGCCAGCACAATGGCGGTGCGCAGCCACGGGAAGCCCGTGTCTCTGGTGAGCATGGAGACTCGTTTCCTGGAAGGGGATCGCGATCAAGGCCCAGCGCCCGACGGCGGTGTTCTCCCGTTGGTTCGGCAGTTTTCCCGGGAGACGTTAGCGAATCCGGTGCTCGACGCGGAGGCTTCACCGCAGCACGGCGAACGATCGCGTCCGATGGAATCCGCGACCGCATACCCGGTATCAGGGCCCGGCGGGGATCAGGCCGTGTCGTTGCAGAATGGCCTGGCCTTCGGCCGAGGTCGCCCATGCGATGAACTCCCGCGCGAGGTCCGCGTGCCGGGTGCCTTTGACGACCGCGATCGGGTACGTCGCGAGCACGTTCGCGGAATCCGGAATCGTGAACATCCGCACGTACCTCGCGACCGACGGCGTGACATCCGAGCGGTACACCAGGCCCGCGTCGGCTTCGCCGAGTTGGACCTTGGCCACCACGGATTTCACGTTGTCCTCTTCCGACACGACGTTGGCGAACACTCTCTTCGCGTAGTCGGCGTTGAAGCCGTCGGTGCGCGCCAGATTCTGCAGCACCTGACGGCTGTAGTTGCCGACCGGCACCGCCGTCTCGCCCAGCACGACCTTGACGCCGCGCTTCGCCAGATCTTGCAGTCGCCCGATGCGGGCAGGGTTCGTGCGGGGCACGATCACGATGAGGCGGTTGCGCGCGAACGTGACGGCATCGCCGTCGATCAGGTCCTTCTGGCGCGCGGTGTCCATCCACCGGGCGTCGGCCGAGGCGAACACGTCGGCCGCCGCGCCCTGCTCGAGCTGCGCGGCGAGCTGCTGCGAACCCGCGAGGTTGAGTTGCACCGCGGTGCCGGCGTGGGCGGCTTCGAAGCGACGAGCCAGCTCCCCGAACGCGTCCGAGAGCGATGCGGCCGCGAACACGCGCAGCGTGGTCGTGGAATGGGCGGAGGACGCCGCCACGGGCATCGCGCCGATTACGGACACTGCAACGAGGAGTCCGAACCATGCGCTCGCCAGGATGTTGCGTGCGACGCGGAACGGGCCGCGGAATCTGGACGCGATCATTCGCCGTCCTCCTGGATGCCGATCATGACTTCGGTCGACTCGACTTTGCTGCATTGAGCAGCATGTTTCAACCAGTCGACAATTGAAATCGAGATCGCGGAGCGGGCGTGGGGCGGGCTGGGGGGATGGCCCGACCGAAATATACTGGAAAACTAGTGGGCGAATCCGAGCCGGTTCAGCTTGTCCCGGAGGACGCTCAGCTTGAACGGCTTGTTGATGCAGTCGGGTGCGCCCAGCTCGCGGGCAAGCACCCGGATGTCGTCGCACGCCGACATGAGCAGCACGGGGATTCCTGCCAGTCCGCGATCGTGGAGAGCGTCGATGAGCTCGCGGCCGCTCGGCGGTGGAATCTGGTAGTCGAGCAGGATCATGTCGGGCCGGAACCCATGCTCGATGCACTGCACGGCCTTGGCGCCATCCGGCGCGACGCACAGGTCGTACTCTTCGTCGAGACTGACGACCAGCGATTCACGCAGATCGTCGTCGTCCTCGACGATCAGCAACCGTTTGTGTTCCAAGGAGAGCTCCAACGGCCGGATTGAAGGAATGGGTATCGCCTGGACGTCCTGTCCCCTGCCATGCACGTGGCGGGCCGAAACTTGAGCCTGGGATCTCGTCCAATACTGGACACCCATCGACGGCGATAACTTGCCGCGCACCAACCATTTGGTTGACCGATCCATGGCAACGTCCATGGTTGGACGTCCGTTTTTGGACAGGGGACCCGCCAACTCCACGGCGGACGCGTGCAAAATGCATCACGCGCGGCAGGCGTTGTAATTCTCTCGCGCCTAACGCACCCCGACGACTACCGACAGCCAGCCTTCCTGGTTCGGAAACCGCCGCCGCGGCCGGAACACGTCGTCGGACTTGTCGTTGACCTCGTCCCAGCCCTCTATATAAGGGATCGAGTCCCGGAACCCCGCCTCGGCGAGTGCGTCCCGAACCTCGGGCAGGGTCCACATGCGCCAGTCGTAGGTGAAGGCGCGCTTCATCACCGAGCCGTCCCGGAACCGGAAGTGGATGTGGCACAGGATCCGGTGGTCGACGACGTTGAACCGCTGCTGCTCCCACTCGTAGGTGAAGGCGGGGATGCGCTCGCCGTCGACGCTCTGCGAGGCCGCCACGCGCTTGCGCTCGGTCAGCGTGCCCGCCGCTTCGCTGCCCCCGAACACCGTCGCGAAGAACAGCCCGCCCGGCGCGAGCGACCGATGCACCGCACGGAAGTAGCGCACCAGGTCCGGCCGCCGGTGGAACACCCAGTAGGAGTAGTTGTACGCCGCGACGACGTCCACAGGCGGCCGCGTCACGGTGCGGACGTCGCGCCGCAGCAGCGTCACCCGGTCCGCCTGCTCGCGCATGCGCGCCAGCCGGTGGGTGCGCGCCCACGCCAGGGTCGGCGCGTCGAGGTCGAGCCCCCACGAACGATTCTTCGGATGCCGCAGCACCCACTCCGCCGCCACCAGTGCCGTGCCGCAGAAATCCTCGCGGAAGTTGCGGAACGGCCGCCCGTTCAGCCGGCGGTACACGCGCTCCATGAAATCGAGGTCGTACTCCGCCCCCTGAACCGCGGCCTCGTAGAGCGCGTGCCGGTCGAGCCGGGGCGGACGCGGGGCGGTGAGCGGGCCCCTGGCGGAGGCCCTGGGTCGGCGCGGGGCGGCACGGGGAGTCATGGCCCGCAATCTAGCGGCTCCCGGGAGGCGGCCCAAATGGCGGTCTCGGTTGCTCTCGCCGGCTCCCAACGCCGTCGATGTTCGGTTTCTGCAAGAATTGCGCTTCGCGCGGGATGGTATTTCGACAATCGCGGCCGCGAACGAGTATCGTGGGTGACCGTTGTCACCTCCCCCTCACCGGTTCTTTCCAGGAGGAATCATCCGATGAAGCGCATGATGTTCGCACTGTTCGCGCTCGCGGTCGCAGCGCCCGCGATGGCGGCCGATACATCCATCGCGCCAGCCGCTGCCGACACGCTGGCGTCGACACCCGCGGCGCCCAGCAGCCCCGCGGCGGTCGCGCCCGAGACCCAGACCACGACGTTGACCACGACGACCACGACCAGTTCCAAGACCACCAACGCGGCCGGTGCCAGGACGGCGGCGCATTCCACGACCGTGAAGACGGTCAAGAAGACGACCTCCATCAAGGACAAAGCCGTGCAAGCCATCGACGCCCAGATTGCCGCCTCGAAGATCGACAAGACCAAGCCGGGCTGGCGGACGTCGCTGCCCAAGCCGAACCAGGCGACGTTCGATCCCGCGCACACCTACTGGATCCACATGAAGACGAACAAGGGCTTGATCACGATCAAGCTGCTGCCCGACGTGGCGCCGATGCACGTCACGAATTTCATCTATCTGACCCGGCTCGGGTTCTACGATGGCCTGGCGTTCCACCGCGTGATCTCGAACTTCATGGCCCAGGGCGGCGACCCGCTCGGGAACGGAAGCGGCGGGCCGGGGTATCAATTCGGGAGCGAGTTCAGCCAGACCGTGAAGCACGACAAGGGCGGCCGGCTGTCCATGGCGAACGCCGGTGAGGGTACCGACGGCAGCCAGTTCTTCCTTACGTTCGTTGCCACGCCCTGGCTGGATGGCAAGCATTCGATCTTCGGCGAGGTGTCGGACGGCATGGACGTTCTGAAGGCGCTCGAAGCCGCCGGGTCGCAGAGTGGCCGCACCAGCGAGCCGCTCAAGATGGAGAAGCTCTCCGTCGAGGTGAAGTGATCCGGATGCGATAGAAACCGTAGTGCTGCATGGGCGGCGCGATCGACGAGATACGTCGGGGGCGGCTTCGGGAAACCGGGGCCGCCGCGGTTTTATGGGGATCAATGGGCCGCGGATTCAGGTCTGCCGTGGGGGTCACTCCGCCCGTCCCGTCATCCCCCTCCCCATGTCCTTCAGCAGCGTCTCCAGCATCTCGATCTGGCGCTGCTGCATCGTCACCAGCTCCTGCCAGTCGCGGTCGCGGAGTTCGTCGAAGCGGGCGTGGAGGCGGCCCAGCTCGACTTCGGTGCGCAGGTTCACCTCGTAGTCGTTGTTCGCCATCAGGCGGTCCTTCGACGACTGGCGGTTCTGGCTCATCATGATCACCGGCGCCTGCAGCGCCGCGAGGCACGACAGCACGAGATTGAGCAGGATGAACGGATACGGGTCCCAGTGGGAGCGCGTCACCGTGTTCGCGATCATCCAGATCAGCATGAACAGCAGGAAGATCCCGATGAACGTCCAGCTGCCACCGAACTTGGCGACCCGGTCGGCGAGGCGTTGGCCGACCGTCATCTGATCTTCGAACGCCTCGTTCGGGGTCTTCTGGGTGAGGCGTCCCTTGATGAGCCGGTCGACGGCGCGACGCTCGTAGTCGCCGAGCTTGCGGATCTGGCTCTCGATGTCGGCGATCACGGCTACGTTCCCGAACACCTTGCGCGTCTGGCGGGTCACGGGCTTGAGCCGGCGGGCGAGGCCGAGCACCAGCATGGCGCCGAGCAGCGCGACGACCCCCGAGCGCACAGCGTCGTTGGGCGCGCTGTAGCCCAGCAGGTGCATCATCCAGCCGCCCACCAGGCCACCGATCAGCCCGAGGATCAGGTTGCCGGCCAGGCCGTAGTCGCGGCCCTTCGTCAGCATGCCCGCCAGCCAGCCGGCGAGGATGCCGCTTGCGATCCAGATCCATGCATTCATCGCGGGGCACTCCGATTGGGTACAAGACGACGGGACGACAGCGGTTTGGCCGAGCGCATTCTCACGCGATTGGGCGCCGACGGCCAGTGGGTGCGGCGCTCGCCGGTTCCGGCGGCCGGCGGCGACTTAACGCACCAGCCAGCCGAAGGGGTGAGGACCCAAACACCGCGCCATGTTCGATGCAACTAAACATTCTGGCGTTCGAGCCGCCCATATGCCCGAACGACGCACCACCTGCGAGCTTTTTCTTGGAACCTATCCGTAAGTTTACGAGGTTGTTCCTTGTGCCCGGCATGACATGGCGGACATAATTGAGTCGTCTTGCTGTCTCCCCAGACTTTCCCCCCGTTGGGCCGCCAGCAGAGCCAAATCACAGTTTCCCAAGCATTACCGCTTACCCCTGCCAACCGGAGGAGCTGCATTCCAAGCCTTCGTTACGAAATGAATCCCGCTGTGACCCTGCCGTTCTCTCGGCCCCTTTCCCAGGAGAGTTTCATGAAACTCAGGTTACTGAGCCGCGGAATCAAAGGCGCGCTCACGACAGCCGCGCTTGCGGTGGCCATGGTCGTACTGGCCGCAGCGAGCGCGTCAGCGCAGATCTTTACGGAGAACTTCAGTTACACAGCGGCGACAACGTTGGTCCCGCAGGGTGGTTGGGCCGCGCACAGTGGCGCGGGAACCAATTCTGAGACGATCCAGACGCCTGGGCTGACCTATCCGGGTTATCCGGGCACGGGCGTCGGAAACAAAGTCAGCCTCGCGGCCTCAGGTGAGGACGATAACCATACCTTTACCGGCGTGACCACCGGGTCCGTGTATGCCTCGGTGTTGGTGAATATTAGCGCTGCCACTACTGGCGGCGACTACATGTTCCACTTCTTTGATGGCGCAGTTGCTTCAAACCTGTTCCGGGCACGACTGTTCGTGAAGAGAGATGCCACGGTAAATGTGGCGTTCGGTGTCCAGTCGTCATCCGGAGCCGGCAGCCTTGTCTACACACCATTTTCTTACGCGCTGAATACGACCTATTTGGTAGTCATCAAGTACACCTTCGTCGCTGGTGCGACGAATGACCAGGTCTCGCTATTTGTGAATCCGGTCCTTGGTGGGGCCGAACCGGCACCCAACGTCACCACTACGACGGTGGCTGCCGAGGTCGATGCCACTACAATAGACGCCATCGCGATCCGCCAGGGCAGCGCCGCGACCGGCCCCGCCGGCAGCGTCGATGCTATCCGCGTTGGCAACACGTGGGCTTCCACCACCAGCTGGCAAATTGCCGCGACGACGACCGGCAACGGCACCATCACCCCGTCGGGCACGACCTCGGTCATCGACGGTGGCAGCCAGGCCTACACGATCGCCGCGGACGCCAACAACCACATCGTCGACGTTAAAGTCGACGGCGTTTCGCAGGGTCCGATCACGTCGTTCTCGTTCACGAACGTCACGGCGAATCACACGATCGACGCGACGTTCGCGCTCGACACCAACCCGATCACGGCCACGGCCGGCGCCGGCGGCAGCATCGCGCCTCCTGGCACCACGAACGTCAACTACGGCAGCAATCAGAGCTACACGATCACACCGAACGCGGGCTTCGTGATCGCCGACGTCAAGGTCGACGGTGTTTCGCAGGGCGCGATCAATTCGTTTACGTTCACGAACGTGATTGCGCCGCACACGATCGACGCGACGTTCATCGCGACCTACACGCTCACCGCCACCGCGGGCCCGAACGGCTCGATCGCGCCTCCCGGCGTCACCACGGTCAATAGCGGTGGCAGCCAGGCGTACACGATCACGGCCGACCCGAACTACCACATCGACGACGTCAAGGTCGATGGTGTGTCGCAGGGTGCTATCGGCTCGTACACGTTCACGAACGTGACGGCAAACCACACGATCGACGCGACGTTCGCGATCGACACCTACACAATCACCGCCTCTTCGGGCGCCAACGGCACGGTCGCGCCTCCGGGCGTGACGACGGTCCCGTTCAACGGCAGCCAGGCCTACACGATCACCCCGGACGCCGGCTACCACGTCGCTGATGTGCTGGTCGACGCGGTGTCGGTCGGTCCGGTTACGAATTACACGTTCAACAACGTCGGCGCGAACCACACGATCTCGGCGACGTTCGCGATCAACACCTACAACATCGTCGCGACCGCGGGCCCGAACGGCTCGATCGCGCCTCCCGGCACGACCGCCGTGAACTTCGGCGGCAGCCAGGCGTACACCATCACGCCCGCCGGCGGTTACACGGTCACGGACGTGAAGGTCGACGGTGTGTCGCAGGGCTCGATCACCTCGTACACGTTTACGAACGTGCAGGCGGATCACACGATCGATGCCCAGTTCGGCAATTCGCCGGTGGTCGACCTCGAGACCAGCAACGGCTACAGCACCATCCAGGCCGCGCTCGACGATCCGGCGACCCTCGACGGCCACCACATCACGGTGGCGGCGGGTGTCTATCAGGAGCAGGTCGAGGTCATCAAGAACGTGACGATCCACGGCTCGGGCTGCGGCGTCACGATCATCAAGAGCCCGGCTACGCTGACCAAGTCGTTCATCACGCCCGGCCCGAACACCAACAAGCCGGTCGTGTTCGTTCACGACGGCGGCAACGGCGCCCACATCGAGAATCTGACGATCGACGGTGACGGCCAGGGCAACGCCAACGCGCGCTTCATCGGTGCCGCGTTTTGGAACGCGGGCGGCTTCCTGACCGACGCGTGCGTCATCAACGTCGAGGACACGCCGTTCGACGGCGCGCAGCACGGCGTCGGCGTCTACGCCAACAACTCGACGGGCGGCCCGTACAGCGTGGATGTCGGCAACGTCAAGGTGAGCACGTTCCAGAAAAATGCGTTCGTGCTGAACGGCACCGGCCTCACGGTCAACGTTCACGGGACGACCGTTACGGGCGCCGGCTACACGTCGGTCACCGCGCAGAACGGCATCCAGGTGAGCTTCGGCGCCGGCGGTTCCATCTCAAACAGCACGATCACCGACATCGGCTACACGCCGGCCACGTTCGTCGCGAGCGGCATCCTGACGGACGCGGGCACGAGCGTGGCGGCCAGCAGCATCGAGATCACGAACGTGCAGGCGCCGGTGACGTGGTACGACACCGACGGCAGCATGACCTCGATCCACCCGGTCGGCGGCTCGGACTTTGGTCCGATCTTCATCTACAACTCGAGCACCACGCCGGGACCCGCCAAGGTGACGGTCAACGGCAAGCTCACGTTGGCGGCCAGCCAGCACCCGGCCAAGACCATGGCGTCGCATCCGAAGGCGCAGCCGTTCGACGCGATCGCCGGCGCGGCGGCCTATCGTGGCAACCGTGCGCTGAGCTCGTTCACGGTCAGTGTCGGGTCGTCGTGCCTGAACGGCACCGACGTGTCGGGCTCGGTGGGCATCTTTGCCTACTCCGAGGGTGGACCGCTGGCGGTGTCGGCGGGCAACAACGAAGTCGCCAACTGGGACGCTGGTCTCGCGGCCTACGGTGGCGCGACGACGCTGACGGCGAACCTCAACTCGGTGACGTCGAACGTGTCGGCCGGCTACGACAACCTCAGCGGCGTGGCGCAGGACGCCACGAACAACTGGTGGGGTTCGGCGACGGGCCCGTCGGGTGACGGACCGGGCACCGGTGACGCGGTCATCGGCGGCAACGTCAACTTCACGCCGTGGCTGCACAGCGGCGACGACACCAACACCGGCTGCGGCTTCGCGCCGAACGCCTACACGATCACCGCGACGGCGGGACCCAATGGTTCGATCGCCCCGAGCGGCAGCGTGACGGTGTTCCAGGGTCAGGACCAGTCGTTCACGATCACCGCCAATGCGGGGTATCGCATCGGCGACGTGAAGGTGGACGGCGTGTCGGTCGGGACTCCGGCCTCGTACACGTTCACCAACGTGACGACGAACCACACCATCGATGCGCAGTTCGTGCTCGACGTCTACGACATCGTCGCGACGGCGGGACCGGGCGGAACCATCGCGCCTCCGGGCACGACGTCCGTGCCTTCGGGTGGCAGCCAGAGCTACACCATCACGCCGAATGCCGGCTTCACGATCCTGGATGTGAAGGTCGACGGCGTGTCGCAGGGCCCGATCGCGTCGTACACGTTCACCAACGTACTCATGAACCACACGATCGACGCGACGTTCTCGCAGACCACCTACACCCTCACGGTGACGGTGATCGGCAATGGCACGGTCGCGAAGGCGCCGGATCAGCCGAGCTACAACTCAGGCTCGACGGTGGTGCTGACGGCGAATCCTGCCGCCGGCTGGCATCTCGACAGCTGGAGCGGCGATGCGAGCGGTCACGCGAGCCCGCTGAACGTGCTGATGGATGCCGACAAGAACATCACGGCGACGTTCCTGCCGGACATCTACACCTGGAACAAGACCGGCACGGCGTCGTACGGCGTGTCGACCAACTGGACGCCGGAGCGTCACACGCCGAACACCGACGACGTGCTGCAGTTCAGCGCGGGCGGCTCGGTGGTGGTGACGGACGTGCCGACCGAGACGATCGGTGAGCTGCTGCTGTCGAACAACAGTTCGGCGAATCTGCAGAGCAACGCGGCGGTCACGTTGACGCTGTCGGGCGGCGCGGGCACCGATCTGAGCGTTCCGTCGGGCAGCACGCTGAGCCTGTCGGCGGCGTTGTCGACGAACTCGATCAACATCGCGCTGGCCGCAATGGCCACGGGCACGGTGGGCGGCACCGTAAACCTGTCGGGCACGGGCACGCCGCACAAGCTGACGGCACTGGGCGCCGGGGCGCTGCACTTCCTCACGGCCTCGCAGTTCGTCGTGGGCACCGGCATCTCGGGTAACCCGTTCGGCATCGGCACCGGTACGAGCAACGTGAACTCGGTGGTGTTCGAGACCGGATCGCTGCTCGCGCAGACTTCGGGTTCGACCCCGTTCGGCGCGACGGCTCCTGCGACCGTGATCTCGTTCCAGACGCACAGCCGGTTCCGTCTCGACGGTCCGGTGACGCCGCAGTTCTCGGGCCGCACCTATGCGGACTACGAGCAGAACACGGCGGGACCGACGACGACGAGCGGCAGTCTCGCGTTCAGCGTCGACGACATCATCGTCACGACGGGTTCGTTCACGCTCGCCGGCACCGGCAACGGTTCGCTGCGCGGCAACATCACGGTGCAGCCGGGCACGTCGCTCGGATTCCTGCCCGCGTCGGGATCGCCGGTGTATTCGCTGAACGGTCCGGCGGCGCAGACGATCGACAACAAGGGCACGATCAGCTCGTCGGTGAATCTCACGGTCGAGGTCAACAACTCGAACGGAGTGACGCTGGCGGACGGCGACCTGACCCTCAACAGCATCGTGAAGTTCACGAGCGGCAACATCACCACCACGGCCACGAATGCGCTCGCCATGCAGATGTTCGGCCAGGTGATCGGTGCATCGCAGGGGACGGGTTACGTCGTCGGCAACGTGCTCCGCACCATCCCGACCGGCAACAACACGCGGGCGTTCGACGTGGGTGACGCGTCGTTCTACACGCCGGTGAGCGCCTCCTTCAACGGTGTGGGCACGTCATTCACCGTGACGGGCAGCACGCACACGCCGGACGAGCCGAACATCGCGACGTCGGGTCTGACCGCCACCAAGACGGCGAATCGCTACTGGACGCTCACGCCTTCGGTCGCCTCGCCGATATTCCTGGACTTCGACGCGGTGTTCAACTTCGTCGCTTCGGATGTCGACGGCGGCGCGAACACGAGCAACTTCGTGACGATGCGCTACAACGGCACGTGGTTCTCGACGTTCACGGGGACGCGGACCGCGACCAGCACGCAGGCAATCGGAGTGACCGGGTTCGGTGACTTCCAGTGCGGCGAGCTGGAGCCCGCGACCGCGGTGCTGCTGAACCTGTTCGAGACCGAGACCGTCAACGACGGCATCGAGCTCCGCTGGCAGTTCGGTGACGCGACCGAGGTCACCGCGACCTCCGTCGAGCGCTCCGCGACGGTGGTGGGGCCGTGGAAGAAGATCGACGCTCAGCCGACCACGGTGAACAACATCACCACGGTCATCGATCGCACGGTCGAAGCCGACAAGTCCTACGTCTATCGCCTGGTGGCGACGGTCAAGGGCGGCCAGACGGTGTCGTTCACGCCGGTCGAAGGCAAGGCCGGCGAGCTGATCACCGAGTTCGCGCTCGCGCGGGTGTCGCCGAATCCGACCACCGACGTGGCGCGGATCGAGTACACGGTGCCGCGCGAGGCGAAGGTGCGCGTGAGCATCCTGGATCTGCAGGGCCGGCTGGTGTCGAAGGTGGTGGACCTGGTCCAGCGCCCGGGCCGGTATCAGGCGATCTGGTCGGGTAGCGGCGATCGCGGTCGCGTGGCGGCCGGCATGTACTTCGTGCGCTTCGAAGGCGGCGGCAAGGTGGCGGTGAAGCGCATCGCGCTGACCCGCTAACCGCAGCGCTCGAGCAGTCTGTAGAACGGCGGCCACTCCCGAGAGGGGTGGCCGCCGGTTTCATTTTTTGTGTGTGCCAGAGGAGGCCTGAGACTCGACCCGGGGGAAGTTGCCCGCCCGGCCCGGGCCACCCTCAGCTCTTCGCGAGCTGCTCGATGCGCTCGAGGTGTTCGGCGGTGAGCGGCATCACCGACAGCCGCGGCAGGCGCACCAGCTCGCTCGTCATCAGCACCGGATCGACGCGGAACGTCGACAGCGCCACCGGCTTCGCGAGCGGCCCCACCGGCTCGATGTCGACCACGGCGCGCTTGGGGTTGTTGAGCATGGCGTCGGGATACGAGTCCGACGTCGCCCGCGCCAGCCCCACCACGGCCTTCACGTCGCCGGTGTGGTAGATCGCCACGGTGTCGCCGGTCTTGACGGTGCGCAGGTACTTGAGCGCCGCGGGGGCGCTCACCCCTTCCCAAACCACTTTTTTCTCGCGGACCAGATCTTCGAACGAATAATCCTTGGGCTCGGTCTTGAACAGGAAGATCGCCATGGGCGGGACAGTACGGCGGCGGCGGCCGGTATGACAAGGTTTCACAAATGGAACGGGTGCGAATGGCCGAATTCAATCCGGGGGGCGCCGGAGTACCATGGCGGTTCGCGGGCCAGCCGGCGCCGGGCGTAGCGCCGGCGCCCGAGCGGAACCGCCACGCGTTCCATGCACGGTGACGTGCCCACGACGGGGCGTCGTTCGAATCGCGACCAGGGGAGGTTGAGCCTTGAGAATCGGAGTCCGGCTCACGGTGTCGCTCGTCGTGCCGCTCGTCGCGCTGACGGTGCTGGTCGGCGTGTTGTACCAGCGCCGCAGCCAGGAGCTGCTGCGGGAGGAACTGGGCAAGGAAGGCCGGGCCGTCGCGCTGGTGGTGCAGATCGCCAGCGAGGACTACCTGCGCGATCTCCAGTTCACCGACTTGAAGCAGCTCATCGACCGCGCCACCGGCTACGAGCACGTGCTCGGCTTCCGATTGTTCGACGCCTCGGGAAAGATCATCTACCAGTCCACCTCGCTCGAGCCGTATCCGTTCCGGCATCAGACCGAGCTGCACCAGGTGCTGGCGCAGCGCAAGCTGATCGAGATGCGCCGGTTCATCGGCAAGGAATCGGTGGTCGGTTTCATCGAGCCGCTGGTCGATCGCAGCGCCCGGCTGCAGGGTGCGGTGCAGGTGCTGCAGCTCGAGTCCTATATCCACGAGGACTCGATGTCGACGCTCAAGTTCATCCTGTCGCTGATCGTCGTGATGGCGATCGCGATCATCGCGGTCGTGATGGTCGTGACGCGGGTCAGCATCACGCGGCCGGTCGCGGAGCTGGTCACGAGCTTCCGCGAGATCGGCGCCCAGGGCGTCGCGGCCCGCGTGCCGGTGCACGGCGACGACGAGTTCGGCTGGCTGGCGCGGGAGTTCAACGGCATGTGCGAGCGGTTGCAGGCCGCGCGGCTGTCGCTCGCCACCGAGCAGGAGCGCCGGCGCCAGATCGAGACGCGGCTGCGCAACGCCGAACGCCTCGCCGGCCTCGGGCGCCTCGCGGCGGGCCTGGCGCACGAGATCGGCACGCCGCTCAACGTGATCAGCGGCCGCGCCGAATCGTTGATCCGCACCGTCGACGGCAATGACATCGCCCAGAAGCACCTGCGCATCATCACGGCCCAGACCGAGCGCATCGTGCGCATCGTCCGCGACATGCTGGACTTCGCGCGCCAGAAGCCGCCGCGCCGCGTCGCGACCGACCTGGCCGGGGCCGTCCGTGACGTGCTGGACCTGGTCGAGGCGCAGCTCGCCAAGCGCAGTGTGCGGGTGGAGACCGTGTTTCCCGACGAGTTGCCGACGATCGTCGCCGATCCCGATCAGCTCCAGCAGGTGTTCCTGAACCTCACGCTCAACGCCATGGACGCCATGCCGCAGGGCGGGACGCTGCGCATCTCGCTGGCGCCCGAGGTGCTCACCGACCCCGCGCGCGGCGGGCTGCCGAAGTCGTGCGTCACCGTGTGCTTCGCCGACACCGGCACCGGCATCGCGCCCGAAGTTCGCAATCACGTATTCGACCCATTCTTCACGACCAAGGAGGCCGGCCAGGGCACGGGGCTCGGATTGTCGGTGTCCTATGGCATCATCGAGGAGCACAGCGGCTGGTTCGAGCTGACCAGCGACATCGATGCCGGCACGCGCATCACGGTGGTGCTGCCGCTGAACTACGATCGGGAAGAGGCGAGCGCATGAAGGGACTGGACGGCCCGGAAGCAGGTGCGATCCGTGAGAGCGGCGGCGCGCAGGCCACGGAGGGCCGCGTGCTGGTGGTTGAGGACGACGCCGCGATGCGGCAGTTTCTCGAGGACGAGCTGCTCGCGGCCGGCTACACGGTGTTCACGGCCGCGAACGGCGCCGAGGGCCTGGCGCTCTACGGGCAGCAGCAGGTCGACGCCGTCGTCACCGACCTGATGATGCCGGCGATGAAGGGCAGCGAGCTGCTGACGCGCCTGCGCAGCCTGGACGCGAACCTGCCGATCGTGATCATGACGGCGTTCGGCAGCATCGAATCGGCGGTCGAGGCGATGCGCGGCGGCGCCTACCACTACATCACGAAGCCGTTCCGCGTGGAGCAGCTCCTCGAGACGCTGGAAGCCGCGATGCAGGAGCAGCGCCTGGCGCGCGAGATCCCGCAGGCAGTGCTCGACAGCACGTCCGCGACCCACGGCATCGTGGCCGCGAGCCCCGCCATGAAGCGCACGCTGGCGATGATCCTGCGCGCCGCGCCCGCGGACTCGCCGGTGCTGATCCGTGGCGAGAGCGGCACCGGCAAGGAGCTGCTGGCGCGGGCGCTGCACGCGAACAGCCCGCGCCACGCCGGGCCGTTCGTGGCCGTGAACTGTTCGGCGATCCCCGAGCACCTGCTCGAGAGCCAGTTGTTCGGCCATCGCCGCGGCTCGTTCACCGACGCGCGCGATGACCAACTCGGCCTGTTCCAGCGTGCCCAGGGGGGGACGCTGCTGCTCGACGAGATCGGCGACATGGCGCCCGCGCTGCAGGCGAAGCTGCTGCGCGTGTTACAGGAGAGCGAAGTGCATCCGCTCGGCGCACCCTCGCCGGTGCCGGTCGACGTGCGAATCATCGCCGCCACCCACCGGGACCTGGAGGCGCTGTGTGCGGCGGGCCAGTTCCGCCACGACCTGTACTACCGGCTGAACGTGATCATGGTCCGCATTCCGCCGCTGCGCGAGCGGGCGGAGGACATCGTGCCGCTGGTGGCGTTCCTGCTCGAGAAACACGGCCGCCGGCTGGGGCGCCCGGACGTCACAGTGAGCCGCGAGGCGATGGACCTGCTGCGTCAGGCGCCGTGGCCGGGCAATGTCCGCGAGTTGGAGAACGCGATCGAGCGCGCGCTGGTGCTGGGGCAGGATCGCGTGATCGGTCCCGCGGACCTGCCGGAATTCGCGGCCGCGGCGACCGAGGCCCGAGCCGAGACGATCCAGCCGCTGTCCGAGGTCGAACGCGATCAGATCGTGCGTGCGCTGCGCCTGGTGAAGGGCAACAAGGCCGCGGCGGCGCGGCTGCTCGGGCTCGACCGCAAGACTCTGTACCGCAAGCTCGAGGGCTACGGCCTCAAGGACGTGTGATCGTCCCTATACGCCCCACCTGAGTCAATCCTCCCCATGCGGGCTGCGTCGAGCGCGTGGGGTCGGATCCCGCAAACGCTTCCGCCGCAATGAGAAGCCGTCCAGGCGAAACCGGGCACGCCGATTGCACTGGTCCAGGTCATGAGCCATGCATCGTTTTGTGTTCCCGCCCCCGCACCACGGATGCTCGATTCCACGATTACGTCCCGGGCAACGATGCCCGACGTTCCGGCCGACACGCTCGCGCTGCAGTGGTTCTCGGAGTTCATCCGCTGGACCGTCGTCGACGAGCCGTACACGCTGCCGCGGCTGCTGTCCGACACCGGCCGCGAGTTGTTCCGCCGCCACACGGCAACGCTGCCGCGGCCGACCGACGAGGCGGGGATCCGCCGCATGACCGCCAATCTGTGGAACGGCGAGACCGGCTGGGCGATGCGCTGGATCACGAGCCGGCTGCTGGAGCAGCCCCGCGGCGCGGAACCGCTGCGCGTCGTCGATGCCAGCTGCGGCATCGGGACGGACGCCATGCTGTTCGGCCGGCTGGGCGCCGAGGTGTCGGCCATGGACATCCGCCCCGATCATCTGAACGTCGCGCGCTGGCGCAGCGCCCACATGACGTGGCTGCACAACGACCACGGTCCGGTGACGTTCCGCCGTGCGGCGCTGTCGCATGGGTTCAGCGACTCCTGCGACCTGGTGTGGCTGCGCGAGGGCCTGTCGCGCGTCGATCCGCCGGGCTATTTCCTGAGCGTCGTCCGCGAGCACCTGAGGCCGGGCGGCGTGCTCGTGATCGGCGATTCGTGCACCCCGGCCGCAGGAACCAACGAGCGCGGCCGTACGGAACTGTCGCCGCTGCACGAGACGTTCACGAGTTCCGACGGCCGCAGTTTCGGCCACGCGTTCCGGCCGGCGCTCACGGCGGACCAGATCGACGGGCTGCTCGGGCGGCACGGATTTCGAATCGTTCAGCACGAGACCGTTCACGAGCGCCGCAGCATTCCCGAGTCGGTGCTGCGACACTGCCCGGCTCCGCTGGTTCGCCTGCTGCATCTCACCGGCGCGCCGGCTCACCACCGGTGCGTGATCGCGAGCCCGGCATAGGCGAGATGGCGCGCATCGCAGCGCGCATGGCCAGCGGGCAGCACTGTTGTCGATGAGGTGCGCACGCGGTCCGGTGCCATGCCGGGTCGTGTCGCAAGCGGGAAACGACGAGGGGTCGCGTTTCCAGGCATGCCGTTCGCGTGACGGGGTGCGACGTACGCTTCAGTAGGGTCGGCGTTCGTTCGTACTCCCGGCACGCGGCGGCCCTCATCACAATACGAACGGGCACCCTCGTCGAGGGTGCCCGCATCGTCTGGTACCGACCGCCTACATTCTGGTGTAGGTGATCTCCATCATCTTCATTTCCTTGCCCTTGTCCACGCTGTACATCGTGAAGACCTGCGTCTTGTCGTCGGGCATGACGTTCGTCATGCGCATGGACATCGGCTTGCCGTCGGGCCCGGGCATCGTGGACTTGAACGTCAGCGTCTTCTTGGCCTCGTCGTAGCTGCCACTGGACATCATCGTGCTGGTGTTCATGTTGTCCACCCACAGCGACGTATAGGCCTTCTTGGTGTTGTCGTAGCCGCTCAGGCCATAGCCCTCGTAGGGCTGGTTCATCATGCTGCCGGTGAAGCGCTGCTCGAGGAACCGGCCGCCCAGGATCATCTTGAAGTCGGCCGAGCCTTCCGAGATCACCGGATCACCGGGACCCTGCCAGGTCTTCACGGTCGCCTTCCACGTGCCCTCGCACTTCTTCATCATCTCGTGCGGGGCGCCCGGCGCGCCGGCCTTCATCATCTGCTCCATCATCTCGTCGTGCGCCTTGTCCATCTTCATGCCCTTCATCGCGTCATCCTTGTCGGCGGCAAACGCCGAGCCGGCGCCCACGATGAGACAACACGCAAGCAGCGCAATCCAACGGGTGCGCACATGCTGAGACATGATTCAATCCTCCTTAGGGGGTGGTGCTGCGAATCACCGGCGGACCGTCGCGGTCTCCGGGGGAAGGTGGCCATGCTACATCGGCCCCGGCTCGCGGGCTACATCCGGAGCGTTCGCCGTGACGATCACCGTGGCACCATGACGTGCCTCAGTGGCGCCCGGGCGGCCCTGAGGGCCCGAAGCTCCGCGACCCGAAGTACAAGGCCAGGGCCCACATGGCCCAGTAGCCGCGACGCTGCGGGTGTCGGGCGAGCGTAGTGTAGAGTGCCGGCTCGGGCGATTGCCCGAGCCTTGGAGTCCCGGGTTCGCTCAGTCCGCTGCACGGTCGCATTCCTCAGGGGAAATACGAAAGGAGCGTTCGATGAAATGGAATCGCATGCTGATGGCCGCCGTGCTGGGCCTGGCGGTGTCGTCCGCAGCGAATGCCGACGACGTGACCGGCATCCGCGGTGACCTCGTGAAGTCGATCACCGACGTGCAGGACAAGCTGGTGAGCCTCGCCAAGGTGACCCCCGAGAAGAAGTTCATGTGGCGGCCCGCGAAGGGCGTGCGCTCGATCGGCGAGGTGTACATGCACGTGGCCGGCGGCAACTACATGTTCCCGTCGTTCAACGGGGTGAAGCCGCCGGACGGCATGGGCCCGGACATGGAGAAGAACTCCACCGACAAGGCGAAGGTGATCGACGCGCTCGAGGATTCGTTCAAGCACATCCGGCGGGCGATCGAGAACACCCCCGAGGCGGACCTCGACAAGCAGATCAAGGCGTTCGGCGGCGACATGTCGGTGCGCGCCATGTACGTGACCGCGGTGACGCACCAGCACGAGCACCTCGGGCAGTCGATCGCCTACGCGCGCATGAACGGCATCACGCCGCCGTGGTCGATGGACACGCCCAAGGCCGGCAACAAGAAGACGGTAGAGAAGAAGGCGGCGGATTCGAAGTAGCGGAACCCCACACGGCCGAGGAGTGCGCCATGACGCCAGTCTCCTCCACGATGAAAGTCGCCCGCATCCACGTCTATGGATCTCCCGATGTTCTGAAGTACGAGGATGCGCCGCGCCCGGTTCCCGCGGCGGACGAGGTGCTCGTGCGGGTGCGTGCGGCAGGCGTGAATCCGATCGACTGGAAGATTCGCTCGGGAGATCTGCAGGCGACGATCCCATACGTCCTGCCGCTCACGCCGGGGCTGGATTTCTCCGGAACGATCGAAACCCTGGGTGCGGGAGTGAGCCGGTTCACGCCGGGCGCCGAGGTCTATGGCCGGATCGATCTCCTGCGCCTCGGCGCGTACGCCCAGTACGTCGTCGCGCGCACCGGGGAGGTCACCGCGAAGCCGCAGTCCGTGGATCATTCCCACGCGGCGGCGGTGCCGACTGCAGCGCTCACCGCGTGGCAGGCGCTCATCGCCGGAGCCGGCGGTGCGACCGCGATCGGCGTGACCGCGGGGCAGCGCGTGCTGATCCAGGGTGCGGCCGGCGGCGTGGGCAGCTTCGCCGTCCAGCTCGCGAAATGGCGTGGCGCCCACGTGGTCGCGACTGCCCGCGACGAGAACGTGGCGTTCGTGCGCGCACTGGGCGCGGACGAGGTGATCGACTACCAGCGTGAGCGGTTCGATGACGTGGTCGCGCCCGTCGACGCGGTGCTCGACCTGGTGGGCGGTGACACGCAGGCGAGGTCGTGGAAGGTGCTCCGGCCGGGCGGCGTGTTCGCCAGCACCCTGGGTGCGCCGTCGGCGGTGGAAGCCACGGCGCTCGGCGCCCGCACCATCGCGGTCGGGACCCACATGGACCTGCGTCAGCTCGATGAGATCGCCCGGCTGCTCGACTCGAATGTCCTCAAGGTATTCGTGGGCGTGGTGCTGCCGCTCGCCCAGGCCGCACTCGCCCACGAGCGGCTCGAAGCGGGCGAGGTGCAGGGCAAGGTGGTGCTGGCGGTCGAATAGGCGCCGCTCACCGCCCCCGCGGCACCGGCAATCGCGAATGCCCCGTGTGGCAGCCGACGCAGCGCGTCACCGTGCCCGCGGTGCCGGCGTTGAGACCGGCGACGTGCGCGGGGCCGTGGGCGGTGACGAGCGGATGCCCGGCGGCATCGGCGAGCTGCTCGAACATCGGAACCCCGGCCGGCAGGCCGGTCGCACGGATTGCGCCGTGGCGGCCCACCGGCACCTCCCGCAGCATCACCGCGGTGTCGCCGCCCGCGCGATCGAACCGCGGCAGCGCGGCGAAGAACCGCAGTGTGAGTCCGGCCGCGCGCGCCGGCGCGCCGGCGAGGCCGCCGCTCGCGAACACGTCCAGGCAGTCGAACGTGAACGTGCCGAGCGCCGGGTCCGCGAGGTCGCCGCGCGCGAGTGCGCGCTCCGCCGCGGGCGCGATGCCGGGATCCCGGCTCCAGCCGCGCCCGGGCAGCCGCCGCGCCAGCACCGGCGCCGCGTCCAGCTCGAGTTTGCCCGGGCGGTCGTAGAGCGGCTCCGGGGCGCCGTCGCGGCCCACGATCCACAGGCCGTAGTCGCCGCGCGCGCCGGGATCGTAGGACATGAGGATCCGGCCGTCGGGCAGCACCGCGGGCGCGCACGCCGAGGGCGCAGCGAGGCCGAGCGTATTGCGATAGGGATCGCCGCCGTGCTCCGGCACGATCGCCCCGGCGATCCACCGCGTCGGCCCGCCGCGGCGATCGAGCCGGTGGATGCCGGTGCCGCCGGGCCGCGGTGACAGGCCGAGGTTGAGCGCGTAGGTGGCGACGATCCCACCGTCGGGCGCCAGCGCCGGCTCGACGCCCATGGCATCGAGCCGCGAACTCAACGATCCCGCGGCGAGCTTCGGTCCGTGCGCGTTCGGCCGGATCGCGACGAGCTGCCAGGTGTTGATCGAGTCGCGCGGCAGCGCCCGCGCCCGGTCGGTGGTGACGGCGCCCGACACGGCGGCCTGCCAGCGGTTGAACCACCAGCGCGCGTAGACGATCGCCCCGCTGCCGGGGTCGTAGACCGGGTCGGCGGCGCCGTTGCGCTCCGAGGTGATGCGCCTTAGTCCGCTGCCGTCGTCCCGCACCAGGTGCAGGTTCGTGACGCTGAGCGCCGCGTATTGCGCGCGCTGCGGGAACCGCGTGCTTGCGAAGCACAGCAGGTGATCGCCGACCCAGCACGGCTCCAGATCGTCGAACCGCGAGAGATCGAGCGCGGGGTCGGTGGCGAGCGCCGGCATCGGCGGCAGCTCGAAGCCGCGCGCGGGCCCGGTGACCGCGGCGAGTCCGCGGCCATCGAGGTTCACTACGTAGATCCGCCACGCGCTGTCGGGACCGGCCGTGCCCGCGAACGCGATGCGCCGGCCGTCGGGCGCCACGGCGGGGCTCGCGCAGTCCCACAGCGCGCCCGCGGGGAGCAGCTCGCGGACCCGGCCCCCGGCGTCGCGCAGCATCAGGCTGCCCCCCGGGGCCAGCGCCCGCTGATGCGGCCCGAGCCCCGGCACCAGCGGCACTCCGGGCAGCGGATGGCGCGACACGAACACGATTGGCGGCAGCCCGCCGGTGCCGTGCCCGGCGGGCGCCGTCACGCCACCGCTCGCGGCCAAGAGGCCGATCGCGGCTGCGCCCGCTCCCACGCGCCACCGACTTCGGAATCCCCCGCCGCCGCCGCCACGATTCATGCGTCGATGCTACACTTCCCGGCCGCGCATGGCAGGAGGCCTTAGGACCAACGGGAGGCTCGAAGTGACGGAGATGCTGCTGGTGTTCACCACGTTCGGCACCGAGGACGACGCCGCGCGGGTGGTGCGGGCGCTGCTCGACGAGCGGCTGATCGCCTGCGGCAACCTGCTGCCCGGCGCCCGGTCGATCTATCGCTGGCAGGGCGAGGTCAAGGACGAGCGCGAGATCGTGGTGCTGATGAAGACGCGCAAGCAGGATTGGAGCGCCCTCCAGTCGCGGCTGCACGAGCTCCACCCGTACGAGGTCCCGGAATGCATCGCGGTGCGGGTCGCGGCGGGGGCGCCACGCTACATGGAGTGGCTCGACCAGCAGCTGCAGCCCGAGGACGTGTGAGTTCCGACGCGGGACCCTCGGACGCCGCCGCGGATCGCGCAGACGCCGTCGCCGTCCCGGTCCCGGCTCCGGCGCACCGACGGGCCGGGCCGCGTGCCGCGCAGCTCGTGCTCGGCATCGAGACGTCGTGCGACGACACGTCGGTCGCGGTGCTCGAGGGTGGCGCCACGCTGCGCTCCCACCTCGTGTCCGCGCAGGATCACCGGCTCTATGGCGGCGTGGTGCCCGAGCTGGCATCGCGCGCGCACCTCGACATCCTGCCGCGGCTGGTGGAGCGCGCGCTGGCGGAGGCGCAGGTGCCACCCGACCGGCTGACGGCGATCGCCGTCACGCGGGCCCCGGGTCTCGTGGGCTCGCTGGTCGTTGGGGTGGCGTTTGCCCGCGCCTACGGCCTCGGGCTCGGGATTCCGGTCGTGGGCGTGAACCACATCGAGGCGCACCTCCACTCGAGCGAGGTCGAGCACGGTCCGAGTCCGCTGCCGGCCGTGGCGCTCGTGGTGTCGGGAGGCCACACGGAGCTCGTCGAGGTGCGCGGTCTCGGCGACTACCGCTGGCTCGGCAGCACGCTGGACGACGCCGCGGGCGAGGCCTACGACAAGGTGGGGAAGCTGCTGGGGCTCGGGTTCCCCGGCGGTCCCGGGATCGACCGGCAGGCCGCCGATGGCGACCCGCGGGCGTTCGACCTCCCGCGCCCGATGCTCGACCGGCCGGGCTGCGACTTTTCGTTCTCGGGCCTCAAGACCGCGGTGGCGACGGCGCTCCGCAACGCGGCCGGACCGCCCTGGGACCCGCGGCTCGTTCGCGACGTGGCGGCCTCGTTCCAGGCCGCCGTGGTGGACGTGCTCACGGCCAGGACGCTGCGGGCGCTCGAGTCCACGGGCGCCCGGGCGCTGAATCTCGGCGGCGGCGTCGCCTGCAACCGCGAGCTGCGCCGCCGGCTGAGCGAGGAGTGCGAGCGCCGGAACGTCGTGCTGCGGATCCCGTCGCCCCGGCTGTGCGCCGACAATGCGGCGATGATCGCCCACCTCGGGGCGAGGCTGCTCATGCAGGGAGTGGCGCTCGATCCGGAGCTGGACGCGACCGCCTCCCTCGAGGAATCCGGGCTGCCGATCCCACGCTGACGCGCGGGGTTAGGCGTGCTGCCACAACGGGTTCAGCTTCCGCCGCCCTCCGGCCGATAACTCCGTCGTGGATTCAACTCTGGCCGTGCCGGGACCGCAGGACCGACCTGGCATGCCGTCACCTGGCAGCACCCGGAGCACCAACGACGTGAGCAACAAGCCGAAAAACCGCATCCTGATTGCCGAGGACGAGGTGCATCTGCGGGACATCCTCCGGTTTCAGCTCGAGGCGGATGGCAACGAGGTCATGGAGGCGGTCGACGGCCAGGAGGCGCTCGACTTGGCCGCGCGGATCCAGCCCGACCTGATCCTGCTCGACGTGATGATGCCGCACTTCGACGGCTATGAAGTGTGCCTGCGGCTGCGCGCGTCGTTCATGACCCGCCACATCCCGATCATCATGCTCACCGCCAAGAGCACCATGAGTGACAAGCTCACCGGCCTCGAGGGCGGCGCCAACGACTACCTCACGAAGCCGTGGCAGCGGGCGGAGCTGCTGCTGCGGGTCAAGAACGTGCTCGCGTGGAGCCGCCAGCAGCGGTCGGCGAGCCCGCTCACCGGACTGCCGGGCAACCTGTCGATCAACGAGGAGATCAAGCGCCGCATCGAATGCGGCGGGCCGTTCGCGCTGATCCAGATCGACGTTGACTACTTCAAGTCGTTCAACGACCACTACGGCTACGCCCGAGGCGACGAGGCGATCAAGACCGTCGCGCGCATCCTGGTCGAATCCGCCATGCAGTTCGGCGGCGACACCAGCTTCGTCGGCCACATCGGTGGCGACGACTTCGTGATCCTCGCGACCCCCGACGACGCCGAGCCGCTCGGCGAGGACGTGATCGAGGAGTTCTCGGCCGCGGTGGAGCAGCTCTACGACGCAGTCGACCGCGAGCGCGGCTACGTCGAGGTGCGCAACCGCCTGCACCAGCTCGAGCGCTTTCCGCTCATGAGCCTGACGCTGGCGCTGGTGAGCACCGACCGCATGCCGGTATCGCATCTCGCCCAGCTCATCGACATCGCCCAGGAACTGAAGACCCACGGCAAGGGCATCCCGGGCAGCGTGATGGTGGGGGAGCGGCGCCGTCAGATCTCCGCGACCGACACCGGTCGCAACGTGGCGTGACAGGAGGGCACCCCGCATGCGCAAGAACATGTCGAAGGGACCGTCCACCATCGAGATCAAGCTCAAGGCCGATCTCGACCGCGCGCGCCGCGAGCTGCAGAAGATCAAGAAGACCGGCGTGGCGCCGCCCGGCGCCGACGCCGAGGAGCCCGGCGACGAGGGGCTGACCGAGGCCGAACGCGTGGAGCTCGAGCGGCTGCGCGAGGACGCGCTGATGATCGAGCAGCTCCGCACCGAGGTCGAGGCCGCGGGCATGATGCGCGCGCAGCTCGAGGAATTCGAACGGCTCGAGACCGAGGTCACTGAGCTGCGCGGCACCAAGCAGCGCCTGTCCAAGCTCTACTATTCGCAGCTCGCCGAGAACCGCAAGCGCGCCCAGAAGCTGCACCAGATCCTCGAGAGCGTGCGCGAGATCAATTCCGGCTTCGACCTGGGCCCGATGCTCGACAGTCTGGCCCAGAACATCCGCGACAACCTGGGCTTCCAGGTGGTGCTGATCCGGCTGCGCGACCCGGGCACGCGCCTGCTCCAGGCCCGCGCGTTCGCGGGTCTCGAACCCGACGCGTGCGAGGCGCTGGCCCGCACCGAGGTGCCGGTCGACGAGTTCATGTCGTGGCTCAAGGACGAGTTCAAGGTCAGCCGGTCCTACTACATCGGCCACGGCCACCCGTTCAACACCACGCTGCCGCGCGGCCACGTCACCCCGCTGGGCGCCCGCCAGGAATGGGAATGGCACGAGGACGACGTGCTGCTGGTGCCGTTGTTCAACCATGCCGGCGAGCTGGTCGCGTACTTCTCGGTGGACAATCCCGCCGACCGGCTGGTGCCGTCGCGCGAGGTCATGGAACTGCTCGAGATCTACGCCAACCACGCGGTCGTCGCGATCGAGAACTCGCGCCTCTACCAGGAGCTCGAGCGGCACTCGCACGAGCTGGAGCTGGCCGGCCAGCACATGCACGAGCTGCACGCGCTCAAGAGCAACTTCGTGAGCACGGTGTCGCACGAACTGCGCACGCCGCTCACCGCGATCCGCGCCTACACCGAGACGCTGCTCAACGCGTCCGCGGACGAGCTGTCGCACACCCAGCTGCGGCGGTTCCTGTCGATCATCAACGAGGAGAGCCAGCGGCTCGCCCGCCTGATCGAGTCGGTGCTGGATCTCAACCGGTTCGACTCGGGCAACGCGCACCTCACGCGCCAGACCGTCGACCTCGTCGAGCTGCTCGAGGAGACCGTCGCGGTGCTGGAACCCGTTGCCCAGGTGGGCCAGGTGCATCTCAAGCTGCTGATCGATTGCGCCGATACCCGTATCGACGCGAACCGGGACCAGATGCGACAACTGGTGCTTCACCTGGGGAGCAACGCCGTGAAATTCACGCCCACCGGCGGGTCGGTGACGCTCCGGCTCACGGGCGGCGATCGCGACGTGATGCTCCAGGTCGAGGACACCGGCATCGGCATTCCCCGCGACGCGCTGGAGAAGGTGTTCGAGCGGTTCTATCAGGTGGATTCGTCGCTCGCGCGCCGCTACGGGGGGACGGGTCTGGGCCTCGCGATCTGCAAATCCATCGTCGACTGGCACGCCGGGCGAATCTCCGCCGAGAGCGAAGAGGGCCGCGGGTCGTGCTTCAACGTATTCCTGCCGCGCCGCACCGCGCCGCGGGTCGTCGTGCGCCCGCATCCCCGGCTGCCGTCGGCCAGCGAGGACGTGCTCAAGCTCGCGATCGAGATGGTCGCCGAGGTGATGGGCGCGCGGGTGGTGTCGCTGCTCACCCCCGAGCCCGACGGCGACCTCGTGATCCGCGCGGCGATCGGCCTCGACGAGGAGGTCGTGCGCGACGCGCGCGTGCGTCCCGGCACCGGCGTCGCCGGCTGGGTCGCCGAGAACCGGCGCCCGGTGTGTGTGTCGGGCCTCGAGTCCCAGCAGGAGGTGCCGTCGGCCAAGCGCTCGCACTACCGGTCGGGCACGTTCCTGTCGGTGCCGCTCGAGAGCGAACACGGCCTGCTCGGCGTGCTGAACGTGACGGAGCCGGATACCCAGAAGACGTTCGACGCCGAGGACTGCCATCTGCTGCTGCATCTGGCGCAGCGCGTGGCGGCGGCGTGGCAGCAGGCCCTCGACATGGAGCACAGCCAGACCAGCGTCGATACGACCGCCGAGGCGCTGCGCGAGGTGCTGCGGCACCTGGAGCACGGCCGGCGGCATTCGCCGAACCGGGTGCGGCTCGCGTGCGCGATCGCGCGGCGCCTGGGGCTCAGCGAGTCCGACGCCGGCGTGGTCAGCTTCGCGGCGAGCGTGCACGACATTGGCATGTCGCACGTGGGCGAGCGGGTGGTCGACAGCGCGGGATCGCTGTCACGCGAGGAGCGCGAGGCGGTCGAGCGCCATCCCGAGGTCGGCGCCGACGTGCTGGAGCCGCTCGAGACCGTCGGCGTGGTGCGCGAGATCGTGCTGTCGCACCACGAGTGGTTCGACGGCAGCGGCTATCCGCGCGGACTCAAGGACGACGAGATTCCCATCGGCGGCCGCATCCTGGCCGTGGTGGACGCATTCGAGAGCATGACGGTCGGCCGCCCGCACCGCGCGGCCGTGCCGCCGCAGGACGCGTTGCACGAGATTCGCAGACTGGCGGGCCGGCAGTTCGATCCCGCGGTCGTGTCCTCGCTCGAGTTCGCCGTCGGCGAGCCCGGCGAACAACCCGCAACCGAACCGGAGCGAACCGGTTCGTCCAATAATTAAGAGGGGGGTGAGAACGACATGGCAAAAGGCAAGATCCTGGTGATCGACGATGAGATCTACATCGTCCACATTCTCGACTTCAGTCTGGGGATGGAAGGCTACGACGTGGTGACGGCGCTCGATGGCGAGCAGGGGCTCGAGAAGGCGCACAGCGAGCATCCCGATCTCATCGTGCTCGACATCATGATGCCCAAGCTCGACGGCTACGAGACCTGCAAGATGCTCAAGGCCGATCCGGCAACGAAGGCGATCCCGGTGATCCTGTTGTCGGCGAAGGGCCGCAACGTGGATCAGAAAGTGGGCTTTGAAGTGGGCGCCGACGACTACATCACGAAGCCGTTCAGCCCGCGCAAGCTGGTGGAGCGCATCAACTCGATTCTCGGCCAGACCAGCAGCCAGCGCATGCAGGCCTGAGCTCCCCCGAGCCGGCGCGAGACCGCATTTTCGCCGGCAGGGGGCGGGCTGCGGTATGCTTCGCGCCCGACCATGCCCTACGCCCACGTGGCACTGCCGCTGCCGTTGCGGCAGACCTTCGCCTACCGCGTCCCACCGGAACTCGCCGCGCGCACCCGTCCCGGCGTTCAGGTGCAGGTGCCGTTCCGCGGCCGCACCCGCCGCGGCATCGTGCTCGAAGTCGATGAGCGTCCCCCGGCGCAGGCCCCGCGCGATGTGACCGCGGTGCTCGACGACGCGCCGATCGCCCCGCATCTGCTCGCGCTGGCGCGCTGGGTCGCCGACTACTACCTGGCTCCGATCGGCGAGGTGCTGCTGGCGTCGCTGCCGGGCGGCCTCGAAGGATTCGCGAAGAGCCGGGCGCGCCGCGGCGCGGTCGAGGACCGCGAGCCGAAGCTGGCGCTCACGCATGCCGTGACGCTCACGCCGGGCCAGCGCGCATCGCTCGCGGCGATCGAGCGCGCGGCTGCCCGCGGCGGGTTCGCGCCGATCCTGCTCCACGGCATCACCGCGAGCGGCAAGACCGAGGTGTACCTGCGCGCGGCGCAGGCCGTGCGTGAGCTGGGCCGCCAGACGCTGGTGCTGGTGCCGGAGGTCGCGCTCAGCTCGCAGGTGGTCGCCGAGTTCCGGCGCCGGTTCGGCGGCCGCGTGGGCCTGCTGCACAGCTATCTCGGCGTGGGCGAGCGGCGGCGCAACTGGGAGCTCGCGAGCCGCGGCGCGCTCGACGTGGTGGTCGGCGCGCGGTCCGCGGTGTTCGCGCCGCTGCCGAACCTGGGGCTGATCGTCGTCGACGAGGAGCACGAGCCCGCCTACAAGCAGAGCGAGCGGCTGCACTACCACGGCCGCGACACCGCGGTGCGCCGGGCGCAGATGCTCGGCATCGCCGTGCTGCTGGGATCGGCGACGCCGAGCCTCGAATCGCTTGCGAACGCGGCCCGCGGCAAGTACCAGCGCGTGCGGCTCGCGGAGCGCATCGACGGACGGCCGCTGCCGTCGGTGCATCTCGTCGACCTGCGCCGCGAGGGCTCGGGTGCCGGGTTGCTCACGCCCACGCTGCGCGCCGCGATCGCCGGGCGGCTCGAGCGGCGCGAGCAGATCATGCTGTTCCTCAACCGCCGCGGGCACTCGCACCATACGCAGTGCCGCTCGTGCGGCTGGGTGCCGGAGTGCCCGCACTGCGACATCGCGCTTACGCTGCACCTGACGCCGCGCGCCTGGCGCTGCCACTACTGCGACCACGCCGAGCCCGCGACGGCCCAGTGCCCGAAGTGCCGCGCCGCACTGCTCAAGTACTCGGGCAGCGGCACCCAGCGCGCCGAGAAGGAGCTGGCCCAGGCGTTCCCGGCCGCGCGCGTGGTGCGGCTCGACACCGACGTGTCGCGCGACGGTGAGCGCGCGGCGGAGGCGATCGCGCGGTTCCGCAGCGGCGACGCCGACATCCTGGTGGGCACGCAGATGATCGCGAAGGGGTTCGATTTCCCGGGCGTGACGCTGGTCGGCGTGCTCGACGCCGACGTCGGGCTCCACCTGCCCGATTTCCGCGCCGGCGAGCGCACCTACCAGCTGCTGGTGCAGGTGTCGGGCCGCGCGGGCCGTGGGCACATCGCCGGCGACGTGTACGTGCAGACCGTCACGCCGGCCCATCCCGCGATCGCGGCCGCGGTGCTGCACGACGAGCGGTCGTTCCTCGAGCACGAGCTGGGCCAGCGGCGCGACGCCGGGTACCCGCCCTACGTGCGGCTCATCAGCCTGATGTTCGCGGGCACGGACGAGTCGCACGTCGAGGCGGTGGCGGGAGAAGTCGCGGAGTTCCTGCGCGTCGATCCTGCCGGCGCGGAGCTCGATGCGGCGACGGAGGACTCGGCGGCGCCTGCGGAGGCTGCCGCGACGGGCGTGCGCGTGCTGGGGCCGGCGCCGCATGCGTTCACCCGGCTGCGCGGGCAGTTCCGCTGGCACATCCTGCTCAAGAGCGCCGATGCGCGCGCGCTGCGGCAGCTGGCGGCGCGCGCCCTCGACCACTTCGAGGCCCGGGCCGGCAAGCGCGGCGTGCGTATGCGTGTCGACGTCGATCCCATCGAGGTGCTGTAGCGGCGGGCGCCGCACGGGTGTCGCCGCGCCGCCACGCGCGGCGGCGCGGCGATACCGGCCGCGGGGTTCGCCCGGGGTTGCGGGGGCGTGGCGCAGGAGCGAAATCCGCCGATCGAAACGTCAGGTTCGCGTCAGAATGGGCGGTTTTGCCGTGATGCTTGACCGGCATTCGAAGCGCGGCCTACAGTCGATCCGCTTTCCCTCACGCCCGCGCCGGCCCGGCGGTGATTCTGGCATCGTTCCCGCATATACCGAGTTCGAAAGACCCCATCATGTCCCAACGCATCGTTCCCATCCGCCCCGTGACTTCCGACGCCCATTCGGCCGACGAGTCCCACCTGCTCACGTTCCTCGAAGTCCGGGAGAACCCGCGGGTGAAGATCTATGTCCGGAAGGCGGACGAGGCGCTGGCGGAGATCGGCTACACCGAGCACGGCGAGCGCCATGTCGGGCTGGTCGCCCACATCGCGTTCAACATCCTCAAGCGGCTGGGCTATCCCGAGCGCGAGTCCGAGCTGGCCGCGATCGCGGGCTACCTGCACGACATCGGCAACGCGGTGAATCGCGACCACCATGCCCAGTCCAGCGCGGTGATGGCCATGCAATTGCTCGACAAGATGGGCATGCCGGACCTCGAGATCGTCCGCGTGATCGGCGCGATCGGCAATCATCACGAGAACGACGGCGACCCGGTGAGCGCGGTCGCCGCGGCGCTGATCCTGGCGGACAAGAGCGACGTGCACCGCACGCGCGTCCGCAACGCCGACATGATCAACTTCGACATCCACGACCGGGTCAACTACGCGGTCGAGAAGAGCTTCCTGAACGTGAATGAGGCCGAGAAGCAGATCACGCTGGAGCTCACGATCGACACCCGCATCTCGCAGGTGATGGAGTACTTCGAGATCTTCATGACGCGCATGCTGGCGTCGCGCAAGGCGGCGAAGTTCCTCGGCACCACGTTCGGTCTGGCGGTCAACGGCAATCGGCTTACGTAGCCGGCCGGCAGGGCCCAAGGCGGTGTGCCGCCGGCCCGTTCCAAGGCCGCTCGCTTCACCCCATCAAGGAGGCAATTCCGTGAAACGCATTGCGATCGCCACCACCCTCGGCGTGGCGCTGGGCACCGTGGCTTTCGTGGGCGCGGCGTATGCGCGCAACCCGCACTGCGCGGGCGGCATTCAGTACGTCGTGCAGGGCATGCGGGACAAGGACAAGGGCAATACCGACGACTACAAGCGGCAGATGCTCAAGGCCGTGCAGCAGCTCGAGCAGTGCGCGGCCGAGGACTCGACCGACTACGAGGCGATGGGTTACCTGGGATGGGCCTACGCCGAGATCGAGAGCTGCGGGCCTGCCGGAATCGCGTTCCGCCGCGCCATCGCGGGGCTCGAGCACGCCGACAAGAAGAAGGTCGACTGGGCCACGACGAACCGCAACTCCTACTGGGCGACGGCGTTCAACAACGGCATCACGCGCATCACCGAGGCGCAGGCGGCGTATCCCGATTTCATGAAGCCGCCCGCGGCCGACGCGGACAAGACGCTCAAGGACGAGGCGCAGAAAAAGTACCAGCAGGCGGTCACGAGCCTCACCTGCGCGTCGTTCCTCAAGCCCGGCGACCCGCGCACGCTGCGGAACCTCGGGTCGGTGTACGCGTTCATGGGGCAGTGGGAGCCCGCGCTGGCCTATTTCAACGAAGGCATCAAGTCGGCGCCCGGCGACAGCGATCTCGCGAAGTCGCGCCGCGCGGTGCTCCAGCAGATCGCGGCCGGATTCATCGACGACAAGAAGTATGACAAGGCCGTCGATTTCTACCGCGACCTGATCAAGACCGATCCCAGCAACAGCGACCTCTACCTGGGCGTGGCCGAGGCGCTGTTCAAGGAGGCCCAGGCGGGTGAGGGCGACGCGCGCAAGAAGGACTTCAAGGCGGCGGGCGATGCCTACGCCAGGGCCGGCGACCTGAAGCCGGGCGATGCCGACCTGCCGTTCAACGCCGCGCTGGCCTATCAGAACGCGGGCGAGAACGAGCTGGCCGAAGGGCAGTGGAAGGCGGCGCTCAAGGCGCGACCGGACGATCCGGACGCCCTGTCGGCGCTGGGTTCCACGCTCGCCGACGAGAAGAAGTTCGACGAATCGGTGTCGGTGCTGCACCAGGCCGTGGTCCACGATCCCAAGAACAAGGCGTTCCATCGCCAGCTCGGCGCTGCGTACACCAAGGCCGGCAACAACCCGAAGGGCACCGAGGAGTACATGGTGTACCTGGCGCTCACGAACGGGAAGCCGGTCGACGACCCTGCGGCCCAGGCGAAGAAGTCGCCCGCCGGCAGCGATGCCGCGAAGACGCTGGCCAGCATGTCGGCGCCGGAGCAGCTCAGCCAGTGGGAATCCGACGGCCAGAAGTACGAGACCTGGTTCTACTGGACGAAGATGGTGGCGTACCACTTCAATCCGGCGGGCAAGCAGGTCCAGAAGTCGGATTGGAGCGTGGCTGCGGTGATCAAGAAGTAGCCGTGCGGTGGGCGGCGCTCACGGGCGCCGCCCGGGCCGCTGCCTGCCGCCGCAGGGCAGTCCGGCGCTTCCCCATCGCAGTCCCCGCATCGATCGCACTCACCCCACTCATCGCTCGGAACTCATGACGACCGATCTCCTCGCCGGCGCCTGCGTGACGGTGCTCGGCTTCGGCAACCAGGGCGCCGCGCAGGCGCGTGCGCTCAGGGCGAGCGGACTCGACGTGACGATCGGCGTGCGCCCGGACGGCGCTTCTCATCCCCGCGCGCGCGCCGAAGGCTTCGCGGTTCAGGATCCCGCCGCCGCGATCGCCGGCGCGCGAATCGTGGCCGTGCTGATCCCCGATGAGGCCGTGGCCGCGGTATGGCCTGCCTGGCAGGCACAGCTGGCTCCCGGCGCCGCCGTGGTGTTCGCGCACGGCTTCAACCTGCTGTATTCGGCGCTCGAGTTTCCGCCGAATGCGGACGTGGTGCTGGTGTCGCCCGCCGGCCCGGGGCGCCTGCTCGAGCGCGATCCCGCCCGCCCGCCGCTCGCCGGGTACCTCGCCGTGCACCAGGACGCATCGGGCTCGGCGTGGGCCATCGCGCACGCCTATGCCGGCCGGCTCGGCCTCGCCCCGGTGTGGGCGACCACGGTGCGCGAGGAGACCGAGGTCGACCTGTTCGGCGAACAGGCGGTGCTGTGCGGCGGCATGAACGCGCTGGTGCGCAACGCCTACGAAGTGCTGGTCGCGGCCGGCTACGCGCCGGAAATCGCCTATCTCGAGTGCGTGCACCAGCTCAAGTACCTGGCCGACCTGTTGCACGAACGCGGGGTGGCGGGGCTGCGCGGCGCGATCAGCGGCACCGCGCTCTACGGCGACCTCACGCGGGGGCCCCGCGTGATCGGGCCCGGGAGCCGGGCGGCGATGGAGGCGATGCTGGCCGAGATCCGCAGCGGCGCGTTTGCGGCCGAATGGCGCGAAGAGACCGCCCGGGGCAGGCCATTCCTGGCCCGCGCGGTCGAGGCCGCCGCCGGCCATCCGCTCGAAGCCACCCGTCGGAAGGTGCTGGGGGACGGCAGCGGCCAAGCCTGAACGCCGCAACGCCTTGTCCAAAAACTGATTGACAGGTTTTTACGTCGCTTGTTAGCTTCCTAGGGCCTCGCGGTGAGGCAAAGCTGGGAATCCCAAGGGGTTCCCGCCCGAGGACGCGGAGGCGAAATGACCAAGGCGGATATCGTCGATCAGATTTCCGAACGGACCGGCCTCACCAAGAAGGACGTCGCCGAAACGGTCGACTCGTTCTTGAACGCTGTGGCGAAGGCGCTTGCGAACGGCCATCACATCGAGATCCGCGGCTTCGGCACGTTCCGGGTCAAGGACCGCAAGTCCCGCATCGCCCGCAATCCGCGAACCGGCGAAGCCGTGCCCGTGCCGCCGCGCAAGGTGCCGGTGTTCAAGGTGTCCAAGGAACTCAAGGACATGGTGTCGCAGAGCTAGGGAGCCTATCTGCGGCTATCCCTGAGCACCACCAGACGCAGTAACTGCAAGGCCGCCACGGCCGCTGCGGCTACGTAGGTCAGCGCCGCGGCATCGAGGACCCGCTTCGCTCCCGCGACTTCCTGGGGCGCCAGCGCACCCGTTTCGGTGAGCTGGACGAGCGCGCGTTTGGAAGCATCAAACTCCACCGGCAGCGTGACGACCTGGAAGATCACCGCTCCCGTGAACAGCAGGATGCCCAGGTCCATCAGCGTGCCCGACATGACGCCGCGGCCGCCGAACAGCAGGCCGATGAAGAACAGCGGAAACGCCAGCATGCTGCCGAAACCCGCCACCGGCGCGATCGCCGACCGGATCGCGAGCGGCGCATAGCCCTGGTGGTGCTGCAGCACGTGACCCACCTCGTGGGCCCCCACCGCGATCGAAGCGACCGAGGCCGCCCGGAAATTGTCGGAGCTCAGGCTCACCATCTTCGTGCGCGGGTCGTAGTGATCGCTCAGCACGCCGCCCACTTCCTCGATGCCGACGTCGCTGATGCCGTTGCGCGTCATGATCATCTGCGCTATCTGGCGGCCGGTCATCCCGTTCGCAGCGGGAACCTTCGAGAACTCCTTATACGTGCGCTGAACCTTCCATTGTGCCCATATGGCGAAGAACAGCGCCGGTAGGATCAGGATCATGGTCGGATCGAAAAAGCCGAATGGCATGGGGCGTAACTCTCCTCGCGATTCGCGCCGCCCGCCGTCGCCGCCCCCATGGCGGCGCCCGCGGTGACTGAGGAATCGTATGTTTTGATGGATATGGGGTGGCTGCGTTCCGGCAATTCGGATGCCGCAACGCCGCGGCCCCAGGACCGAAACCGGGCCGCCACTCCTGTACACTGTGCGCACTGACCGTGGAAGATTGTCAAGGATTCCGCATCCCGGGAGAGACGCCGTGACGCTTCGAACCGACCTCGTGGACCTGCGCAGCGATACCGTGACCCGTCCCACTCCGGCGATGCGCCGGGCCATCGCGGAGGCCGTGGTCGGCGATGACGTCTACGGCGACGATCCGACCGTGCTGGCACTCGAGGAGCGTGTCGCCCGCCTGACGGTCAAGGACGCCGCGCTCTACGTGCCGAGCGGCACGATGGGCAACCAGCTCGCGGTGGCGTGTCAGACCCAGCCGGGCGACGAGGTGCTGCTCGAAGCCGACTCGCACGTGTTCGTGTACGAGCAGGGCGGCATCGCGGCGAACTCGGGCACGCTGGCCCACCCGATGCCCAGCGATCGCGGCGCGATCGATCCGGTCGCGATCGCGGCGGCGGTGCGCGGCGAGGACGATCACGTCGCGCACGTGCGGCTGTTGTGCATCGAGAACACCCACAACCGCCACGGCGGCGCGATCGTGCCGCTCGAGCGCGTGCGGGCGGCCGCGGCGGCCGCGCATCAGTACGGCATGGCGGTGCACATGGATGGCGCCCGGCTGTGGAACGCGTCGGTCGCGAGCGGCATCCCGCTCGCCGACTGGGCGGCGCCGGTGGACACGGTGATGATGTGCTTCTCCAAGGCGCTCGGCGCGCCCGTCGGCTCGATCCTCGCGGGCCCCGCCGATGTGATCCACCGGGCGCACCGGCTGCGGAAGCGCTGGGGCGGCGGCATGCGCCAGGTCGGCATCCTCGCGGCGGCGTGCCTGTACGCGCTCGATCATCACATCGAGCGGCTGGCCGACGATCACGCCCGGGCGCGGGTGCTGGCCGACGCGATCGCCACGCTGCCCGGCATTCGTGTGGTGGCGCCCCAGACGAACATCGTGTTCATGCTGCTCGAGCATCCGTCGCTCGACGGGCCGGATCTCGCGCGCCGGCTGTTCGAGCGCGGCGTGCACCTGTCGGCGTACGGACCGAAGAAGTTGCGTGCGATCACGCATCTGGACATCGACGACGCGGGCGTCGAGCGGGCCGTCGAGGCGTTCCGGGCCGTGGTCGGCGAAGTGCTCGGGGTGGCGACCGCGTAGGGAACGCCGCGGCGTCCCGACTCCGCCGGTCCCGCTCAGCGCCGCCGCGATTGCCGGGCGCGTGCCGAGTCCGCGGCGGTGGTGTCGCCGAGCGCGAGCGCCGCCAGGCCGAGCCCGACGCGTGCCTGTGGATCGCCCGGGTCGATCGCCAGCGCGCGTTCGAACGCGATCCGTGCCTGGGCGTTCCGGTCCATCTGGCGCAGCGCTTCGCCCTGCAGCGCCCAGCCGAGCGCGTTCGCGGGCCGGATGCGCGTGGCGAGCTCGGCCTCGCGCAGCGCACCCGCGGCGTCGCCGCGCGCCAGCGCGTCGGCGGCCAGCACGAGCCGGTGGGTCCACACCAGCGAGTCCGGCAGCACCCGGACGAGCGCGCGCGCGACGTGCACGCGCCGCGCGTCGGAATCGGCTGCCCATGCGGGATCGAGCCCGAACCCGGGCCCGATGCGGTAGAGCACGCTGGGGTTGTGCGTGGTCACGTAGAGCGGCGTGAGTCCGGGGATCGTCGCCGTGGTGTCGAGCAGATACGCGAACTCCTGGCGCAGCAGCGCCTCGTACCACGAGAAGTACAGATACTGGGCGTGATGGTCGCGCGCGTAACCGGCCAGCTCCTGCAGCGTGTGGAAGCGCGGGAACGGCTCGACCTGGAGCCCCGAGTAGTAGCCGATGTGGCCCTTGCGGCTCACCACCCGCTCGCCGGGACGGGCGAGCCCTGCGAGCACCCGGCCGGCGTCGCGCGTCTCGACCGGCGACACCCGGAGCACGTTCCGCTGATAGGGGACGCACCACGCGACGAGCGCCACGCATGCCGCGGCGCCGGCGAGCGCGCGCGCCGCGCCCGGGATGCGGCGCGCGATGCCGTCCTGGCCCGCGACGAACGCGCCGGCGAGCGTGAGGTAGACGGGCGCGAGCGGCATCGAGTAGCGGTCGCTGTAGAACACCGGGACCAGCGCCAGGAACAGCAGCGCGCCCTGCACCCACACCGCGGCCAGCGCGCGCCGCGTCGCGGGTCCGAGCGCGAGCGCCGCGCCCAGCGCGCACAGCGCCGCGACCGGAATGCCGAGCAGCTCGCGCACGTCGCGCCACAGGTGGAGCGGCAGGTTCACCGCCGAACGCCGCAGCAGTTCGAGCGGGCGCGTGCGCAGCAGCTCGAGCAGCGTCTCGGTGTGCAGCCTCGCGTTCGACAGGAAGCCGTATTCGTCCTGCACGTTCCGGCTCGGATCGGGGTTGATGTAGAAGCCGAAGTTGCGATAGAGGCTGATGCCGGGGACGTGACCCACGGCCAGCGAGTACGCAGCCCACGGCATTGCGACCGCGGCGAAGCCACCGAGATACGCCGCCACCGCGCGGCCGCGTCCGCGCGCCCCGGGCTCGAGCACCGCGAGCACGATCACCGCCGCCGGCGCCAGCGCCGCCAGGTTGTAGCGCGTGAGCGCGGCCAGCGCCGCCAGCGCCCCGGCCGCGAGCGGTGCACGCGCGCCGCGGGTGCCGAGCAGCACGAACACCGACGCCGACGCGAGGAACGTGCCGAGCATGTCGGTGGTCGCCGAGTAGCCGTAGCGCACCAGCACCGGATTCGACGCCAGCAGGGCCGTGACCCAGAACGCCGCCACGCCGCCGGCGCGCCGCCGCAACAGCACCCGCCACAGCGCGAGCGTCGCGGTCGCGCACGCCACCGACAGCAGCTTCGCGATCGTGAACAGGTCGGCACCGGTGACGCCCAGCAGGGCCAGCGTGAATTCGTAGCCCGGACCGACCACCGGATACCGCGACGGGTCCACGATGCCGTGGGCGATCGCGCGCGCGCCCGCGGCGTAGCCGCCGTAGAAATCGCTCTCGGTGTAGTAGTCGCCGACCGGATGGAACGCGATCGCGATCGTGAGCAGCGTGACGCCGAACGCCGCGACCACGAGCCACGCCGCCGGTCCGGCCCACGCCGGGCCGGCATCGCCGGCGACCGGACGCGCGGACGGACCGCCGGGCCCGGGGTGCGGGCCCGCGAACGCAGCGGCGGCCGGGCGGGACGCGGACGGGGAGCGGAGCGGGCGCTCTCGGCGGGTGCGGGCCATGCAACGCGCGAGTGTAGCAGAGCGGGTACTCCGGTCCGGCGGCCGGCGACAGGCGCGGGAGCGTCTCCGGTGAGCGCGGGCGCGCCCGTCGCCACCTTGGTCGCAAACCGGCAGCGTGCTAACTTGCGATCCGTTTTTTGGAGGGGCATCGGGTCTGCCGCTCCATGCGAGGAACGGAGTGACCGACGTCCATTCCACCCGTCACCGGACCGGCGCAGGAACCTTGTTCCTGGTCGCCACTCCGATCGGCAATCTCGAGGACATCACGCAGCGCGCGCTGCGCGTGCTCGCCGAGGCGCACGTGGTGGCCGCGGAGGACACGCGGCACACGCGGCGGCTCCTCGACCATTTCGGGATCGCCACGCGCGTGATCAGCCTGTTCGAGCACAACGAGCGGTCCCGCATCCCCGAGCTGCTCGACCGGCTGCGGGAGGGGGAGCGCGTGGCGGTGGTGACCGATGCCGGTTCGCCGGGCATCAGCGACCCCGGATTTCCGATGGTGCGGGCCGCGGTCGAAGCCGGAGTGCGCGTCGAGAGCGTGCCCGGCCCGAGCGCCGTGATCGCGGCGCTGCAGGTGAGCGGGCTGCCCACCGATGCGTTCGTGTTCACGGGCTTCCTGCCGCCGCGTCGCGAAGCCCGGCGCCGGCGGCTGGGCGAGCTGCACGAGCGCCGCGAGACCGTGCTGGCGTTCGAGTCGCCGCACCGGATCGACGCGTGCCTCGGCGATCTCGAGGAGCTGTGGGGTCCGCGGCCGATCGCGCTGGCGCGCGAACTCACCAAGCTGCACGAACAGGTGTTGCGCGGCACCGCCGCCGAAGTGCGGGCGGGCCTCAAGGCGGATCAACGACGGGGGGAGATGGTGCTGGTGCTGGGCGGCAGGACGCGGCACGAACAGGACCGGGAGGCGCCGCGCGAGCGGCGTGACCGGATGGGGCGCGGTCACGCCGCGGCATCGCCACCCGACGGCGGCACCGCCGACGAGTCGCCGGAGGATCCGGCGTGACGGCGCCGACTCCCACCGCGGGCAGCGCCCCGCCGCGGCCCGGGCGCCTCGCGCCGCTCAAGGATGCCGCGCGCCGGTTCGCGCACGCCGGGCTCGATCCGGTCGTCAATCTGCTGACCGGCATCGGCGTGGGCCCCGACACGCTTACGGCGCTCGGCTGCATCTTCAGCGTGTTCTCGGCCGTTGCATATTTCGAAGGCGGGTTCCGCCTCGGCTCGTCGCTGCTGGTGGGCAGCGGGATCTGCGACATCCTCGACGGCCAGGTGGCGCGCCGCCGCGGCGGCGGGTCCAAGTTCGGCGCGTTCCTCGACTCGACGCTCGACCGGTTCGCCGAGGGCTTCGTGCTGGTGGGGATCGCCGGATTTTATCTGGTCAACCTGGTGGATCTGGTCCACGATCCCACCCGGGCGTTCAACGAACTGAGCCGCGGCCTCGAGCCGCGCACCTGGGCCGTGGTGTCGCTGACTGCCATGATGGCGCTGCTGAGCTCGTTCCTGGTGTCCTACACCCGTGCCCGGGCCGAGGGGCTGGGGCTCGATTGCCGCGTCGGCTGGTTCGAACGGCCCGAGCGGTTGCTGACGATCATGATCGCGGGGTTCTTCGGTGTCGGTCCGGTGATGCCGGGCGCCCTGCTGCTGCTGACGGTGTTTTCGTTCGCCACCGCGGGCCAGCGTGTGGTCCACGTGTGGAAAAGTACCCGTTCCCACTGACGGCGGACGGATCTGGAGGTATCGAATCCATGGGTAAGGTGCGTGTCGCGATCATCGGAGTCGGCAACTGTGCGTCGTCGTTCGTCCAGGGGCTCCACTACTACCGCAACGCGAAGGAGGCCGACCGCGTTCCCGGCCTGATGCACGTGAACCTCGGCGGCTACCACATCCGCGACGTCGAGGTGGTGGCGGCGATCGACATCGACATCAACAAGGTCGGCAAGGACGTCGCCGACGCGATCGGCCAGGCGCCGAACAACACGTTCGTGTTCGACAAGGTGCCGCGCACCGGAGTCACGGTGCAGCGCGGCATGACGCACGACGGGCTCGGCAAGTACCTGTCGAAGATCATCACCAAGGCGCCCGGCTCGACGGTCGACATCGTGAAGCTGCTGCGCGACACCGGCGCCGACGTGGTGGTGAACTACCTGCCCGTGGGCTCCGAAGAGGCCACCAAGTGGTACGTCGAGCAGGTGCTCGAGGCGGGCTGCGCGTTCGTGAACTGCATCCCGGTGTTCATCGCGCGCGAGAAGTACTGGCAGGAGCGCTTCGAGAAGAAGGGCCTGCCGGTGATCGGCGACGACATCAAGTCGCAGGTTGGCGCGACGATCACGCACCGCATGCTCGCGAACCTGTTCGTCACCCGCGGCGTGCGCATCGACCGCACCTACCAGCTCAATTTCGGCGGCAACACCGACTTTCTCAACATGCTCGAGCGCGAGCGCCTCGAGTCGAAGAAGATCTCCAAGACCTCGGCCGTGACGAGCAACATTCCCTACGACCTGCCGGCGGACGACGTGCACGTCGGGCCGTCGGACTACGTGCCGTGGCTCAAGGACCGCAAGTGGTGCCACATCCGGATGGAGGGTACGACGTTCGGCGACGTGCCGCTCAACCTCGAGATGAAGCTCGAGGTGTGGGACTCCCCGAACTCGGCCGGCATCGTGATCGACGCCGTGCGCTGCGCGAAGCTCGGACTCGACAACGGCCTCAAGGGCGCGCTGATCGCGCCGTCGAGCTACTTCAAGAAGTCGCCGCCGGTGCAGATTCCCGACGATCGCGCGCGCGAGCTGGTCGAGGCGTTCATCCTCGACCCCAAGGCGGTCGAGAAGCAGCTCCGCGACAAGGGCGCGCCGATGGTGAAGAAGGACGTGGCCCCGCTGCGCCGCGCCACGCCCGACAAGCCGCGCGGTGCCGGGAAGACGGCGGCCAGGGCGTCGAAGCCGTCGGCGAACGGACACGCGAACGGCGGCAGTCTGCCGGCGGCGAAGCGGCGGGCCGCGAAGGGCCGCGCCAAGGCGCGCCCCAAGGCTCGCCCGGCCCGGAGTCGCTAGCGATGCCGGGGTTCTTCGTCACCTTCGAAGGCGGCGAGGGGTCCGGCAAGTCCACCCAGATCGAGCGGCTCGCCGCGCGCCTCAGGGCGCGGGGCGAGGACGTGGTCGAGACCCGCGAGCCCGGTGGCACCCCGCTCGCCGAGCGCATCCGCACGCTGCTGCTCGAGCCGGGCCACGATCCCGGCGCCGGCTCCGAGGCATTTCTCATGGAGGCGGCGCGCTCGGATGTCGTCGCGCGGGTGATCGTCCCCGCGATCGCGCGCGGGGCGGTGGTGCTGTGCGACCGCTACTCCGACTCCACGCTGGCCTATCAGGGCGCCGGTCGCGGCCTCGATGCCGAACTGCTCGCCGCCATGAACCGCGCCGCGACCGGCGGCCTTACGCCCGACCTCACGCTGCTGTTCGACCTGGACCCGGCCGTCGGCCTCGACCGCCGGGCCCACGCCGCCGCGGCGACCAACCGGCTCGACCGTGAGCCCACCCCGTTCCACGCCCGCGTGCGCGCCCGCTACCTGGAATTGGCACACGCTGAACCCCAGCGCTTCATGGTCCTCGACGCCGGCCACGATCCCGCCGAACTCGAGCAGCAGGTTTGGAACGAAGTGACGAGACGACACGCGGTTCCAGCCTGAACGGACAGGCCACGCAGGCCCGGGGCGGCCCGGAAACCGCATGCGCCTATGCTATAGTTCGAGCATCCTATCTTGGGCGTCTTCCCCGCTCCCTCCGCGCGACACTCCGGGGTGTTCCCCGTTTTCCATTGGCTCGAACGTTTTGCCATGAATCGTCGAGTGCAAGGCGGCAAGGAGCGAGGAGCGAGACGTATCGTAAGATACGTCGCAGCGACGAGCGACGCGCCAACGCAGCAATCGGCGATTCATGGCAAAACGTGGGGGTTAGGTGATGCGTCGGCGGTTCCTGTTTGGGTCCCTCATGCTCGCGCTGTTCGCGCTGGGCTGGTGGGTGGGCCGCGGGACGACGGGCGACCTCTACGCCAATCTCGACGTGTTCGTGGAGGTCCTGCAGCGGGTCGAGGAGAACTACGTCGTCCCCGTCAAGGCCCAGAGCGCGATCCGGGGCGCGATCGACGGCATGCTCGGCGATCTCGATCCCTACTCGCAGTACCTCGACACCACCGACTCGGGCACGCTCGACGAGTTCACCGACGGAAAGTACTCGGGCATCGGCGTCGAGGTCGGGGTGCGTGACGGATTCCCGACCGTGATCGCGCCGCTCGAAGGCGGCCCGGCGGTCGAAGCCGGCATTCACTCGGGCGACATCCTGGTGAAGATCGCCGGCAAGGCGACCTCCGGGCTGAGCGTCGACGATGCGTCGCGGCTGCTGCGCGGCAAGCCCGGCACCCCCGTCGCGGTCTCGGTGGCGCGCGAGGGCGATACCGGCGTGCACGACTACGACCTCGTGCGCCGCGAGATCGTCACGAAGAGCGTGCCGTATTCGTTCACGGTGGGCCGCGACCTGGGCTACGTGCGGCTCGCGAACTTCTCCAAGACCTCGGGGGCCGAGGTCCGTGCCGCGCTCGAGAGCCTGCGGCGTCAGGGCGCGAGGCGGTTCGTGCTGGACCTGCGCACGAATCCGGGCGGCCTGCTGGACCAGGCGGTCGACGTGGCCGACCAGTTCCTGCCCAAGGGCTCGATGGTGGTGTCCACGAAGGGCCGGGCGCGCAACCAGGACCAGCGCTACTACGCGCCGTCCGCGGGCGCCGATCTCGCCTCGCCGCTCGTGGTGCTGGTCGACGACGGCAGCGCGTCGGCGTCCGAGATCGTCGCGGGCGCGCTGCAGGATCTGGATCGCGCGCTGATCGTGGGCCGTACCACGTTCGGCAAGGGCTCGGTGCAGAGCCTGTTTCCGCTGCACACCCGCGGCACCGCGCTCAAGCTCACGACCGCGCTCTACTACACGCCCAGCGGGCGCTCGATCCACAAGCAGCGGGCGACCGCCGCCGATGTCGAGGGCGATGACGAGGCCGCGCCGGATTCGTCGCGCGACAGCACCAAGTCGCGGCCGGTGTTCCACACCTCCCACGGCCGGCGGGTGTACGGCGGCGGCGGGATCACGCCGGATGTCACCGTGATCCCGGATTCGCTGCCGCCGGCGGCGCGGGAGATCGAGCGCCGCGGCCTCGCGTTCCGGTTCGCGAACAAGTGGGTGAACACCCACCCCGGCGCCGCGGTCCCGGCGGCGCTGCCCGACGACGAGTGGCGGGAGTTCACGGACTATGCGAAGGCCGGCGGCGTCACGTCGACGCCGGCCGAGTTCGCCGCCGAGCGCAGCGTGATCGAGCGCGGGGTGCGGCGCGAACTGGCCCGGCGCACGGGCGGCGACGCCGCGGCGATGCGCGTGGTGCTGGAGTCGGACCCGGTGTTCGCGCGGGCGGCCCTGGTGCTCGGCCACGCGGCGCGGCCGGCCGACGTGTTCGCGATCACGGTGGGCGACCGCTCGCTCGATCCCACCCGCTGACGGTGCGGACCGCATGGCTGTGTGATTTCGACGGCACCATCGCGCCGCACGACATCGGCGCGGGGTTCGTGCGCCGGTTCGCCGTGGGCGGCGATGCCGAGCGCGCCCGGTTGTTCGCCGAGTGGCGGGCCGGCGGGATCGGCAGCCGCGAGCTGACGGAAGCCGAGTGCTCGTGGGTGCGTGTCACCCAGCCCGAGGCCGGCGCCTACGCCGCGTCGTTCGACATCGACCCGACGTTCGCCGGGTTCGTCGCCGGCGTCGAGGCACGCCACGACCGGCTGCTGGTCGCGAGCGACGGGTTCGAGTTCTACATCCAGCCGCTGCTGGAGCGCTGCGGGCTCGGCCGGGTGCCGGTCTCGGCCAACCACATGCGGTTCGAGGGCGGCCGGGCGGTGCCGGAGTTTCCGAACGCCGGGCGCGGCTGCGGCCGGTGCGGCAACTGCAAGGGCGATCCGGCACGCCGGATGCGCGACGAGGGCGATTGCGTGGTGATGGTGGGAGACGGGATGTCGGATCGGTGCGGGGCGCGGATCGCGGATCACGTGCTGGCCCGCGGCGCGCTCGCCGAGTGGTGCGCGGCCGAGGGCCTCGCGTGGCATCCGTTCCGCTCGTTCGCCGACGTCGCCGAGTTCGCGCGCACGCTGCCCGGGTACGGTCGCGCGGTGGGCGCATGAAGATCGGCGGGGTGGAGGCCGATTCGCCGTTCCTGCTCGCGCCGCTCGCGGGGGTCAGCGATTCGCCGTTCCGGCAACTCGCGCGCGAGCAGGGCGCGTCGATGGTGTTCACCGAGATGGTGTCGGCGGACGGGCTCGTCCGCGGCAACCAGGCCACGCTCGACTATTGCGCGTTCGAACCGATGGAGCGGCCGATCGGCATCCAGCTGTTCGGCTCGGATCCCGCGACGATGGCCGACGCCGCCCGGGTGCTGAACGACCTGCCGCCCGAACGGCGGCCGGATTTGATCGACATCAACATGGGCTGCCCGGTGCGCAAGGTGGTGAACCGCTGCGCGGGCGCTGCGTTGATGCAGGACGTGCCGCGCATCCACGCGATCGTGAGTGGCATGGTCGAAGCCAGCCGGATTCCCATCACCGCCAAGGTGCGCCTCGGCTGGGACGGCAACTCGCGCAACGTGGTCGAGGTGTGCCGCACGCTCGAGCAGGCCGGCGCCGCCGCGGTCGCAATCCATGCGCGCACGCGGTCCGAGAAGTTCGAGGGCGACGCCCATTGGGACATGATCGGCGAAGCCAAGCAGGCGGTCGGCATCCCGATCATCGGCAACGGCGACGTGCGCGACCCCGACGGCGCGATCCGCATGCTCGAGACCACCGGCTGTGATGCCGTGATGATGGGGCGCGCGGCGTTCGGCGATCCGTGGGTGTTCCGGCGGGTGCGGGCGTTCTGGGAGCGCGGCGAGACGCTGGCGCTCGCGAGCCCCGAGGAACGGCTCGAATCGGGGATCCGCCACCTGCAGATGATGGTGGCGAGCGTCGGCCCGGAGTGCGCGGCGCGCGAGATGCGCAAGCACGTGGCGTGGTACGTGAAGGGCCTGCCGAACAGCGCCCGGGTCCGCGAGCAGGTGAACCGCACGCGGACGGTGACCGAGATGGCGGAGCTGCTGCGGCAATATCTCGAGGAACTCAAGCTCGGCGGGTACGAGGCGCCCGGCTCGGAGCCCGCGCGCGAGGACGGTGTTGCGGCCGGATGAGCTGACGGCGCTGCTCCGGCGCGTGCGCCGGGGCACGGTGACCGCCGGCGCCGCCGCGCGCGCGATCGCCGCCGCGCCGTCCGAGTCGCTCGGGTTCGCGACGCTCGACCACGAGCGCGCGCAGCGCACCGGGTTTCCCGAGGTCGTGTACGCCGAGGGCAAGTCGCCGTCCCAGCTCGTCGCGATCGTCGGGCGGCTGCACGCACGTCACGGCGTGGTGCTGGCGACCCGCGTGACGCCGGACCAGCGCGATCCGCTGGCGCAGGCGTACCCGCGGGGCGAGCTGCACCCCAGGGCGCGGACGTTCGTGCTGCGCCGGCGGGCGGCGGGCGCCGGGCGCGGTCGCGTGGTGGTGGTGTGCGCGGGCACCGCGGACCTGCCGGTGGCGGAGGAGGCGCAGGTGACGGCGCAGGTCATGGGTAGCAGGGCGGAGCTGATCGCCGACGTGGGCGTGGCGGGGCTGCACCGGCTGCTCGCGCACCGCACGCGGCTGCGGGACGCCCGCGTGCTGGTGGTGGTCGCGGGGCTCGAGGGCGCGCTGCCGAGCGTGGTGGGCGGGCTCGTGAGCCGCCCGGTGATCGCGGTGCCCACGAGCATCGGGTACGGCGCGCATTTCGGCGGGCTGGCGCCGCTGCTCGCCATGCTCAACTCGTGCGCGGCGGGCATCACGGTGGTGAACGTGAACAACGGATTCGGCGCCGGCTACGCGGCGCACCTCATCAATCTCGGCGGCCGGCGCCAGCCGGCCTAAAGCGGAGCCTCCATGCGGATCGCGTACTTCGACTGCTTCTCGGGCGTGAGCGGCGACATGTGCCTGGGAGCGCTGGTGTCGGCCGGCTGGCCGGCCGAGCGGCTCGTCGAGCTGCCCCTCAGGCTCAAGCTCGACGGCGTCGGCATCACGGTCGGGACCGCCCGCCGCGGACCGTTCGCGGCGACGCGGGTCGAAGTGGCGGTGTCTGGAACGCAGCCCCATCGCCACCTCAAGCACATCGTGGCGATGATCGACGGCGCGGCGATCGACGAACCCGTCCGCAGCCGCGCGCACCAGGTGTTCGCACGGCTGGCCGCGGCCGAGGCGGAGGTCCACGGTGAAACGATCGAGCGCGTTCATTTCCACGAGGTTGGCGCGGCCGATGCTCTGGTGGATGTGATCGGAACGCTCGAGGGGCTCGAGGCGCTCGGCGTCGAGCGCGTGTACTCCTCGCCGCTCCGGCTCGGGCGCGGCAGCGTCATGTCCGAGCACGGCCGCATCCCGGTGCCGGCTCCCGCGACCACGCTGCTGCTGCGCGGCATCCCTGTGGAGATCCCGGCCGTCGACTTCGAGCTCGTCACCCCGACGGGCGCGGCACTGCTCGCCACGCTCGTCGAGGACTGGGGCACGCCGCCGCCATTCCGGCTCGACCGGGTCGGCACCGGGGCGGGCGGGCGGGACCTGAAGGAGCAGGCGAACGTGCTGCGGGTGATGCTCGGCGACCTGGACCCGGTACCGCTCGAGCGGCGCACAGTGGCGGTGCTCGAGACCTCGCTCGACGACGAGAACCCGCAAGTGCTGGCGGCGCTGGTGCCGCGGCTGCTGGCCGCGGGGGCGCTCGACGCGATGACGGTGCCCGTGGTGATGAAGAAGGGCCGGCTGGGGACGCTGCTGGTCGTGATCGCCGACCCGCCGGCGGCGGACGCGCTCGTCCGGCTGGTGCTCACCGAGACCTCGACGCTGGGCGTGCGGGTGCGCACCGAGCAGCGCGTCGAACTCGAGCGTCGCGCGGCCGAGGTCGACACCGCGTTCGGCCGGGTGGCGCTCAAGATCGCCCGCACGCCGGACGGCGAGCGGCCGATGCCCGAGTTCGAATCGGTGCGCGCCGCCGCCGAGCGCGCGGGGGCGCCGTATCGTGAGGTGGCCGAGGCCGCGGTCGCCGCATGGCGTGGCGGCCGGCCTTAGTCATGACAAGCGCCCCCGTTCTGACGGCGCGCGACGTGGCGGGCGCGCCGCCCGGTGTCGCCGAGCCGGCCATCCGGAATGTGACGCTCGAGCTCCTGCCCGGCAGCTGGATCGGCGTCACCGGGCCCAACGGCGCGGGCAAGACGACGCTGGCCCTCACGCTGGCGGGACTGTGGACGCTCAAGGCGGGCACGCTCGACTGGGGCACGGCCGAGGCCACCGGGGAGCGGGTCCGCGTCGCGACCGTGCTCCAGGAGCCCGCCACCCAGCTCACGCAGCGCTCGGTGCGCGAGGAGATCGCATTCACCGCGCTCAATCTGGGGAGTCCGCCGGCGCAGGCGGCGGAGCTGGCCGTGCGGTGGGCGGAGCGCTTCGAACTCCTCGAGTTGCTCGATCAACCGCCGCAGACACTATCGGCGGGTCAGCAGCAGCGCGTGCTGCTCGCGGCCGCGCTCGCGAGCGAACCCCAGGTGCTGCTCCTCGACGAGGCGGCGGCGCACCTGGACGACGCCGCGCGAGCGCTGGCGCTCGACCTCGTCCGCGAACAGGTCCGGGCGGGCCTCGCGGTGCTGTGGATCACCCAGGAGCCGGTCGAGCTCGAGCGCGCGGACTCGGTGTGGAGCATGACGCCGGACGGCCTCGTGCCCGCCGGGTCGGGCGCCGTCCCGGCTGGCCTCGCCGCCGTGATACCGGCCCGGGCGGAAGGTGCGGGTGCGGTCCGGCTGCGTGTGCAGGTCGTCCCGACATCGGGCTCTCCCATGCGTGTCCGGGTCGCCGGGCCGATCGCGTTCGACGTCGGCGGGCGCGGCACCTGGGCGATCCTGGGACCCAACGGCAGCGGCAAGAGCTCCCTGCTCGAGGCCATCGCCGGGGTGGACACGCTGCCGGGGGTCACGACCGAGTGGCGGCAGCCGGCGCTGCCGGGGCCGCTGCTCGTCGGCCAGTACCCCGAGCGGCAAATCTTCGAGGAGCTGGTCGGGCCGGAGCTGATGTTCGCCGCCACCCGCCGCGGGCGGGATCCCGAGGCGGCCCGGGCCGAAGCGATCTCGCTGCTCGGCCGGTTCGGCATGCCCGCGGTGATGTGGGAGCGCCGGACGTGGAGCCTGTCGGCCGGGGAGAAGCGGATCATCGCCATCGTGGGGGCCTCGATCGCCCCCGCGCCCATTCTGCTGCTGGACGAACCGACCTGCGGCCTCGATCCCGGGCGCCGCCGGCTGCTCGCGACCCTCGTTCTGGAGCTCGCGAAGCGGATTCCGGTGGTGATCGCGACCCAGGACCGGGCCTTTAGTCGTGAGGTTCAGGCGATCGAAGTTTGTCTGGGGCTCGCGGTTACGCCCGGGGCGACGGGTTCGGCGAAAAACGCCAAGTATCAGCAAAAAAACGGATTGACAGAAGCCTGTAGCAGCGCCTAGCCTTTGCGTTGCTGGGTAGCGGCGCTCCTCTTAAAACCCCTAGGAGCGCTTCAGGTTCCGCGGTTGTCGTAGCCCTCGGCGACTGGCAGCGGTCGTCCTCTACGTTCAATCGAAACGAAGACAGTACTCATACTCGAGTGTCGGCCAGTGCACTTGAACTGCCTAAAGTGTGTGGCCCGACTGCAGAAAGGGGGAATCGCACTCACCGAGCGCAGCTGATGCCGTCGGTGTCTCCGCCATTTTTTGAGGAGGCCTTCGGCGCAATTGTTGTTCTGCGATACCTCGCTCGAAATCCCGTTCTTGGAACACTTCGCATTGCCCATGCATTGCGACGATGGAGGTAATCAAATGAAGAAATCGCTCGTTGCGCTGTTGCTTGCAGCAGGAGCAACCGCGTTCGTGGCGAATTTGGCGCTTGCGGCCCTGGATAGCGATGGCGAGATGAACGTGAGCCCCAAGCTCATGAACGCCGCCATGGCCAAGGATCTCCAGTCACGCGCCTCGAGGCTCGGCTCGTCGGCCACCACGGTGGACACGACGTACGTCGGTTATACCCCGGGGCATTCGGGAGACAACTATTGGTCCATCTGGTCCGGCAGCGACAAGTTCTCCGTTCCGACCGGTCCCTACCATCGTCCGCCCGCGCAGGGTGCGATGTGGGACTTCGAAGCCGGCGGTTCCGGTTATCCGCACGGTGACTCTCTGCAGGGTTGGTGGTCCGTCCGTAACCAGATGTCCGGTACGGGCGGTCTCACGATTCCCGATCACCTGCGCCCCTGGCGCGCCCTCGAATTCGGCAACATCGCCAACTACGTCTTCGGCGCCAACAAGCGCACGTTTGGCGTCACGGGCGTGTGGCACGTCGACGGTGGCAACACAGTGGTGCCTCCGGCCAGCACAAACTGGACCGGTGAAACCGATGGTGGCGTGAAGTGGGCGCCGCTCGCGGGCAGCTCCTCGGCGTGGATGGGTCTCCGTCGTCACGGCGACACCTCGCAGGTGGATCCGATCACGCTCAACCCGTTCAACGAAGACGTGGTCGCGTTCGACCAGTTCAACTCGACTGGCGCCGGTGGAACGGACAAGAAGTACCCCGGCTTCACCGGTCAGATGGACCAGTTGCTGTATCGCGACATCGATATGTCGGGAGCTGGCGACACTTCGCTGACGGTTTCATTCCAGTACCGCACAGCGCTGTCGACGAGCTTCGGCACGAACGACATCACCCGTCAGGGCTGGTTCGTGCACGATCCGCTCACCGTCATCACGGGCGGCGCCAACCCCAACTACATCCAGAACGCCTCCACGGTGGCAGCGCCGCCGACGGACTCGCTCGAAGTGTACGTGGGCGCGCCGGCGGAAGGTTCCGTCAAGCTGTCGGACGGCCTCACGCACACGATCTACGACCCGCTGCGCCGCTGGTTCGGTGAAGTCGTACGGTCGAACGAAGGCCTCTACAAGTGGATCTTCGGCAAGGGCGGCACCATCGCCTCGTCGCCGTCGGGCAACCTGGTGATTCCTGGTTCCGTGCTGGGTCCGATCCGGGCCGCCGGCGCGAACAAGGTCCGCCTCGTGTTCCGGGTTCACACCGAGCGTTCGTTCAACGACGCGCTCGCGAACCTGAACGGCTTCTCGTCCGGTGGCGTCGGCGCCGCGATCATCGACAACGTCACGGTTACCAAGGGTGTTGGTGCGCCCGCGGTCATCGGCGCGTTCGAATCGGCGTCGGACATCAACAACAACGCCGGCGTATCGGCATTGACCGCGTGGAAGTCCACGGGCAAGCCGCCGCAGGCGTTCCATCACGTCCACCAGCTCAGCCCGAGCGCGGGTCTGTTGTATCAGGATCTCTGCGGTCAGGTCGGCAACCCGGCGCGTATCTGCGATATGCAGGGCCAGGTCGTCTCCGCTGGTGACCACGATCACAACGAGCGGTCAGGCGGTACGTTCGGAACGGCGGAGCAGGAGCCCTTCCAGGGCATCTATTCGCCGACCATCAATTTCTCGACGCCGGGATCAGGCAAGAACAACATGGGCCTGAGCACGGGCGAAGCGGATGCGACGGACGACTACTACCTCGACTACGAGCTCTATACCGGTATCTTCGACTTCTTCAACCAGGGCAACGCCTGGCGCGGTGGTTTCCAGGTGTATCCTGCGGCCATCGGAGCGTCGGGTGTCGGCGAGCACAAGCGCTGGGGCGGTACCCGCTTCTGGCCCTTCATTCTGTTCAATCCGGACAAGCAGTGCTTCCGGGACATCGAGCCGGTCAAGGGTAACGGCATGCTGCGGACGACGAACGTCAGCGGCGTACCTGACTCCGTGAGGATCTTCCTCGGCACCCGCCAGGAAGCCTACCGGTTCGGCATTCCGCAGTCCGAGTTCCTCGATGGCGCGTACTGGGACAACATCTCCCTGAGCATCGTCGATGGCGCGGGTGCGGACCCGATCAGTGTCGATATCTGGCACCTCTACCACGACACGTTCCCGAACAATGATTCGCCTGGAATCTCGGGAGTCGCGGCGGCGTTCGATACGACCACTGCACTGATCAAGAACGGCCTCAACAACGCTCCGACCACGGGCAACACGAGCCGCTTCGACGTCCCCGGCGACACCACTGCGGTGAATGCCGAAGGCGACAGCGTGCGCGTGGACCTCGTGTTCCGCATCCTTCCGGGACCGGGCAACTACGTGAATGCGGCGCTCGGCGTGAACTCGCAGCTGCGTGCTGTGAGCAAGAACGTCGCGCCCATCCCGACTCCGGCTTCGGGTGTTGCGAACTTCTGGTCGAACTACATGTTCAACAACGGCATCCACGGCAGCCCGGGTGGTCACCCGACGGCTGTTTCGGGTCCGCTGGCTGGCCAGAAGATCTGGAGTCCGCAGGTGTGGAACAGTGCACGCATGGACACGGCTCAGGTCAACGTCTTCGAGCTCAACAAGCGTGGCATCGTCCAGCCGGGCAACAACGGAGTCTTCATGACGGCGTATCACGAGACCGAGCTTGCCGATGCGAATCGCGGCGCGCTGGGCATCCCGAGGAATATCTGCTTCGTCGCAGATACCGCCCTCGCGGTCCCGACGTCCGCGGTCATCTGCGGCTCCGGCCCGACGCCGGCTGGAACCGTGTACCCGCCGACGTGGGCGACTGCTGCCGCCGGCTTCAATGGCGTCACGTCCACGAAGGAAGGCACCAAGATCATTCCGGACGGTCTGCTGACGCCCGGATCGCACGTCGAATACTTCTTCCGCCGCCAGGACGGGACGGACGTGGTCCATATCGCGACGGTGCCTGACACGAACGTGGTCTCTCCGCAGAACTCGGAAGGACCCTCGCTCGACGGTCATCGGTGGCAGGAGTTCAGTGTTCTTCCCGACCGCTGGAAGGCGAGCAACTACACGCACCCCGTTCTCGGTACGCCGGGACGTGGAGCCGCGTGCATGCTGTACGTCGACCAGAACGATCGCCGCGGCGACGAGCGCGTGTGGGTGGGTGTGGCCGACTCGATCGGCGCGACCCAGTCCGAGAAGTACGGCGCCCACAACGGCTGGCATGCTGCCGGCGACGGCGACATCAACGATCCGGCTGGCTTCGTGCGCAAGCACATCGGCTCGCCCGGAACGACGTGGGACATGTACGGAGTGAAGGCGGCTGAATCGCTCAACTCCGGCTCTGGAAGCCTCGGCAGCCGTGGTGGCGTGTCGGGCCTGTCGTTTGCAGACGGCTCGAACATCCAGATCAACGGCAAGTCGTCGCGCCAGGGTCCTTCGGAAGAAATGCTGAACGCGTACTACAAGGTCCTCATGGTGCTGAGTGGCGATCTGAACTCGAGCATCTTCGGCCCGTTCAAGGACAAGAGCCAGAACGACTACAAGATCCAGCAGGACTTCTTGTTGTCGGGTAACACCGCCTCTCCCGACCGCGGCTACTTCGCGGAAGGCGATGGCTTCGTCGAAGCTACCGACGATGGCGGTCTGGGCACGAACTTCCTGACGGGCTTCCTGGGTGTTGCGCTGCGCAACCCCAACTACATCGCCGAGTCTCAGAACACGGCCTTCGCTGTGGACATCGATCCCACGGCGGAAGTCGATCCGACGCTCACCGATATCTATGGTGTCCGTAGCGTGTGCACGTTCACTCTCGACGTCCTCGACCAGGATCCTGGTCTGGCCGGCGAGACGGCCGTCGCCACGTTCTACGAGCCGGTTGGTGCGAACGCGCCCTATATCTCGGGACTCGTGCATCACCACACGGCCAACAACCCGTGGATCTCGCTGGTGGACGGCTGGAACATCACCAACCTGCATTCGCGTGACGACATCTCGGATCGCGGACGCCTCACGTACTTCTTCAACGTGTTCACGCACGTGTTCTCGGCCATCTGCCCCATCGCAGGTGCCCCGATCATCACGACGGACACGCCCGGAAACGGTGATGGCCGTCTGTTCAACTTCATGAACCTCGCCAACAACCCACTGCGGTCGGGATCGGCCTCGGTCAACTTCGGACTCGCGAAGGCTGACCGTGTGAAGATCCAGATCTTCGACGTGAGCGGACGCCTCGTGCGTACGCTGGCGGACCGGGCCTTCACGGCTGGCGAGCACAAGCTCACGTGGGACGGTGCGGACAACGTGGGCCGGCAGGTCGCCCGCGGCGTGTACTTCGTTCGCTCGCAGCACGCGGTGAGCAAGTTCACGGGTGAGTCGAAGCTGGTCGTCCTCAAGTAGCATCACGGCAGTTCGAAGTACCGCCGGGGGGCGGGGCGAAAGCTCCGCCCCCCGGTTTCTTCTTTGCAGGGTCGTCCAGGCGGCTGCGGGGCGTGCGTCGGGGTCGATTCACGGGCCCGGATGTGCCGGCCTCGTGGCGCGCGTTCTCGTGGCGCGGATGGGCCGCGCTATTCGCTGTGGTTTTGTAACTTGACGCTTCGAGCACCCCTTGTTAACGTCCTCCCATTCCCTTCTAAATGACCGGGCGTTCTGGGGGGCGTGAATGCGCTTTCGTGTTGGTCTTGCTTTGTCTGTTTTGACCCTGTTCATAGGCGTCGGTTGTCGCAAACCTCTAGCGCCCAACGTCGATCGCAACGTAGCGCCAGAAACCTGGATCACGCAGGCCCCGCAGGACACGATCACCGAGAAGGACTCCAACGGGTTTCCGGTGGTGACTCCTCCCGGAGGCGCCGGCACCATCCCGGTCCGTTTCCACCTGTACTGGGCGGGATCGGATCGCGACGGGACCGTTGCGGGTTTCTACTACGCGGTCGTGGAAACCATCCCGGTGCCGCCCCCGGGTCTGTTCCTGCCTGCCCTGCCTGGTCCCAAGCCGCACGACTACCATTTCACGACGCGAACCGACACCACGTTCATCTTCGACGTGTCCGAGTTCCGTGCCGATCGCCAGCACGCGTTCTTCATCTATGCCGTGGACGACAAGGGCAAACCGGATCCGACGCCGGCCCGGTTCATCTTCAATGCGCTCGATCGCTTCCCGCCGGATCCCTACATCTTCGAGCTCAAGGCTCTCGGCAGGATCTACCGCGAACTGGGGAACGGAACCTTGGTCTCCAAGGACACCACGGTCTTCGTGCATGACTCGCTGACGTTCGACAACCAGGCCAAGGCTCCCCAGGACACGGTCCCTTCGGTTTCCGGGTTGACCATCAAATGGCGCGGCGAACCGACGATTGCGGGCACCTACGTGACGGGCTACCGCTACAAGCTGGACGAACAGAACTTCATCGAGGCCCCGGCGGAATCCACCTCGAAGTCCTATCTGGCCGGCGCCGTGGCCCCCGGACTCAAGGTGTTCACGCTCAAGGTGCTGGATCAGGCCGGCGGATCCCAGTCGACGAACCGCCGGTTCCAGATGAACTACAGCCCCGACACTTGGTTCGCCGGCCCCGATCCGAACCTGTTCGGCCCCCCCAATCCCGTCACGCACGAACGCTCGCTGACGCTGCCGGACATGTCGAGCGCCACGCTGCGCGCCACGCCGCAGCTCAGGGGCACGATGCTCAGTTCCGACTCGCTCGTGAAGCTGCCAGCCGAACGCCCCTATCAGCCCACGTTCTACGAGATCTACAAGGACAAGATCTACATCCATACCGAGGGCGACACGGTCAACCTGAACTCGTGGGTGATCTTCCACGCCGGTGGTCTGGACGTGGATTCCCCGTATAACGTGGCGGTGAAGACGAATGAGCCGGCGCTGTCCGACACGCAGTTCGTCACGGGCCCGGCCAGGGTGGTCCGGCCCGGGCCGCCGAACGGCTCCCCGATCGGGTTCCAGTATCTGTTCAGCTTCCTCGTCACCCCGTTCAGCAGCCTGGTCGCGCCGCCGCTGTCGGGTCTCGCGCCGGTATTCGACGCGGCGCGTGTCGATCGCAATCCGGTGATGGGCGCCTATATCAACACGCAGCAGGCGGCCCAGGTGTTCATCACGCTCAAGTCGGTGGATGGCGACGGCGCGCTCGACAAGCGCATCCTCGATCCCCGGAAGACCGTGCTGTTCGGCACCGATCCGGCGCTGCGCACGCATGTGATCACGTTCTTCGTCGACAAGCCCCCGCGGCTCAACTTCAATCAGCCCGGGTTCGTGCCACGGCCCGACACCACGTTCTTCAGCCGGGACAACATCAAGTTCAACCTGTTCGCGTCGGACGACGACCCATTCGACCTCGACCCGCGGAACCGGCCGAATCCGGGCGGTCCGTCGGTGACTACGGTGCTCCGCTGGACGGTGACGCTGCGCGGCACGAATCTCGACGGCCGGGACACCACGTTCGCCCCGCCGGGGGCGTTCCGTTCGAGCAGTCCGGCGATCACGGTGTCGGTGCCGTCGTACTTCGCCGGGCAGGACGTATACGCCGAGATCGAGCTGTGCGACTGCGCCGATTGCGAACTGGCGCAGGGTTCGGGCCGCTGCATCAACTTCGCGGGCGCCAACGCGATTCATTTCCGGGTTCCGCCGCCGTCCGCGCCGGCGGGAGCCACGTCACAGATACAAGGTCCACGACCGGGACCTGGTTCCATAACGGGCAGGAGTTCACGGTGATGAAATTCCCACACTCGAAGCAACTGCTCCGGATCGGTCTGGGGCTGGCCGCGGTCGTGCTGGCGTTTGGATGCAGCAAGAAGCCGATGTCCCTTCTACAGCAGGCGAATCGGGCTCCCGAAGTCCGGCTCACCTCGGCCCCGGTCGACACGTCGGGGCTCTACTACTACTCGTACACGGTGGACTGGGTCGGGTTCGATCCCGACGGCCGCGTCGATCACTTCCTCTACACGATCGATCCGCAGAACCTGCATCCGGGCGAGGACACGGCCTGGGTGAACACCACCGCGAATGAACAGCGGCTGTTCTTCAAGTCGAAGGAGCCGCTCCGGGACGCGGGCGGCCGGCTGCTGGGCCGTGACTTCCACATCTTCCTGATCAAGGCGGTCGACGACAAGGGGCTCGCGGGGCCGTACGTCGCCCGCGCGTTCTATTCGTACACGGTCGCGCCATCGGTGCGCATCACGAATCCGGCTACGGGCGCGTACAAGGCGTTCGTCACCCCGTCCGTGCGGATTTCGTGGACCGGCGAGGACCCGGACGGCGTGTTCACCACCAAACCGGTCAAGTACAAGTACATCCTGCTCAGCCAGTCCTCGGAGTTCCCGCGCGATCTCGCGATCTTCAACCCCGACTCGCTGCGCCGCTACTACCAGGACCATCCGCTCGGCCCCTGGGCGGGCTGGGATTCGACCAGCGCCGAGACCACGCAGGTGCAGTTCACGAACCTGACGCCGGGCAATCTCTACGTATTCGTGGTGATCGCATTCGACGAGGCCGGCGCCTACTCGCCACTGTTCGACTTCACCTCGAACATGATCAAGCTGCAGGTGGGGTTCGCGGGCGTGCTGGGGCCGAAGATCACGATGTTCAACGAGTTCTTCAACTTCTCCTACAAGAACGGCAGCTACAACCTGAGCGACGCCGCCCAGGTCAAGCTCGAGGTGCCCTCGAAACAGTTCATCACGGTGAACTGGTCCGCCGAGCCACCCGAGGGCGCCGACATCATCGGCTTCCGCTGGGGACTCGACATCGAGAACGTGTTCGACAACACGCCGCGGACGAACGAGCTGACCGACATCCAGCACTGGAGTACCCAGTCGAACGTGATGTCGGCCACGGTGGGGCCGTTCCGAGGCGGTGAGACCCACTTCTTCTTCGTCGAGGCCGAGGACAACAACGGGCTCAAGAGTCTCGGCATCCTGCGCATGACGGTCGTCGAGTCCAAGCTCGAGAAGCCACTGCTGCTGGTGGACGACACCCGGCTTCGCGTCGACACGCGGTCCACCGGGCAGAGCTGCATGGACCTGCCGACCGGGCCCTGGCCCACTCGTTCCGAGATGGACACGTTCTTCGTGGCGCGCGGCAATCAGCCGTGGAGCTGTTATCCACCCGGCCTGATGCCCACGCTGCCCGGCGTGTTCTCCGGCTATGGCGACTCGTCGCGGGCCTACATGCCCGATACGATCGGCACCCGGATCGGCAGGGCCGACCTCACGGTCCACCTGTCCATCCTCGGCCACTACGCGCACATCCTGTGGATGACGGATGGTCTCGGCGCCGCGCTCGTCAAGCCCGGCACCGACCTCGTCGGCCCGATGGACGCGCTGCGGTACATGGGGGGCCCGGGCCGCGTCAACACGCTCGCGGCCTACGTGAAGCAGGGCGGCCAGGTGTGGCTCGCGGGCGGCGGCGCGGGCTATGCCATATCCGATCCCTTCAACGATCCCAGCAACGACCAGCCGACCAAAACGTATTCGTTCTCGAGTCCCCGTCACGAACTGGGTCCGGGACGCTTCATGTACGACGTCGCCCACTGGCAGTCGGAGTTCCGGGTCGCGCGACCGGCGATGAGGATCACGAAGGCCACGGGGCGGTTCCGCGACCGCCCGGACTATGCGGGGCTTCCCGACATGCTGGAACCCAAGGCGCCCGATACGGACCCCATCGAGCTCGAGGCGCCGACGCGCAGCACCGGCAACCTCTACATCACGACGGAGTCCGTCGAATTCCTGCAGCAGCCGAACTTCGTGCAGGAGGACATCAATCCGGACCCCGACATCGAGGACATCGAGTCCACGCTCGACACGCTGTACCGCGTGTCCGCCGCGACGTTGCCGGACCCGGGCGACTTCCCGGGGTCGGGGATCGATCCGCGGGCCAATCCGGCGTTCCCGGTCATGACCTACTATCACGGCCCCGCGCCTCAGAACACGAAGTTCATCATGAGCGGGTTCCCGGTCTACTTCTTCAAGCGTCCCCAGGTGCAGCAGCTCGTGGACTACGTGTGCCAGAACATCTGGGGACTCGTGAAGCACCCCACCCTGATGCCGGCGCGTGCGAACCTGCGCCGGATGGCTCCGGCAAAGGCGGTTTCGAAGCTCCCGTCCGCCGCGATCCGCACGAAACCGCTCGCGTTGCCGCATCCACGGTCACCCCAGATCCCGCGAGACTGATCGCATGACTCGAAACCTCAAGCGTCACGGATTTCGCTCGACGTTCACGGCCGCGGCACAGGTGCTCGTCACCTGTGCCGGGGTCGTGCTGGCCGTGGGCGCGATCGTTTCCAGCGCGCACGCCCAGACCGGCCAGACGCCGGGCTGCGATTTCAACTTCGCGTCGCAGGGACTGCCGCGGCCGGTATTCCCGCGCATCCCGGTGTGCGCGTTTCCGGGTGCGTATCAGGACTCGAGCCTGGTGCGTCCCCGCCGCTGCGTGGGATCGTTCCTGGGGCCGCTGCCGGACAGCATCCGCGAGCAGCCGCGCACGATCAGCGTGCGGTTCCTGCGCGACCGTGTTGCCGAGGCGCGGAAGGACTTCGGCGGGTATCGGATCTACCGCGTGCAGGACTTCCCGGACACCACGCAGATGGTGCTGATCCGCCGGTTCTCACGGCAGCAGGGCGACGAGCGCACGTGGAATTTCTCCGACGTCGACACGGCGGCGGGGACGCCCACGCCGCTGGCGTTCCGCTGCAACGGACAGGTGGTGGGCGACAGCGTGGTCACGTTCGTCGATCCCGACTCCGACGGGAACTACGTCAAGGATTGCCGGTTGCTCGACCGGTTCGGGCGCTGTCTCAGCCGGGGCGACTCGGTGTTCAGGCTCGTCGCGCCGCCCGGTCCGCACGACGGGTTCAAGACCTGGTACTCGATCACCTACGAACTCAAGAACACGAACCTCGACGCGACCTACGACGAGATGTTCGTGCCGGACACGCTCGTCACGGGGACGCTCGCGGAACGCTACGCGCACTGCGGCACGCCGGGCGACCCGCGTAGCTGTCCCAACCTCAACAACCGCCTCGAGAACCTCACACCGTTTCCGGTCGAGCCGACGGCCGGCCCGACGGCGAATCTCGAGCGGGTGGCGGTGGTGCCGAACCCGTTCCGGGCCCGCGAGGCGTGGGATCAGAACCAGGCCGAGCTGCACTTCATCAACCTGCCGGCCCGCGCCACGATCAAGATCTACACGGTGTCCGGCGATCTGGTCGCGAAGCTCGAGCACCTCGATCCGGTGCGCGACTTCGCGCGCTGGGACCTCAAGAACCAGAATGGCCGCGACGTCGCGTCCGGGATCTACATGTACCGTGTCGAATCCAGCACGTTCACGTTCCAGGACCGGTTCGTCGTAATCCGCTGACGACGGCCCCGCTCACCGTGGCGGGCCCGTCGCTTCGCGCACCTCGCATGCGTGTTCTCGTGGAAGTCGTGGTGTGGCGGGGCGCGACCCCCGAGTCCCGGCATCGCGTCCAGGCGGTGGCGTGCGCGCCGGATGGCTCCCTGGTCCTGGCCACCCCCGAGGCCGGACTCGTCACCACGTTCCGGTCGGCGGCGAAACCGTTCCAGCTGCTGCCGCTGGTCGAGCGCGGCCACGCGAAGCGCTGGGGCTGGTCGGACGAGCAACTCGCGGTGATGACGGCGTCCCACACCGGCAGCGCCGCGCACATTGCGCTCGTGCGCGGCATCCTGCAGCGCATCGGGTGCACCGAGCAGGACCTGGCGTGCGCCTACCACGAGCCGCTCGACCTTACGTCGCGCGCGCTGCTGGCGGAGCGGCCCGAGCTGCGCACCCCGGTGTGGAACAACTGCTCCGGCAAGCACGCGGGCATGCTGTGCCTCGCGAAATCCGAAGGCTGGCCGCTGCACGGCTACGAACAACCCGAACACTCGCTCCAGCAGCTCATGCGCCGCACGGTGGCGGAGGTGTGCGGCCTCGATCCGGCCTCGCTGCTCGTCGGGGTGGATGGGTGCGGGGTGAGCGTGTTCGGACTGCCGCTCGCCGCGATGGCCCGCGCGTACGCCCGGCTGGCCGTGGCGCGCGCGGACGGTGACGACCGCGCGCGCGCGCTGGCCCGCATCCGCGACGCGATGGCGGCGCATCCGCTCATGGTGGGCGGCGAGGGCCGGCTCGGCACGCGCATCACCCAGGCGACGCACGGGCGCGTCGTGGCGAAGGGCGGCGCCGAGGGCCTCGAGTGCCTGGCGATTCCGTCGCGCGGACTCGGGGTGGCGGTGAAGTGCGAGGACGGCAACGCCCGCGGCACCGGCCCCGCCACGATCGCCTGGCTCGAACGGCTCGGTCTGCTGGAGCCGGCGGAGCGTGACGAGCTGGCGGCGGACGGGCGTCCGGTCGTCACCAACTACGCGGGCACCGTGGTGGGACGCGTGGAAGCCCGCATCGGCGAAGCCGGCGGCGACGGCGCGCCCGGCGACCACGGCCGCATGGCGGGAGCGCCCGAACCGGCGCCGGCGCCCGGTGTTCCGCAGGCGACGGGCACGCCGGCGGGAACCCGGCCGTGATGCGGCGCGCGATACTGACCGGGGCGCTGCTGCTGGCCGCGCTCCCGGCCGCGGCGGGCACGCTGGACCCGCGGCTCGCGGTGCGCGCCGCGGCGGCAGGACCGGAACGGGTGAGCGTGTGGGTGACGTTCCCGGACAAGGGCTTCACCATGGCCGGGCGGCCGCAGGCGCTCGCGGCCGCGGCCACGGCGCTCACGCCCCGGTCGCGGGCGCGCCGCCTGCGTGCGCACGTGACGCCGCTGGTCGACGAGCTCGACGTGCCGGTCGCGGCCGGCTATCTGAAGGCGCTGCGGGCCCTGGGGCTCGAGCCGCGGGCGGTGTCGCGGTGGATGAATCGTGCGGCCGTCCGCGTGCCCGCCGCGGGACTCCTCGAACTGGCGCGCCAGCCGTTCGTCCTGCGCGTGAGCCCGGTCGAGCGCGCGCGCGTCACGTTTGGGGGGCAGTCGTCCTCCATGGACGCCGGCTCCCGGCTGCCGGCGGACGCCGCAGGTTCCGGCGCGCCGTTCGGGGGCCCGCGCACCACGCCCGCGTCGTCCGCGGGCGCCACGGCGCTCGATCACGGCCTGCTCGAGGGCGTGCTCCAGCAGATCGCGGTGCCCGCGCTGCACGACAGCAGCTACACAGGCCAGGGCGTGCTGATCGCGATCCTCGACGACGGCTTCACCGACTTCGACATCGACGAGGCGCTGGCCGGCCGGTCGTATGCGCCCGGCCACCTGCGCGATTTCGTCGACGGCGACACGATCGTCACCGGCCCCACGCGATTCGGCGAGCGGCACGGCACGATCGTGATGGGCTGCCTCGCGGCCAACCTGCCGGGCCGCTACGTGGGGGCCGCGCCGGGCGCCGACTACGCGCTCGCGCGCACCGAGGTGGACTCGATCGAGAAACCCGTCGAGATGCTGAACTGGTCGGTGGCCGCGGAATGGGCGGACAGCCTCGGCGCCGACGTGATCTCGTCGTCGCTCGGCTACTCGACGTTCGTCGACGACTCGACGAACACGAGCTACAGCTACTCCGACCTCGACGGCCACACCACGGAGATCACCCGCGCGGCCGAGATCGCCGCCGCCAAGGGCATCCTGGTCGTGAACGCCGCCGGCAACGAAGGCCAGACGCAATGGCTCCACGTGCTCGCGCCGGCCGACGCCGACGGGGACAGCCTGATCGCGGTGGGTGCGGTGCGCGCGGACGGGACGCCGGCCGGGTTCTCGTCGCACGGGCCGACGTTCGACGGCCGGATCAAACCCGACCTGTCGGCGCCGGGGGTTTCGGTGCCGGTGGTGGGAACCAGCGGCGATCCGCTCGACTATTCCTCCAACAGCGGCACCTCGCTCGCGGCGCCGCTCGTCGCCGGACTCGCCGCGTGCCTGCTGCAGGCGCGGCCGGCGTGGACGCCGCGCGACGTGATCCGCGCGCTGCGCGCCACCGCATCGCGCGCCGCGACGCCCGACAACGACATCGGCTACGGCATCCCGAATGGACGGCTGGCGGCCGGGCTGCCGGCGCCGCTGCGTCTGGCGGGGCACGGCCGGGTGGCGATCGGCCTCAGCGGCGCGCGCCCGTTGCGCCTGGGCGACCGCACGCAGGCGACGTTCCTGCTCCGCTCGGGCGGTGCGGTCCACGCGCGCGTGCGGGTGCTGGACACGACGGGCCGGGCGATCACGACCCTATGGTCGGACACGCTGGTTCCCGGACCGCCGCAGACCGTGGACTGGGATGGCCACTCGGATGGCGGCCGGGCTCTGGCGCCCGGCCTGTACTGGATCGCGATTGCCGCGGGCGGCGATGTCGCCGCGGCACGCGTGGTGTTTCTGCGGTAGCACGCTGTATGGATGCGGGCCCCTCGCCTGCGAAATCGCCGGTGGCCATGCTCAAAACTGCGCCCACGGCACGTTGTCTGGAAAGGACCGAGGATGAAGCGGCTGATATTCACATCGATGTTCCTGATCGCCGGCGCCACGGCGGTACTCGCCGCTGCGCCCGCGGTGGAGACGAGCACGCTGCGCAACGGCCTCAGAGTGGTGCTGGCGCCCGATTCCGACGCGCGTGCCGCCGACGTGGCGCTATGGTTCGACACCGGTTCCCGCGTGGAACCGCCCGGCCGCTCCGGCATCACGCACGTGATCGAGCGGCTGCTGTTCCGCGCCGGCGATACTCGTGCCGGCGACTATCGCCGCAGGATCCAGGCCGAAGGCGGCGTCGCGAACACCTACACGACGCCCGATTTCACGAGCCTTTACGCCACCGTGCCACCCGCGGCGATCGATCTCGCGCTGCAACTCGATGCCGAGCGGCTCGCCGGGCTGCACTTCACCGCCGCCGATCTCGAGGCCGAACGCTCGTTCGTGATCCGCGAGCGGCGCGTGTCCCTCGGCACCAATCCGCTGGGGCGCGCGCTCGAGCGGCTGTATGCGCTGGCATTCCCCGGGAACGGCTACGGGCGTCCGGTGATCGGCTCCGAGGACGACCTGACGCGCATCACTCTCGGTGACGCGCAGGCGTACGCGCGCGATCGCTACGCGCCCGGCAACGCCGTGCTCACCGTCGTGGGACGGTTCGATCCCAAGTCCACGCTGGCGGCGATCCGCACCCGGTTCGAAGGCCTGCCCAAGCGCGGCACGCCGCCCGCCCCGCCGGCGCCGCCGCCGCCGGCCGGCAGACGCGCCACCGATCGCGCGGCACTGCGTTCGCCGATGGTGCTGATGGGCTGGCGCGCGCCCGCCGCCGCGGATCCCGGCAACGCGTCGCTCGAGCTGCTGGCGCGGGTGCTGGGCTCCGGCAACCAGGGCCGGCTGTCGCGCGACCTGTCGTCGAACCCGGTGTTCTCCCAGGCGCGCGCCGGCTTCGACCCCCGCGAGGACGGGTCGCTGTTCTACGCCCTGGCGCTGGTGCGGACGAAGTCGGATTCGGTGGTGGCCGAGGCGAGCCTCGCCCGCGCCGTGGAACTGCTCGCGAGCGATCCCGTGACGTCCGACGAGCTGGACCGCGTGAAGAAGGAATGGGAGCTCGACTGGCTCACCGAGCAGCAGACCGTGCGCGGGCAGGCGCGGGCGCTCGGCACGTCGCTGCTCATCGATCACGACGCGCAGGCCGCCCGCCGCCGGCAGGATGCGATTCGCAACCTGACCGTCGCGGATCTGCAGGCGGCCGCGTCGCACGTGCTCACGAGCCAGGCACGCTGTGTGGTGTGGATGCTGCCGGCCGGGAGCGCACGGCCCTCGAGCGCGACGGGAGGGGATGCACGATGACGACGACACGATTCATGGCGCCCGGGGTTGCGGGCGCGTTCGCGGTACTGTTCGTGGCGCTTGCCTGCGCGGCCGCTCCGGGGTTCGCGGCGGTGGCGGCCCCGCCCGTGCTGCCGGCCCCGGTCCAGCGCACGCTCGGCAACGGGCTGCGGGTGGCGGTGTTCCCGAGCCCGCGCCTCGAGATGGTGCAGCTCCAGCTGCTGGTGCCGGCCGGCCTCACCGCCGAACCGGCGGGCGCCGAGGGCGTCGCCTACGTCACCGCCGAGCTGCTGCGGTCCGGCACCACGTCGCGCGATCCAGTCACGTTCTCCGCCGACGTCGATGCCACGGGCGGCAGCCTCACCTCGAACGTCGGGCGTGACTACATCACCGAGAACGGCGTGTTCCTGTCGCGTGACTTCGAGCTGGGCATGCAGCTGCTCGGGGACGCGGTGCTGTATCCGTTGTTCGACAAGGACCAGCTGCAGCGGGTGAAGACGCAGGCGCTCCGCCAGCTCGCCCAGCAGCAGCAGGCCCCGTCGCAGCTCGCGGACGACCAGCTATGGCGCGCGACGTTCGGGACGCATCCCTATGCCCGCGCCCCGCAGGGCGCGTGGGGCGAGATCGCCGGGCTCGACGTCGATCGCATCCGGTCGTTCTGGAGCGACCGCTATCGCCCGGATCACGCGGTGCTCGCGATCGCCGGCGACATCACGCCCGAGCGCGCGTTCGCGGTTGCCGAGGAGGTGTTCGGGCAGTGGAGCGGCCATGGCGACCTGCCGGCGGTGCCGCCCGCCCCCGGCGCGGGAACGCCGCCGCGAATTCGCATCATGGACCGGCCCGGCACGCGCGCCGAGGTCCGCATCGGGTTCGCGGCGCCCGCCCGCAACGCCGCCGACGAGCCCGCGCTGCTCGCGGCGCGGGCGCTGTACGACGCCGGGCCCGGCGCCGGCGTGTTCGGCCGCGACGCGCGCGCCAGTTACGTGCCGCTCGCGGGAGCGGGGCTGTTCACGATCGCGCTGAACGCGCCGTCCGATTCCACGGGCGCCGCGGTGCGCGGGTTGTTCGACGGCCTGCGCCGGCTCGCGACACCGGTGCCGGCGAACGAGCTCACGGGGGCGCAGCACATGCTGCGGAACGCGTTCCCGTTGTCGCTCGAGACGCTGGCGTCGTGGACCTCGAGCTGGCTGTCCGCCGACTTCAGCGGCGGCGGCTCGGACTACTTCGACCGCTTCGACTCCCGGATCGCCGCGGTCACGCCGGCGTCGCTGGCCACGGCCGCGGGGCGCTGGCTCGATCCGTCGCACGCCACGGTCGTGGTGGTGGGGCCGGCGGCGGAGCTGCGTCCCCAGCTCGAATCCATGGGCGCCGTCGAAGTGATCCGCGCCGTGAATCCCGACTCCTCCGCCACGCCGCCGGCCCCGCCCGCGCCGGCCCCGCTGGCGAAGCCGACCCTGGCCCAGCGCACCCGGGGACGGGCGCTCGCGCTGCGCATGGTCGCCGCCCACGGCGGGCTCGCGAAGCTGCGCGCCATCCGCGATTCGCATGTCGAGTCCATCGTCTCCATGAACATCGGGAGCCAGCAGCTCGAGGGCAACTTCGTGCAGCTCCGCCGCGAGCCCGATCGCATGGTGTTCGTGACCGAGCTCGGCGGTGTCGCCACCCGCCAGACGCTCGCCGGCAACGAGGGCTGGCAGCTGACCGGCGCCGACACCGTGGCCAGGTTCATGGCCGGTCCCAACGTTGAGGCGCTCAAGTCGGGGTTCTCGTCGGATCTCCACCATCTGCTGCTGGCGGCGGCCGATCCGAGGTCGGTGGTGTGGGAACGCGGCCGCGGGAAGATCGATTCGATCGACGCCCGCGTGCTGATGGTCGAGACGCCGGGCCGTGCATCGCGCACGCTCTACGTGCACCCGGTGACGTTCCGGCTGATCGCCTTCGATCAGGGCGGCAACGGCCAGGGCCTGCTGGCGCGGCGCAAATTCTCGGATTTCCAGACGGTTGGTGGCATTCTATGGCCCTATCACGAGGTGCGGCAGTTGAACGGCGAGACGGTGATGGATCTCGAGGTGAAGACCGTTCGGTTCAACAGCGGCGTCGCGGAAACCATGTTTCAGAGACCCGCCGGACAATGAAGATCCCGCGGGAGTCTTTCCCCTGCTTCGAGGAGTCGATTTCGTGACCCAGACCCGTTCGTTGGAATCCGACCGCGCCGCGGCGCCGCCGGCCACGCGGTGGACGTACTTCTTCGGCGACGATGGCCGCGCCGAGGGCAACACCGGCATGAAGGATCTGCTGGGCGGCAAGGGCGCGGGGCTCGCCGAGATGACGAACGCCGGCGTCCCGGTGCCGCCGGGATTCACGATCACGACCGAAGTGTGCCGCTGGTACTACGCCCACGGGCGCACGCTGCCCGCCGACTTCAAGTCGCAACAGTTCGACGCGCTGTCGCGGCTCGAGCGCATCATGGGCAAACGGCTCGGGGACGCCGAGGATCCCCTGCTGGTGTCGGTGCGCTCCGGCGCCAAGTTCTCGATGCCGGGAATGATGGACACCGTCCTCAATCTGGGCCTGAACGACGGCTCCGTCGAGGGCCTCGCGCGTCGCACCGGGAATCCGCGGTTCGCGTGGGACTGCTACCGGCGCTTCATCCAGATGTTCTCGTCGGTGGTGCTCGAGTTCGAGAAGCACGAGTTCGAGGACCTGATCGACGCGCTCAAGCGCCAGCGCAAGGCGAAGCTCGACACCGATCTCACCGCCCAGGATCTGCAGGAGCTGGTGCGCCGGTACAAGACGGTGGTGCGCCAGCGCGCGTCCCAGGACTTCCCCCAGGATCCGCAGGAGCAGCTGGCACTCGCGCGCGACGCGGTGTTCCGGTCCTGGAACAACGATCGCGCGGTGTACTACCGCCGCCAGAACCACATTCCCGACGACATCGGCACCGCGGTCAACGTGCAGGCGATGGTGTTCGGCAATCTCGGCGACACGTCGGGCACCGGCGTGGGATTCACGCGCAATCCGTCCACCGGCGAGAAGCAGTTCTACGGCGAATACCTCATCAACGCCCAGGGCGAGGACGTGGTGGCGGGCGTGCGCACGCCGGAGCCGATCGACAAGCTCCAGCAGGACATGCCGGACGTCTTCCGCCAGCTGCGCGAGATCACGTCCCGGCTCGAGCGCCACTACCGCGACGTGCAGGACTTCGAGTTCACGATCCAGGACGGCAGGCTGTTCCTGCTCCAGACGCGCAACGGCAAGCGCACCGCACAGGCCGCGGTCAAGATCGCGGTCGACATGGTGAAGGAGAAGCTGATCACGCCCGAGGAGGCGGTGATGCGCGTGGAGCCGGCGTCGCTCGATCAGCTGCTGCATCCGCGTCTCGACCCGAAGGCGAAGACCACGGTGATCGCGACCGGGCTCGCGGCGTCTCCCGGCGCCGCGGTCGGCCAGGTGGTGTTCGATGCCGACACCGCGGCCGAGCGCGGGAAGAACAAGGACAAGGTGATCCTGGTGCGCAAGGAGACCACGCCCGACGACATCCACGGCATGGACGCGGCGCAGGGCATCCTCACCGCCACCGGCGGCATGACGAGCCACGCGGCCGTCGTCGCCCGCGGCATGGGCAAGCCGTGCGTGTCGGGCGCGGCCACGATTCGCGTGGACGACAAGGCCCGCACCATGACGATCAGCGGGCGCGTGATCCGCGAGGGCGAGTGGGTGACGCTCGACGGCTCCACGGGCCGCGTGATGCTGGGGCAGGTTCCGACCATCGACGCCGTCGTGAGCGGCGAGTTCGGCGAGTTCATGACGATGGCCGACAAGTTCCGCAGGCTCAAGGTGCGGTCGAACTCCGACGTGCCGCGCGACGCGATCAAGGCGCGCGAGTTCGGCGCCGAGGGCATCGGGCTGTGCCGCACCGAGCACATGTTCTTCGACGAGAAGCGGCTGCCGTTCGTGGTGCAGATGATCATGGCCGCGCCCGAGGTGAAGGCGCTCGAGGCGAAGCTGGCGGAGCGCGGGAAGGCGCTCGACGGCGCCACGCCGGCCGAGGCGAAGCGCCTCAAGCCGGAGCTCGCGGCGTTGCGCCGGGAGTTGGCCGGGCCGATGAAGCTCTATCGGGGCGCGCTCGCGAAGCTGCTGCCGATGCAGCGCGCCGACTTCCGCGGCCTGTTCCTGGCGATGGACGGCTTCCCGGTGACGATCCGCACGCTCGATCCGCCGCTGCACGAGTTCCTGCCCAAGCGCGAAGACCTGATGGTGGACCTGGCGCGGTTGCCGCACGCGACCGCCGCGCAGAAGCGCGAGATGTCGAAGCACTACCGGCTGCCCGTCGGCCAGCTCCGCAAGGGCCTGCCCGGCATCCTCCAGCGCGTGGAGGAACTGCACGAGTTCAACCCGATGCTCGGCCACCGCGGCTGCCGGCTCGGCATCACGTATCCCGAGATCACCGAGATGCAGGCGCGCGCGATCTTCGAGGCCGCGTGCGAGGCCACGGCGAAGGGCGTCAAGGTGCTGCCCGAGATCATGATTCCGCTGGTGGGCACGGTCGCCGAGTTGAGCGACCAGGCCGCGCTGGTGCGTCGGGTCGCGGATGAGGTGATGACCGCGAAAAAGCTCCGGATCGAGTACATGGTCGGCACCATGATCGAGGTGCCGCGCGCCGCCGTGACCGCCGGCCGCATCGCCGAGCAGGCCGAGTTCTTCTCGTTCGGCACCAACGACCTGACGCAGATGGCCTACGGCTTCTCGCGCGATGACGCGGGCAAGTTCCTGCCCGAGTACGTGGCGCGCGGGATCCTGGCGCAGGATCCGTTCGTGTCGCTCGACACCGAGGGTGTGGGCGAGTTGATGACGTGGGCGGTCGAGCGCGGCCGCGCGACGCGCGCGAAGCTCAAGGTGGGGATCTGCGGCGAGCACGGCGGCGATCCCGCCAGCGTCGAGTTCTGCCACACGGCGAACCTGGACTACGTGTCGGCGTCGCCGTTCCGGGTGCCGATCGCCCGGCTCGCCGCGGCGCAGGCCGCCGTGCGCGGCAAGACGGCGACCAGCGACCAGCGCTGAACGAACGGAGGGGGACCTGCGACGCCGTACCGAACGTGAATGGGGTGCGGCGCGCGGGGACTCCGTGTTCAAAATCCCGGTGAGGGCGGTGTGTCGAGCCTGCATCCTGCTCGGGTGCGTCGTCGCGCTGGCGTGCGGCGCAGCGGGCGTGGCGCGGGCGGAGTTTCCGTTTGCCATGCGGGTCACGGGCGGGATCGGTATGGGGAGCGCCCACCACTACTCGTATACCGGTGGCGGATTCGGCGGCATCGCATCGCTCGATCTGGCGTGGCGCTACCGGCCTGGGCGCGAGCGGATCTTGTTCGGTGACGTGGCAGGCCCCGGCGTGGATGTGGCAATACCCGAGGCGCGTTTCGTCAACGCGTCGCACGCCGCGGTGCTGCTGGGAGTCGGCCGCAGTCGCGGTGGACCGTGGACCGCCGCGTACCTTCAAGGTGGCGTCGGTGTCGGGGCGATCACGCCGAGCGTTCAGACGGATGGGTTCGGCCCCGTCATGGACGAGCGAACGGTGTTTGGAATGGCCGTCGGCGCGGCCACGGGAGTCCGCCTGATCCCGAATCCCGGGCCCGTGGGCATCGTGCTCGGGCTGAGGGCGAGCGCGGTGTTCGCATCCCACTCCGCGAGCGTCGTGGTTGCCCTGTTCATGTTCGGCTTCACCATCCATCCGAATCCGTCCGCCGGCCGCCTCGCGGAGGAGGCCGTTCGTCCCTAGCAGCGAGTTCGTATTTCCGGTTCGCTCGACCCCGCTCCTGCGTATCGATCAACCGTCCCCGGGGACGGTTGGAGCATCCAGTGGAGCAATTCGCCCCGGGCTGTGAGAGTCCCAGTGCACTCCTTCATGACGAATAGCCTCGAACGACTCAGCGAGCTCCCGGCGCCATACTTCATGGTGCTGCTAATTGCGGGCGTTCTGGTTGCAGTCGCCCTGGCCTCGTTGCTATGGCACGTGTGGCGCGTATGGAGCCTCCCACGATTGTGGCGCCGGAGGCGTTGCCGAATCACAATTGGCCGAATTCCTGGACGTCACTGCGCCGGCGCGTGGCAGCAGATGACTTCGGATCAATACGACAGGATCACGGACAGGTCGGTCCGCATCGCGATCACATAGCCATCCGGCCGCGCGAGATGGTCCCGCAGCGTGGCCAGCGTGGTGTCGCCGGGGGCGAGTTGGTCGGCCGTCGCCAGGGCGGCGCGGGAGCGGTCGCGGTCGCCCATGCCCAGCCAGGCGATCGACGACACCGCCCAGAACCCGGCGGCGCGCGGGTCGTCCAGCAGCAGGGTATCGAGCTGCGCCTGGGCCCAATCCGGGTGATTGCCCCGCAGCATGGCGTCCACCAGCCCGATCCGGTAGGCGCGAATCGTCGGACGCACCTTGTGCGCCGACCAGAACGCCGCGCCGGCCAGCGCATACTCGTGCTGGTGCATCGCGACCACGCCAAGGCCGAACGCCGCCACGTTGTTGTCGGGGTTCTCGGTCAGCGACCGTCGGAACCAGGCGCCGGCCTCGTCGTAGCGGCTCTTCGACAGATACCAGTCCCCGACCGTCGCCTCGGTTCGCCCGCGGCCCAGCGGCAGCGTCTTGAACCGCTCGAACGAGCGATCGAACGAAGCGTTGAGGGCGATCCACGGCACCGTGTGGAACAGCGAGACAAGGACCAGCAGAATCAGCCAGCGCTTGAGCGCGGCGACGGTCCACGGGGCATTCAGGGCGAGCGCCACGCCGCTCAGCGTGAACATCAGTCCCGCCGGCGCCAGCAGGTCCCAGTTGCGGGCGACGCCGAGGTTCGAGTCCCCTGCGACGAGCGATTCCGCGAGATACCCCATGCCCATCGCGGCGACGAACCATTCGCGCGCGCCGCGGAACCCCCGGCCGGCCGCGGCAATTCCCAGCGCCGGCACGAACAGAAACACGCCCAGCGGGCCGATGAGCGTCTGCTGGTTCAGGAAGTCCAGTGGCGTCGGGCGCGCGAAGCCGCTCCCGCTCTTCGAATTGAACGCGTCGACGAGGCTCGCGATCATCTGCTCGAGGTGAAACCACGGGCTGATCCACGCCAGGCTCAGGGAGACACCGGCAAACACCACGGCCGTGATGCCGAGATCGACGAGGGTCGTCTTCCGCCTGCCCGGATGCCACAGCGATGCGGCCGCCAGGAGTGCGAACGACGGCAGCAGCCCCGCGGCCGCGAGGTGGAGCGCGATGGCCAGCGTCAGCAGCGCGCCCGGCACCCACAGCCGGCCCCGGCCGTTCAGGAACCGGAGGCTCGCGAGCGCATACGCCGCGATCGCCCACGTGTACAGCGTGTAGTTCTCGACGTAGCCGAAGAACAACTGCACGGTGCCCTGCGCGAGCAGCACGAAGAACACCAGGAATTCGAGCGCACGCGCCCTGGGGTCCGGGAGCAGCTCGCCGGCGAGGGCTGAACCCCTGACCAGCTCGCGCGCGATTCCCCACAGGACGGGCACGAACAGCGCCCCCGCGATCGCGCTGCTGAGCGCCACGGTGTCGCGGGCCATTTCCGCGGGGTCGCCGGCGGCGCCGTGGAACAGCGGACGCGCCAGCAGATAGAACGCGTGGTGCACCACCAGCGTGAGCGGTTCACGCTCGTGGAACTGCTGGCCGTGAGCGAGGTTCGACGTGAGCGGATTGCCGTCGCCCAGCAGCGTGTGGCCTTCGCGAAACACCCAGCACAGCACGAAGAACACCGCCGACGCGATCGACACCCAGACCCACGGAAACCCGGGCTCGCTGCCTCCGGACGCGCGCGATGGTTCGATGGCGGCGGAGCGTCCCGAACGCACGACTCCCAGCACCACGCCGCACAGGGCCAGGCATGAGACCCACAGGAACGCCGGGGGGAAGAATCGATACATGTGCACGCCCCACAGCGTGTCCCCCAGCGAGCCCATCGCCGCGACGTGCAGCGCCACCGTCGAGATCACCAGCGCCCCGGCCAGCCACCGGTAGCAGGTGACGCTCCAGGGCTGTCGTTCGGGAGGCTGGGAGACCATGGGTTGCATGCTGGATCCTGTGGGCGGACGGCGGCGGGGCGAAGCGTCGTCCGACCATAAACCGCCATGCGGCCGGGCCACCAGTTGCGCCCCCCTCGCACCCCCATCTATCCTCGTCCGCTGGAGCCTCGAATCCTTAAGGATGCTCCGCCCGCGCGGCCGCGACCGCGCCCGTCCCGGAGGCCGCCATGTTCGTCGAGGAGTACCTCGAAGAGCTGAGACGCGAGCGATTCACGCCGCTGGCGCTGATTCGCTACCTGCGCCGCACCGCCGGGCGCACCCGCGACCACATCATCGCGAACCCGGGCGCCGTGCGTTCGATCTGGAGCGTCGCGCTGGGATTCTTCACCGCCGCGTTCCTCGTGTCGTCGGCGATGGCGGTGGTGTACGACCGCTCGCTGGCCTACGCGTTCTTCCTGAATACGGCACTGTGGGTGCTCGTGTCGTTCACGTTCGTCACCTGCTATGTGGACGGACTGCGCGACCGCGACGGCTATCCGCTGTCGGCGATCAACGCGGCGCTGGTGTTCACGCTGCTCCGGGTGTCGCTGGTGCCGGGGATCCTGCTGTTCCTGCGCCGCGGGCACTTCGCGCTGGCGCTCGCCGCGTTCGTGATCGCCGCGGTCACCGACATCGCCGACGGCTGGATCGCGCGCCGCTGGAACCAGGTCACGCGCATGGGCACGGTGCTCGATCCGCTGGTCGACATCGTGTTCAATTTCGCGATGTTCGCGGGGCTGGTGATGGCGGGCCTGTTGCCGTGGTGGGTGTTCGCGCTGGCCGCGCTGCGCTACGGCGTGCTGATCGCGGGCGGCATCTGGCTCTACCTGTTCGTCGGCCCGGTCAAGATCCGCCCCACGTCGTTCGGACGCTTCAGCGGGGTGCTGTTGTCCGCGCTGGTCGGATTTCTGGTGCTGTTGCACGTGCGTTCGACTCCACTGGCGGGGCCGCTGATCCCGCTCACGCGGATCGCGATCGGAGTGCTGATCGGCTCCACCGTGGCCCATGTGGTGGCGCTCGGCTGGTACAACGTCAAGGTGATGACCGGTCAGGCGCAGGCGCCGGGCAGCGTCGTGGGTGACGTGCGTTGGGGTGCCCGGTAGCGTAGTGTTCCGGGGCACGACGCTCGCGTCGCGGCGGTGCGCGGACGCTGCCGCGTGGCCGGCATCCCGAGTCGCGATCGTCCCCCGCCCTGAACCACCGAGCGAGCCCCGTTGAACCTCTCGATTCATCTCGCGCCCAACATTCCCTGGATTCCGTTCGTGCTCGCGACGGCGGTGCTGGTCGCGATCGGGGTCTGGACCTACCGGTTCGCGGTGCCGCCGCTGCCGGCGCTCGCGAAGCGCGCACTGCCCGTGCTGCGGGTGATCGCGCTGGGCGTCCTGCTGTGGCTGCTCGCCCAGCCGGTGCTGGAGCGCGCGCACGGCGGCGGGGGCACGCTGTTCGTGTTGCTCGACCGCTCGCGCAGCATGGACCTGCCGGTGGCCGCCGGCGGCGCGCCCCGTTCGCAGGTCGCCGCGGCGGCGGCGGCGGAGCTGTCGCGCGCGTGGCACGGCCCGGTGCGGGTGGTGCCGTTCGCGGGCCGACTCGGCAACCTCGAGCCGACGGCGGCGCCACGCGGCACGGCCGCGCCCGGGGCCCCGGGCGGTGATTCGCTCGGCCGCGGCGCGACGGCGCTGGGGGATGCGCTCGACGAACTCGGTCGCTCGCCGGCGGCCGAGCGCGCGAGCGCGGTCGTCGTCGTCAGCGACGGCGTCGTGAACGCCGGTTCCGATCCGGCGGCGGCGGCGCGCTCGCTGGGGCTGCCGGTGCACGGCGTGCTCGTGGGCGGCGAGCAGGATTCCGACCGCTCGATCACCGGCATCGACGCGTCCGCGACCGCGGAGGTCGGCCGTGAGACGCCGGTGCGGGTGCGGGTCACCACCACCGAGCCGCGTGGCGTGGCATTCGGCGTGCAACTTCGCGACGGGAATCGCGAGCTCGGCCGCGCGACCGTCACGTCGCCGGGCTCGGGCGCCGAGGCGATCGCGGAATTCCGCGTCACGCCGGCCGCCCCGGGGCTCGCGCTATGGACGGCGCACGTCGACTCGCTCGCGGGGGAGATCACGGCTGGCAACAACGAACGACAGGTGGCGGTCGAGGTCGCCCCGGCGAAGCTCGGCGTGGTGATGATCTCGGGCGGACTCAACTGGGACTTCGCGTTCCTGCGCCGGGCGCTCGCCGCGGACTCGAGCCTCGCCGTCACCGCCTGGGTGCGGTCGCCGGGCGGCTGGACGGCACCCGACCACGCGCGCGCGGGCACGCCGTCGGCGGGTGTGCTGGGGGGCATGGCGGTCGTCGTGCTCGACGCGATCGCGCCGCGCGACGTGGCGCCCGGCTTCGATGCCGCGCTGCGCGGGTTCGTCGCGAACGGCGGCGCGGTGCTGGCGTTCGGCGGCCCGGCGCCCGGCGTGCTGCGCTACCAGGGCGGCGCGTTCACCGGCGATCTCGCGCTGGCGCCCGGGCCCGCGGGTGCGGTGCGCGCGGGTGCGCCCGAGCCGGCGCCCGAGGCGCGTGACGTGCTGCAATGGGACGACGACCCGGCGCGCGGCGAACGCGCGTGGCAGGCGGCGGCGCCGCTCGACGACGTGGCGCCGATCGCCGCGGGCGCGGGCGACCGCGTGCTGGTGCGTAGCGTGGGGCAGGGGCCGCCGCTGCTGTTCGTGCGCCGCATCGGCCGCGGGCAGCTGCTGCTCGTGAACGGCTCCGGCGTATGGCGCTGGTCGCTGTCGGGCACCGACGAGCTGTCCGCCGAGCGCGGCCGGCGGCTGTGGCGCAGCCTTGTGCACACGCTCGCCGAGCCGGTGCAGGGCGAGCCGTTGCGAGTGCGCCCCGAACACTGGCTCACGCCGCAGGGCGAGACGGTCCGCGTGTTCGCGACGCTGCAGGACGCCGCGTTCCGGCCGGTCGCCGGCGCCACGCTGGAGGGCGAGCTGATCGACGCGTCGGGGCATGCGCGCGCGATCGCGTTCGTGCCCGGCACCGCCGGCAGCTACGTGGCGGCCGTGGATGCGCTCGCGCCGGGCCGCTACCGGGTGACCGCGCGCGCGAGCCGCGGCGGCGGCGAACTCGCCCGCGCCACCAGCCAGCTCGCGGTCGACCGCTGGAGCCTCGAGGACGCGCGCACGCAGCCCGACAGCGCGTCGCTCGCGTCGCTGGCGCGGGCGTCGGGTGGCCGGGTGGCGCGCGCGCGCGGGCTGCCGGGCTGGGCGCGCACGCTCGAGACCCGCGGCCTCGGGCGGGCAAGCACCGAATCGCTGCGGCTGTGGGAATCGCCGTGGGTGTTTGCCGTGGTAGTCGGGGCGCTCAGTCTGGAATGGGCCTGGCGTAGGCGCCGCGGCCTGCCTTAAAGCCTGAAAACTCCGCCCCCTGGTGGAGTGGGATGTCACTCGACTCGACGTGTCGGGCCGCGGCGCTGTTGCTGTCCTCCAGCCTCGCCGGCGCGGCGCCGGTGTTCGCCCAGTGTGGCGCGGCCGACCGGCCGCTGATCTCTGAAGTGTTCTACGACGCCGTCGGCGACGACTCGGGGCTCGAGTTCGTCGAGCTGTTCAATGCGGGCGCCGCACCGGTCGCGCTCGCCGGCGTGCGCCTCGAGGCCGGCGACGGCTCGGCGCCCGGCCGCTGGAGCGTGCGCTGGACCGGCGCCGCGCGCGACACGATCGCGCCCGGCATGCGGTTCGTCGTGGGTGGCGCGCGCGTGCAGCCGGCGCCGGCGGTGATCGCCACGCTCGACCTGCAGAACGGGCCCGACGCGGTGCGACTGGTGTGGGCCGACGGCGTGAGCGAGGTCGTGGGCTACGGAGTTCAGGAGTTCTCCGAATACGCCTGCGGCACGGCCGCGGACGACGCGGCGTCGGGGTTGTCGCTCGCGCGCATCCCCGACGCCGCGCGCACCGGCTCGAACGCCACCGACTTCCGCCCGGCGACGCCGTCGCCGGGGCGCGCGAACCAGCCTGACCGGGATGCCGCCGTCATCGCGGGCTCGCTGTCGATCGAGCCCGGGCAGCCGGAGCCCGGTGCCGCGATGCGCGTGCGCGCGCGGCTCGTGTCGCGCGGCGCGCTCGGGTTCCCGCCCGGCGACGTGAGCGTGCAGCTCGGGTTCCAGGGCGTGCCGCTGCTCGATCGCGACATCGACGCGCGGCTCGCGAGGGGAGACACGCTGGTGATCGATCTCGTGCTCCCGGCGCCCGCCGCCGGCGCCGGCGAGTTGATCGCGCGCGTGACGGCGATCGGCGACGAGGATTCCACCGACGACCGGGACTCGCTGCGTGTCCGCATCGGCGCGGGGCCGCTCGAGGTCACCGAGATCCAGTTCCATCCCGCGCACGGCGAAGGTGAGTGGGTCGAGGTGCGCAACGGCACGTCCGAGCCCGTCGATCCCGCGGCGTTCCTGTACGGCGACCGCGCCGGCGCCAAGGGCGCGATCCACGGCGGTGCGGCCCCGATCGCGCCCGGCGGCTATGCCGTCGTGGCTCAGGATCGTGTCCACTGGCGGGCGGCGTTCCCCGGCGCCGATTCCACGCGGGTATTCGCGGTGTCGCCGTGGGCGGCGCTCAACAACGCGAACGACGCGAACGGCATCGCGGACGTGGTCACGATCCGGGAGCGCGACGGCACGCCGTGCGCGGCCGTTCCCTACTCCGCCACGGGGATCCCGGACGGGGTGCCGGTCGAGCGGGCCGCGGACGGCCGCTGGGGACCGGACTCCGATCCCATGGGCACGCCGCTCGCCGCGCCCCACGTGCTGCCGCCGCTCGCACGGACGTTCCGGGCCGCGCCGCGGCGATGGCGGGCCGGCGCCGCCGCGGCGACGACACTGGAGTGGTCGCTGCCGTGGGCCGCCGCTGCCCTCGAGGTGATCGCGTACGACTTCGCGGGCCGCCGCGTGGCGGTGATCGTTCCGCCGGAGGCGACGCCGGCGCGCGGGCAATACCGCTGGCATCCCGCGCTCGGGCCGGGGGTGTACGTGCTCGCATTGGACGCGCATGCGGCGACGGGACAGTCGCTGGGCGCGTCGGAGGCGGTGCGCGTGACCGGAGTAGCGCCGTGAGGGCCCGTGCGAGGATGAAGGTCGCGAAGCATCGGGCGCGCGTGGGCGTGGTGGTCGCCCTTGCGATCCTGACGCTGGGCGCCACGCGGTCGCGGGCGCAGGAGTTCGCGCCCGCCGCACCCGAGCCGCTCGTCATGGGCGCCGCGTCGATGCTGGACCAGGCGCTGGCCCCCGAACGCCGGGCGCCGGAACTCGTGATCCTGGGTGGCCGGCCGTTCGGCCTCGCGGCGCTCGACGCGGCCGCGGTCGCGGCCGGCCTGGGCTGGAGGTCGCTCCGCGGGGCCGCGGGCCTCGCGCGCTCCGGCGATCCCGCGATCGGCTGGAGCACCGTGGCGTTCGCGATCGGCGGGGCGACGCCGGGGGCAGGCTACGCGCTGCGCGTGGCGGCGCGCCGGGACCGGCGTTCCGACGCGGCGATCGCAGCGGAGTCCGGCGCACCGCCCGATGCGCCGCCCGGCACGATCGCGACCGATTTAGGCGGCGGCACATCGGCGGGCGTCAATGCCGGCGGCGAGCTCGGCGCCGGCGCATGGATCGCGCCCGGCCGGGTTGTCCTGCTGTGGGTGGCGCATCCGCAGCTCGTCACCCGGGGAGCGGCGCCGCCGCTCGCACGCGGGCTCGAGTGCGGCGTGGCGTGGCGCGGGTCGCGGGTCCGTGCCTGGCTCGCGCGCGAGCTGGCGGCGGCGCCCGGCGGGTCCGACACGCACCGCGCCGGCATTGCGTTCGGGGGCGTGGACGCCAGCGCATGGGTCGAGGCACGCGACGCTCCGTTGCGCGCGGGCCTGGGAGTGGCGGCGCGCGCGGGACCGTTCGCCGTCGGCGTCCGGGTCGACGCGCATCCCGTGCTGCCCCAGAGCGTGCGGTTCGAGTGCGCGCTCGGGAGCGCACCGTGAACCGCGGGCACTCCGCGCGCGCCGCCGCTGCCGCCCTGGGGCTCGCGCTGGCCTTGATCGGGTCGCGGGTTCAAGGCGTCCGCGGCGATCCCGCGGAGCCGCCCGCCGATGCCCCCGAGGACGCCGACTACGACGTGGAACGACCCGACTCGATCGGCGACGGCGACATCGAAGTCGGCCTCGGCGTCGTCGCGAACGATGGCCGTCATTCGACGCAGCGCCGCCGCGCGCTGTTCCGCAGCGACAGCCTCGGCGGCGCGGTGCGCGACGGCGCGGGGGACGACCTCGCCGGCAGCTCGCTCGAAGGCGCCGCCGCCGGCGGACGGTTCGGGCTGGGGCGCTCGATGCCGGTGTGGGGGCGCGGGCTCGTGCTCGGCGATCCGCGCGAGCCGTGGGGCTGGCGCGAGCGGGGCACACAGCGCCGCTCGGCCGGCGACGTGTTGTGGTATCGCGCCGGCCGCGGGTCGCATGTCGGCGCCTGGGCCGGAACCGCCGGCCGGAAGCAGCCGGCCCTGGGGTTGGACGCCGGCGCTCGTGGCGCGAACGGCGGCGTGGTGTTCGACCGGCGCGGCATCTCGAACGCGAGTGTGTGGGCGTCCCGCGAGTCCGGGGGTTCGGGCGGCGGCGCGGAATTCGCGAGCGACCGGCGCGGCCGCTGGCGCGCGGAGACGTTCGCGCAGCGCCGCGACGGCTCGGCGCGGCTCGGTGGCTGGGTCCGTGCCGGGCACGAGGCCTATCGCGGCGCCGGGGATCCGCGCCGCGCCGGACCGCCGCTCGCCGTGTCGGCGCGCGCCGACGTCCCGCTCGCGCACGGCACGCGGCTCGGCCTGCTCGGCGCCTGGTGGCGGTTCGCGCCGGGGGTCCCGGGCGCGCGTGCGACGCTTGAAGTGCAGCAGGCTTTACCGCACCATGCCGGCGTCGTCGCGGGCTTCGAACAGCAGCACGGCACGCGGCGCGATCCGGCCGTGGTGGGCCGGCCGGCGCCCGAAGCGCGGTTTCGGCAGGGCGCATGGGCGGAGTGGCACGGCGGCGCCGGACCGGTGTCGCTGGCATGGCGACACGAATTCTGGGGCGAGCGGCGCTGGGTGCGTGGCGAGGTCCGCGCGGTCAGCACGGCGCGGATCGGCGTCGAGTCGCCCGCGGGTGTCGGAGTGCGGATCACGTACGCGGCGTTCCGCGCGGTGAGCGGCGAACACGTGTACCTGCCGGAGCTCGAAGCCGACCGGCTGGTGCTGCGGGCGCTCGCGGGGGATGGCGAGCGCGCGCGCGTCGAGTTGCGCGGCCCGTTCGCGGGGGGCATGGTCGAAGCGGCGCTCAATCGCACGTTCGTTCCACCGCGCGCCCCGCGAATGCAATGGACCGTCGAATGGACACGGCGCTCGCGCCTCAGGCGCGAGCCCTGAGGGACTACGCTGCCGGAGGATCGCATGGCGTTCGCAGAACGGATGGGGCGGCTGGGCACCGAGACCGCGTTCGAGGTGCTGGCGCGGGCGCGGGTGCTCGAGGCGGCCGGCAAGCATGTCGTTCACCTCGAGATCGGCGAGCCGGACTTCGACACGCCGAGGTTCATCCGCGACGCGGCGACGGCGGCGCTCGAACAGGGGTTCACGCACTACGGGCCGTCGGCGGGACTGCCGGAATTCCGCCAGGTGATCGCCGACCAGTGGCGCGCGGAGCGCGGCATCCCGTGCGGGCCCGAGAGCGTGGTCGTCACGCCCGGCGCCAAGCCGATCATGTTCTTCGCCATGCTCGCGCTGCTCGAAGAGGGCGACGAGGTGCTGTATCCGAATCCCGGATTCCCGATCTACGAATCCGTCGCCCGGTTCCTCAACGCGCGCCCGGTGCCGCTCGCGCTCCGGGAGGACCGCGAATTCGACCTCGATCTGGCCGAACTCGAATCGAAGATCACGCATCGCACCAGGCTCCTGGTGCTGAACTCGCCGCACAATCCCACCGGCGCCGTGCTCAAACCCGAGACGGTCGAAGGCATCGCGGCGCTGGCGCGCCGGCACTCGTTCCACATCCTGTCCGACGAGATCTACGCCCGCATTCAGTACGAGGGCCGGCATCTGTCGATCGCGTCGCTGCCCGGCATGGCCGAACGCACGATCGTGCTCGACGGGTTCTCCAAGACCTACGCGATGACCGGCTGGCGGCTCGGCTTCGGCATCATGAGTCCCGAGCTGGCGGTGCACGTGGCGCGCCTGATGACCAATTCGAACTCCTGCACGGCGTCGTTCATCCAGCGGGCCGGCCTGGCGGCGCTCACCGGCCCGCAGACCGAAATCGACGCGATGGTGAGTGAATTCCATGCACGGCGTGACCTGATCGTCGCCGGGCTCAACGGGCTGCCGGGCGTGACGTGCTTCCGGCCGCAGGGCGCGTTCTACGCGTTCCCGAACATTCGCGGCACCGGCATGAGCAGCAGCGAGCTGGCGAAGCTCTTGCTGGAGGAGGCGGGGGTCGCGTGCCTGTCGGGCACGGCGTTCGGGGAGTTCGGCGAAGGCTACCTGCGGTTCTCCTACGCCAACAGCCAAAACAACCTGCGGGCGGCGCTCGCCGCGATCCACGAATTCCTGGGCGTGCGCAGCCGCTGACGCCCGCCCAGGCGTTGCAGTCGATGCGCCCCCGAACAACCGCCCCCCGGTGGAGTTCGTCATGCGCATGGCGCGTGCCGTGTTCGGTCGTCGTCTCTTCGGTCTCGTGCTCACCCTGCCGCTCGCGCTCGCGATCCGCGCCTCGGCATTCGCCGCCGCCGCGGATCCCGAGCCGGCCGGCGCCGCGGCGCCGGTCCGTCACTTCCGCACGGCCACGGCCGTGACTTCGCTGCGCCTCAACGAACTCGTCGCGGGGCCGGCCCGCGACTGGGACGGCAGCGGAACGTTCTCGTCGCGCGACGACGAGTGGGTCGAGCTGGCGAACACCGGCACGGCGGCGCTCGAGCTGTCGGGGTTCTTCCTCACCGACGGCGACACGCTGCCGCGCCTGGCACTCACGGGCACGCTCGCGGGCGGCGGACATCTCGTGGTGTTCGGCAAGCAGTCGTTCGACTGGGAGAAGGCGAACGGCTATCCGTCGTTCGGCCTGTCGCTCGGCAACAGCGGCGACACGGTGATGCTGTGGCAGGCCGCGGGCGGCGACACCACGCTCGTCGATTCATACGCCTACGGCAGCCACGAGGCCGCCGCGGACCGCGCCGTGGGCCGCTTGCCCGACGGCACCGGCGCGTGGGTGCTGTTCGACGCCCTGGATCCCTACACCGGCGCGACCCCGCCACCCGGCACCGGATGCACCCCGACCCCCGGCGCGACAAACGTGTGCGCCACCACCCGGGCCGCCCCCGTGACGTGGGGCCGCGTGAAGACCCTCTATCGCTGAACCAAAAACCGCCGCGAGCACCGGGAGGCGTGGAAGCACGGATAGCGACCACGCCGCCCGTCGCGGCGGGAGCAAACGCTACTTGGCAATCATAATCTCGTCCGGCGCCGGAACCGGCTGCGCGTACTGCGAGATCGTCGCCTGCACGATCGCCGCGAGCGGCAGCGCCAGCAGCACACCGCCGGGGCCCAGCAGCTTGGCCCCCGCGAGCACGCTGATCGTCACCACGTACGGATGCATCTCGAGGTAACGCCCCATGACGCGGGGCGTGACGAACACCCCCACCAGGTTGTTGATGATCACGTAGGCCCCGAGGCCGAGCACCGCCTGCAGCGGCGCCAGCGTGAACCCGACGAGCACGACCGTCGTCGCGGCCATCAGGAACCCGAGGTAGGGGATGATCTCCGCGAGCCCCACCAGCATGCCGAGGAACAGCGAATACGGGAAGTGCAGCAACGTGAGCGCCAGACCCACGCTGGTGCCCATGACCAGGCACACGATCGCCTGTCCGCGCACGTAGCTGCGCAGCGCGCGGTCCACGGCGTCGGCGGTCGAGCGCATGCGGCCGTGCAGGAACGGCGGGATGAACCGGAACGCGCTGCGCTTCACCTCCTCGCGCTCGGCGAGCAGGTAGAACGACAGCAACGGCAGGATCGCGAGCCCGAGCAGCGAGCCCAGGGTGCCGAACACCCGGGCGATCGCGCCGCCGACGATCCCGGTGATGTTGTGCGACAGCCCGGCGAGGCTCGACCGCACCTCGTCGGTGATCGGGTCGATGTAGTTCGACAACCCGTTCGCCATCGCCCAGCCCCGCACCCGGATCAGGATGTCGGTGATGATCGTCGGCGCGCGTTCGACGAACCGCACCAACTCGCCCAGCGCCTGCGGCAGCAGCCACGCCAGCGCGAACCCCGCGATCATCACGATCACCAGCATCACGATCGCCGCCGCCACGCCACGCGGCACGCCGCGCCCCCTGGCATGGTGCGGCCCGAGCGCGCTCACGATCGGGTCGAGCACGTAGGCGAGCAGCACGGACATGCCCACCAGCACCACCAGCTCGCGCAGCGCCCACAGCAGCACCAGCGCCACGATCGCGGCGACGGCGAGCAGGGCGGGTGCAGTGCCGGTGTCGGCGGGTCGTTCCGGGGCCGTGGGTTCGAGCATGGCTCGCGATTAGGCCTCGCGGGCCAAAGGGTCGTCAAGCGCCGATCGGCTCTTGCCGGGGTTGCGTTCGGCCGGGTACCTTGAACCGACGCTCGCCGCCACCCCTTAACTGGAGGATCTGGTGCCCCCGTCCACGGTTTCCGAGAACGACTCCGCAGCCGCGCACCGGCCGGGCCGCCTGGCATGGCCCGCCGGGCGGCTCCGCGACATGGCGCTCCACGTGCGCCGCGACATCATCACGCTGCTCGCGAAATCGCAGACCGGGCATTCGGGCGGACCGTTGTCGTGCGCCGACTTCGGCACCGCGCTGTTCTTCAACGAGCTGAGCGTCGACCCCGCGAATCCCCAGTGGCCGGGCCGCGACTACTGGCACTTCTCGATCGGTCACGTCACGCCGGTGATCTACTCGCTGATGGCGGAGCGCGGTTACTTCCCGTTGAAGGACCTGATGAAATTCCGCGCGTTCGACGGGCACGCGCAGGGTCATCCGTCCCGCCACGACACCCCGGGCATCGAGGTGTCGTCGGGGTCCCTCGGGCAGGGGCTGTCGGTGTGCTGCGGGGTGGCGATGGCGGCGAACATCGACCACCTGTCGCGGCGGGTCTACTGCGTGATGGGAGACGGCGAACAGCAGGAGGGCCAGGTGTGGGAGGCGGCGATGTTCGCCGGCCATTACCGGCTCGACAACGTGTGCGCGATCATCGACTACAACCGCAAGCAGATCGACGGCGACGTCGAGGACATCCTCGGCATCGCGCCGCTGGCGGACAAATGGCGGGCGTTCGAATGGAACGTGATCGAATGCGACGGGCACGACATGACCGACATCCTGCGGGCATTCGCCGACGCCCGCCGCGCGCAGGGCCAGCCGAGCATGATCCTGGCGCACACCGTGATGGGCCAGGGCGTGTCGTACATGGCCGACGACTATCACTGGCACGGCAAGCCGCCCAAGCCCGAGCAGGCGGAGCTGGCGCTGCAGGAGCTCGGCACCCGCTATTCGGAATGGTCGGCGCGGCTGCTCGCCGGTTGAGCGTCGCGTCCGTTAGGAAGTCTCGCCACCCGTGAAGTACGCACTCTGCGCCCGCGGCACGCGGGCTGTCCGTGAGGAGTCATGACCGCCACGATCCTGCTGCCCGAACACGTCGAGATGAAGAAGACCCGCGAGGGCTTCGGCCGCGCGCTCGTGGATCTCGGCCAGGCGGATCCGCGCATCGTGGTGCTGGTCGGCGATCTCACCGAGTCCACCATGGTGAGCTTCTTCGCCGAGAAGTTCCCCGACCGCTTCATCCAGGTCGGCATCGCCGAGCAGAACATGTGCGGCATCGCCGCCGGGCTCGCGGCGATGGGCAAGATCCCGTTCTTCGCGACGTACGGCGCATTCGCCAGCTGCCGGGCCGCCGACCAGATCCGCGTCACGGTCGCCTACAGCAACCTGAACGTGAAGATCGGCGGGGCGCACGGTGGCATCTCGGTGGGCCCGGACGGCGCCACGCACCAGGCGATGGAGGAGATCAGCATCATCCGCTCGATCCCCAACATGAGCATCGTGGTGCCGTGCGACTTCTGGGAGACCTACAAGGCCACGGTCGCGGCCGCGAAGCACGAGGGTCCCGTGTACATCCGGTTCGGCCGCGAGGACGTCCCGGTCGTCACCGGCGAGGACACGCCGTTCACGTTCGGGAAGGGCGAGCGGTTCGCCGACGGCACGGACCTGACGATCATCGCGTGCGGCGTCATGGTGTACGAGGCGCTGCGCGCCGCGGAGGAGCTGGGGGCGAGCGGCATCTCGGCGCGGGTCGTGAACCTGCACACGGTGAAGCCGATCGACCGCGCGCTGATCGAGCGCTGCGCGCGCGAGACCGGGGCGTTCGTCACCGCCGAGGAGCACCAGGTGAACGGCGGGCTCGGGGGCGCGGTGGCCGAGGTCGTGGTGCAGAGCCACCCGGTGCCGATCGAGTTCGTCGCCGTGCACGACCGGTTCGGCCAGTCCGGCAAACCGGCCGAGTTGATGGACGCGTTCGGGCTGAGGGCACGCGACATCGTGGCGGCCGCGGACCGCGTGCTGCGCCGCAAGCGCGGGGCATGAAACGGCCACGGCCCGGTTGACCATGCCGTGCCGGCCTCCCTATATTCCCTGCCCGCGTGCGGAAGTGGCGGAACTGGCAGACGCACTAGATTCAGGTTCTAGCGCCCGAAAGGGTGTGGGGGTTCAAATCCCCCCTTCCGCACCACGCGATTCCTCCATCAGCGCCGCCCGCCCGAGCTGCCGCCATGTCGCATGATCCCGAGTCGGACGAGCGCGTCGTAGCCCAGAATCGCCGGGCGCGCCACGACTACTTCGTCCTCGAAACCTTCGAAGCCGGGATCGTATTGTCCGGCACCGAGGTGAAGAGCCTGCGCATGGGCAAGGCCAGCCTGGCCGAGGCCTATGCGACGGTCGAGAACGACGAGGCGTTCGTGATGCAGCTCCACATTCCGCCCTACGAGCAGGGCAACCGCTGGAACCTCGATCCGGTGCGGCGGCGCAAGCTGCTGCTGCACGCCCGGGAAATCGACGAGCTGCGGCGCGGCGTCGCGCAGAAGGGGTTGACGGTGATTCCGCTCAAGCTGTACTTCACGGTCCGCGGGCGGGCGAAGCTGCTGATCGGGCTCGCGAAGGGCAAGAAGACGCACGACAAGCGCCAGGCGATCGCGGAGCGCGACTCGAAGCGCGAGATCGACCGGGCGCGCCGGGGCAGGGATCGATGACAATGCCAACACGCATGACGACGGACCGCACAGCATGATGTCGGACTCGCGGCCATGAGGGCGCGAATCGCAGCCGGGATCGCGATCGTGGCCGCGGCCGCGCTCGCCTGTGCCCTCGCGCGCGGCCAGGACGGCCGGGTGATCGCGCCGCTCGTCACCCCGCCGCCCATGGCACCACCGCCCGCGGCGCCCGCGACCGGCTCCGGCGACTGGCGCACGCTCGTGGGCGGCCCCGGGCCCGAGGCGGTGCCGGTCCGCGACGTGGGCGGCACCGACTACCTGAGCGTGGCCGACTTCGCGCGCCTGCTCGACGCGACCAAGTTCTGGCGCGGCGATCTGCGCAAGCTCGAGCTGCGGGCCCGGGACCACCGGCTGCAGCTCACGGTCGGCAATCCGTTCGTGGTGATCGACGACCGCACGGTGCGCCTCGATGCCGAGGTGCTGTCGGTGGCCGGCGAGCTGCTCGTGCCGGTCGCGCTCGTCGATTCGCTGCCGCGCGCGCCCACGCTCGCGCGGCTCTACCACGATTTCGCGCGCAAGGTCGTGCTGCGGGTGCCGCCGGACGGGCTCATCACGGGCCCGCGTGTCGCGGTCGAGGGCGGTGCCACCAAGATCACGTTCGTCGTCGACCGCCCCGAGGAAGTCGTGGTCGCCGGCCGGAGCCGCGCGCACTTCCGGGTGCGGTTCGGCGGGTTCTACGCCGGCGCGGTACCCGACGCGATGCCGCCGGGCAGCCTCGCGGGCGCCATGCAGCCGACCCCCACCACCGGGGGCAGCGCGTTCGAGATCACGGTGGCGCCCGAGGCCACGGGCTACCGGCTGCTGACCGACGTGCCCGGTCATCGGGTGACGCTGGTGCTGGTGCGCGGCAGCGCCCCCGGGCTCGAGGCGTTCGCGCCCGAGGGGCCCGAGGGGCCGCGCACGTTGCGCGTCGTGGTGCTCGACCCCGGCCACGGCGGCGCCGACGCGGGCGTCACGGTGGGGGGCGCCGTGGAGAAGAACCTCACGCTGGCGCTCGCGCGGCTGGTTCGCGCCGAGCTCGAGCGTCGCATGAACACCCACGTGGTGCTGACCCGCGAGGACGATCGCGAGCTGAGCGAGGCGGAGCGCGCCGAGCGCGCGAACCGCGCGCACGCCGACCTCGTGATCTCGCTCCACTTCGACGGCCTGCCGGGCGGCACCGCACACGGCGCCACCGCGTACTGCCCGCCGGCGACCTACGCCGCGTCGCAGCGCGAGCAGACCTCCGGTGTCATCGCGCTGCTGCCGTGGCGCGACGTGGCGCTGCGCCACGCGGTGGCGGCACGCGAGCTGGCGGACGACCTGCTGTCGGCGCTCGAGCTGCGCTCGCAGGGGCCCACCCGGCTGCGCGAGATCCTTCCGTACCCGATGCTCGGCGTGAACGCGCCCGGGCTGCTGCTGGAATGCGCCACGCTCACCTCCGACACGGATCGCGCGCGCATCCTGTCGCCGCGCGGCCTCGCGGAGCTGGCGGCCACGCTCGCCGATGGCATCCAGGCCTGGCAGCGGAACCTGTGACCATGCCGCGGCGCGCCCTGCTCGTGACCCTGCTCGCAGCCCTGGTGGCGCTCGTGGCGTGGCTCGCGACGCGGCCGCCCACGGCGTCGCAGGGCGTCGTGGCGGCGGATTCGACCACCGCCGGCTTCAAGTCGGCGCGGGTGTACTTCGCCGCAGCCGGCGGCGAGAGCCTGACGGTCGAGACGCGCGAGGAGCTCGAGACCCAGAATTTCCACGACCGCGTGACGTTCCTGCTCGACGAGCTCGAGCGCGGCCCGCACGCGGGCGGCGTGCGCACGGTGCCGGCGGGGACCGCGGTGCTGCGCGTGTTCATCGACGACCGCGGGCTGCTCACGCTCGACCTGTCGAGCGCGTTTCACGACGGCTTCCGCGGCGGCGCGGCCGCGGAGTACCTGACGATCGCCTCGGTCACCCGCACGCTGGCCGCGAACCTGCCGGAGGTGAAGCGGGTAATGCTGGTGTGCGCGGGCCAGCCGCTCCCGACGCTCGGCGGTCAGCTGCCGCTCGACCGTCCGATCGACGTGGCGGACCTGCCGTGAGACGTTCGGCGACATGAGCGATCCGCGTCCGATCGGCGTGTTCGATTCCGGTCTCGGCGGCCTCACCGCCGTGCGCGAGCTGTTCCACGTGCTGCCGGACGAATCGGTGGTGTATTTCGGCGACACCGCGCGGCTGCCCTACGGCAGCAAGTCGGGCGAGACCGTCACCCGGTTCTCGCTCGAGATCGCGGCGTTCCTCGTGCGCCACGACGTGAAGTGCGTGCTGGTGGCGTGCAACACCTCGTCGTCGTACGCGCTCGACACGCTCACACAGCGTCTCGAGGTGCCGGTCGTCGGCGTGATCGCTCCCGCCGTGCGCGCCGCGCTCGCCCTGGGCCCCGGGCGCGGGATCGGCGTGATCGGCACGCTCGGCACCATCGGCAGCGACGCCTATGGCTCCGCCATCCGCGCGCTGGCGCCGGCCGCGCGCGTGGAATCGCGCGCCTGCCCGCTGCTCGTGCCGCTGATCGAGGAGGGCTGGCTCGATCACCCCGCCACCCGCGCGGTCGCGGTGGAATACCTGGCGGGGCTCGCCGCCACCGGCATCGACTTGCTGATCCTCGGCTGCACCCACTACCCGCTGATCGCACCGCTGATCGCGGAGCTGATGGGACCGGGCGTGCGGCTGGTCGACTCGGGCGCCGAGGCGGCGCGCTCGACCGCCATCCTGCTGCGCGAGCGCGGCATGCTGGCGGCCGGCCCGCCGCGCCACCGGTTCTTCGTCAGCGATCAGCCGCGCAATTTCGACCGCATCGCGCGCTCGTTCCTCGGGCAGGACATCCCGCACACCACGGTCGTCGACCAGACCGACCTGCCGTGGTTCGAGCGGGTGACCCGGGATTGAGGCGGGGGCCGGGGGCGCCCGGCGGTGTACTCTGCGACCACCCTGTGCCCTGAGCCTGGTTCCGTCCGGGCGTAAGGACCGCGCTGATCGACCTCTCGACGACAAGGATGGTTTCACGATCATGACCCGCCCCCCCCAGGCCATCCGCGATCAAGCCGCGGCCGCACCCGCGCCGGTGCTCCGGCACGACGGCCGGCAGCCCCGCCAGTTGCGTCCGCTCAAGATCGAGCGCCACGTGTCCACCCACGCCGAAGGCTCGGCACTGATCCACATGGGCCGCACGCGCGTGCTGTGCACCGCCACCGTGGAGGACCGGGTGCCGTCGTGGCTGCGCAACCAGGGGAAGGGCTGGGTCACGGCCGAGTACGCCATGCTGCCGCGGGCGACCGGCGAGCGCACGCCGCGCACCACGCAGACCGGCGGCCGCGCACAGGAGATCCAGCGGTTGATCGGGCGCAGCCTGCGGGCGGTGACCGATCTCACCGCGTTCGGCGAGCGCATGATCATCCTCGACTGCGACGTGCTCGAAGCCGATGGCGGCACGCGCACCGCGTCGATCAACGGCGCGCTGGTGGCGCTCCACGATGCGTTCGTCACGCTGTCGAACCGCAATCACCTGGTGAAGCCGCCGTTTCGCGACACGGTGGCGGCGATCTCGGTGGGGATCGTGGCCGGTGTCCCCTGCATCGACCTGGACTACCCCGAGGATTCCACCGCGCACGTCGACATGAACGTGGTGATGACGGGCGGCGGCCAGTACGTGGAGGTGCAGGGCACCGGCGAGAACACCACGTTCTCCGAGGCCGAACTGCGCCAGCTGCTGGGTCTCGCGCGCGCCGGCATCCGCCGCGTCGTCGCAGCGCAGCGCCGGCTGCTCACCGACTCGGGACTGCTGCCGCTGCCGCCGGCCCCGGCCCCCGGGGTCGTCGCGACGGACGCGGACGGAGCCGGCGCATGAAGCTCATGGTGGCGACGTTCAACCTCGACAAGCTCCGCGAGCTGAAGCAGCTGCTGGACATGCCCGAGCTCGAGCTCGTGAGCCTGCGCGACGTGGCCGGGGCGTCGGCGCCCGCGGAGACCGGGCAATCGCTGCTCGACAACGCGCGGCTCAAGGCCCGCGGCGCTCACGCGCTGACCGGCCTCGCCGCGATCGCCGACGACACCGGGCTCGAGGTGGACGCCCTCGGCGGCCGGCCCGGCATCTACACCGCGCGCTTCGCGGGCCACAACGCGACCTACGATGAGAACGTGCGGCGGCTGCTCGAGGTGCTGATGGGCCACGCTCCCGAACAGCGCCGCGCGCGGTTCCGCACCGCCTGCGTCACCGTGCTCGAGGACGGCAGCGAGCTCCACACCGAAGGCGTGCTGGAAGGCCGTATCACCGTTGACCGCCGCGGCACCGAAGGCTTCGGCTACGATCCGGTATTCGAACTCCCCGAGCTCGGCCGCACCCTCGCCGAACTCACACCCGCCGAGAAGAACGAATACTCCCACCGTGCCCGCGCCGTGCGAGCGATGGCCGAGCTGCTGGCGCTGCATGTGAGCGCGGGCGGCTGCTGAAACAGCCCTTATTTTCGAGCCGCGATGTCGTTCAGGGTGAGATTCCTCCGGCGGGGACGCTTCGGCCCCGCCCTCCTGGCGGGTCCTCGCTACTCGCGCAGCGCTCCGTGCATCCCTGCTCTCCCGCGCTGCGCTCGGTCCCCGCCTCCGGAACCTCACCCTGAACGACATCGCGGCACGTGGTTGCCCGTTTGGCCTTCCGAACGACATTCCCTCGTCGCCGCCTGCGCTCTGGCCGTTTCAGCAGCCGCCTGCGCCACCCAGTCGGTGCACGCGAAGGCTATTCGTCGCGCCGCTCGAGCCTGGCGGGGTGCCGGCGACGATCACGACGCAATCGCCGCGTTCGCCGCGACCGAGGTCGAGCATCGCTCTTTCGACCTGTTGGACCATGGCGTCGGTGCTGCCGACCTCGGGGACCACGAACGTTTCGATGCCCCACACCATCGCGAGCTGGCTGCGCACGGCGGGAGCGCTCGTGAATGCCAGCACCGGAATGTCGCCGCGATGGGCGGCCAGCCAGCGTGCGGTCGCCCCGCTGGCGGTGAATGCGACCAGCGTGCGGGCCTTCACGTCGTGTGCGACGTGCACGGCGGCCAGCGCGATCGCCTGCTGGACCGTCGGGTGATCGTGGGGGATGTCGCCGCTGCCGCTGAACCCTAGCGTCTCGGCGGCCACGATGATGCGTGCCATCGTTCGCACCGTGTTCGGCGGGTCGACGCCGACGCCGGTCTCCGCGGACAGCATCAGCGCGTCGGCGCCGTCGAACACGGCATTCGCGACGTCCGAGGCCTCGGCGCGCGTGGGTCGCGAGTGCTCGATCATCGATTCCAGCATCTGCGTGGCGACGATCACCGGCTTCGCGTGCGCGCGCGCGAGCCGGACGGCGCGCTTCTGGACGAGCGGCACCTGTTCGAGCGGCATCTCTACGCCCAGGTCGCCGCGCGCCACCATCACGCCGTCGAACGCCGCGATCACCTCGTCGAGACGCGCGACCGCCTCGGGCTTCTCGATCTTGGCGATCACCGGCAGGTCGGCGCCGGCCGCCGCCATCGCGGCGCGCACCGGCTCCACGTCGCGCGGATCGCGCACGAACGACAGCGCAATCGCATCGACGCGCAGCGACAGCGCGAACGCCAGGTCGTCGAGATCACGGGGCGTGAGCGTCGGGGCGCTGACCGGGATGCCCGGCAGGTTGATGCCCTTGTGATCCGACACGCGCCCGCCTTCGATCACCCGGCAGCGCACCGCGACGCCGTCGGTCTCGAGCACCTCGAGGCGCACGAGGCCGTCGTCGAGCAGCACCGAATCGCCGGGGCGCACGTCGCGCGCGAGATCCGCGTAGGTGGTGGACGCCAGGTGCGCGTCGCCGTCGGCCGCGCGCGTGGTGATCGTGAACTCGGCGCCGGCGACGAGCACCGCCGCGCCGCCGCGAAATTCCCCGAGGCGGATCTTTGGCCCCTGCAGATCCGCGAGCACCGCGACCGCGCGGCCCCGGGCGTCGGATGCCTGGCGCACGCGGTCGTAGGCTTCGCGGTGCGCGGCGTGGGTGCCGTGCGACAGATTGAGGCGGGCGACGTCCATGCCGGCATCGACCAGCGCCAGGATCGCCTCGAGCGTGTGCGACGCGGGGCCGAGCGTACACACGATCTTGGCGCGGCGCAGCGCGGGCAACATGGTCATCGCGTGGACATCGCTCCCATGGCCCACACGGCACTCCCGTTCGTTCGAGGCGGTACCGATCACGCGGCAGCAGAGGAGATGGGGTGGATGACGGGGTTCGAACCCGCGACCACTGGAGCCACAGTCCAGCCCCGAGAGGAACCAAGCACCACGATCGGTCCCGATCCCGCAATCGCCGTCAATTCAGCCCGGATCGCACCGGACAATAGCACCGATCCTCACGAATAGACGCGAGTGGTAGCGGTCAGAATGGGCACAATCCTAGGCACAATTAACCAACATCGTACCTGACCGACGGGCTTGGTCAAATGCTCCGATCATTTCCGTGGGGCGCAAGGAGGCGACCGATGAATGACCAAGTGCAACCAACTGCAACCTATGGTCTGACGGTCCAGCAGGAACGCTCGGTGGAACTGATTGCTGCGGGTCGGCGGACAGTCCGAGGCGAAGTAACGGTTTAGCCCCCGTCTGACGATGGCGGCTAGTAATTGACGACGAATGCACATCGTTCCCGCACAGTTCCCGCACAGCAGGCCGGCTCGCAGCAACCGCACGGAGGCGAAGATGAGCAACGCGCCGCAACAGGATGCAACCAAGCTGACGCCTCAGCAGGAGAGTGCGGCCGAGATGATTGCGAGTGGACAGCGAGTGGGGAACGTGGCGCAGGCGCTTGGCATCGATCGGTGCACGGTTTGGAGATGATCTCGGTTGCCGGAATTCGAAAGGCATGTGAATGACCTTCGCCGCCAAGCGTGGCGCGCCGCCGCCGATAGGATGCGGTCAAATGCCGCTCTCGCTGGCGAGACCCTCGCTGCCATCCTTCAGGATGGCTCAGCGCCGGCACGGGACCGAGTCGCCGCCGCGCGCGTAGCTATCGCAGCAGCAGGGACGATCTTCGAACGGTCGCAACAAGGAACGTCGGATGTAGTCGAAGCGCGCGGCGTGCCGCCGATCGAACACGATTGGCGCGCGATCGTGATAGCCACCGCACATCTGGCTGGGAAGATGGCGGGGCGGCTCTACATCGAATCCGGGACGCCCGGCGCGGCTTGGGCGGATGCAGGGCTTGAGGCGATGTTCCCCGGGACCTTCGTGCGGCTTCGCGCGCTCTCGGATTCACCCAGCGACCTTCAGGCTGAGTGCGACTGCGTGCTCCTTGCGTGGCAAGACGCGCTCGACAACGCTGCCATCGAGGAGGCTGCGGAGGGCGCGGAGCTTCGATAGGCCTGCTCTCCACTGACTCCGACGGTTCTGACGGACCATGACCCACACCCGGTGCCCATCATTGTCGCGAGCGGATGCCCGGCCTCATGATTATTGGCAACGCCCGCTGTTTTGGTTTAGCTCTGACGATTATGGTGAAGTGGACCAACGGATGTCTTGCAGTGCTGGACACGCATCCCTGACTTGCGTAGACGTGATGGTCGTAGCGTCGCCTGCTGAGATCTGGCCGGCCCCGCCGAGCGAATACGTCCCCGCATCAGATACCACGTACACGTGATAAGCGGTCGATCCACCGGTGTTCTTCAAGGTCCAGATGCTCGTGCAATAAGGCGAGGACGTGTAGTGCTGCGTCCCAACGAGCGCCACTGAAGCCGGTGACGATGGAGACCCAGGCGCGGTACTCTTGGTGCCATTGCAACCGATCATTCCAAGTATTCCGATGAGTATCACGGTGAAGGCTTTTGACTTGATTCGCACGGCGTCCTCCTTTTGTTCTTGAGCGGTTGTGGGCAACCTTCACGGCTCCGCCCAAAAGCCTTGTCTGGGAGGTATCGGCCAATGGTGAAAACATTATTGGGATGTTCCGAAATGGCCGCCGATAATGAAGCCCCGGCCTGTCCCAGGATCTTGTCGTAGCGCCTGACCTTCAGCGCCCGGCGGGGTCCCGACGAGTTCAGAAGAGGTGCGATTGGCACGCGAATATTGGAAGATCGCAGGGGGGAGCGGGATGGACGACTTAGAAAGCGTACGGTTTGCGCTCGAGCGAGTCATCGGAACGCGGGTCACAGTCATCCCGCGAGAAGAGTGGGACGCGAGTCTTCGGGCGGGTGGCAAGCCAACTCGGCTACCGTCCACATTCGGTGCATACCTCCGAGTGCAAGATAATCCGGACTTCGAGTACGCCGTCGCGAGCGGAGCACCGCACGCGGACGAGGACGGCTTCCACCATGTGCGGCGCGACGAACAGGATGCCCCGGGCGGTCTCTTCAACACGGACTCGCACGTCGTCATCGTGGACCTTATCGATGATCAGTGTTGGGGGCAGGTGCTCCGCGTCGCGGGGCTTCAGGACGAACAGGACCTGCGCGAACTCGTTAGGCGTCATGTCTTCGCGTATCGCAAGCAGCGGGATGACCATCACTCGCCGACGATTCCCAGCGACATCGGGGAAGCGAGGCCCAAGTGAAACGCCGCCATGCGAGGAGCCGATTTGCGCATCAATTCGAGCGCGAGTTGCTCACGCAGTTGGGAAGGTGGCAGCTTGGGGTGCGCGGTGGCAGGCTCTACGGTGCGCTGTCAGGGTGTTGTCGCACCGTGCTCACGTGCGAGAGCGGCGGCCGCAGCACGCAGTCTTCTCCGGATGCGGCGTACTGCCCGCTGCCAATTCTCCGAGTCGCGAGGATCTACGACGATTCTTCAAGATGTTTCCACGCCCGCAAAGGACCGGGTCGCCGCCGCGCGCGTGGCTATCGCGGCAGCAGGTGCCATCTTCGAGCGGCCGCAACCGAGGTGCTCGATGCGCGTGGGTCGGTGCATGCGGAAGAGTACCGGGAGCACCGACAGGCGTGAGGCTGTTCGATTCCTGCGGCAACAGCAGGTCGAAATTTCTCAGGGTCGGCGCGTTGCTCCCGACGCCGAACGCGTGACCTTCGAAAACCTGTGCGATCTACTCCTCGACGACTACCGCGTGAATGGTAGGAAGTCTCTGGTTCGCGCTGAGGCTTCCATAAAGCGCCTCCAGCCGTTTTTCCGTGGGGACAAAGCCCTCGACATCACCCCAGACCGGATGAGCGCCTACATCGCCTCACGGCTGCGTTCCGGTGCGAAGCCGGCAACGATCCAGAAGGAACGTGCGGCCCTCGTGCGCATGTTCACTCTCGCGGTTGCTGCCGGTCGCCTCGCAGTTCGCCCGACGTTCCCTTCGATCGAAGTTCGCAACGTGCGCTCCGGTTTCTTCGAGGATGCCGAGCTTCGGACGGTGCTCGCCAACCTGCCGGAACATCTCGTGCCGGTCGCGTTGTTCGCGTACTTTACCGCCTGGCGCAAAAGCGAGGTGCTCGGGCTCAAGTGGCATCAGATCGATTTCGTAACGGGCACCGTGAGGTTGGAGCCGGGCACGACGAAAAATGACGATGGGCGCATGTTCCCGTTCGGTGAGTATCCTGAATTGAAGGACCTGCTCCTCCGGCAAAGAGCAAAGACGGATGCTTTCCAGCGTGCATCGGGGCGCATAGTCCCATGCGTGTTCCACCGTCGCGGGCAGCCCGTTCGCTTTTTCCGTAGGGCGTGGCAGTCGGCATGTAAGCGCGCCAAGGTCGTGCGCCTATTTCACGATCTGCGTCGCACAGCAGTGCGCAATCTTGAGCGGCAGGGCGTGCCCCGCTCGTGGGCCATGCGGCTGACGGGACACAAGACAGAGGCGGTCTATTTCCGCTACGCGATCGCCTCGGAGCGCGACCTTCGCGAAGCGGTCCAGCGGCTCGCCGCAGGCAGCACGGGCACACTTACGGGCACACTCGACGAAGCGGGAGGCGTCAAGATGGGGTGGATGACGGGGTTCGAACCCGCGACCACTGGAGCCACAGTCCAGTGCTCTACCAGCTGAGCTACATCCACCACCAGCTTGAAGTCCCACGCGCGATTCAATGGTGCGCCTGGAGGGAATCGAACCCCCGACCGACGGATTAGAAATCCGTTGCTCTATCCTTCTGAGCTACAGGCGCCGGGTTTCCGGCTCCTTAGGGTGCGAGTTCCGGGACACCCAATAAAGTCGGGGCGAGAGGATTTGAACCTCCGACACCCTGCTCCCAAAGCAGGTGCGCTACCGGGCTGCGCCACGCCCCGGTGATCTCAAGTCGAACGCGGCGAGGAGGATAGTCAGCGCAGCCGGGCCGCGTCAAACCTGCACGGGATGCGATGCTGCGCGGTTGATTCGGCGCGTGCGAGTGCCTATTCTCACAATCTGAACGTAGCCTCCGCATACCCCAAGCATTCGCGGGAGAACCTCATGAGCGGCGTCAACAAAGTGATCCTGCTGGGCAACCTCGGCGCCAACCCCGAGATGCGCTTCACCCAGGGAGGCGCGCCCGTCGCGAACCTCCGGATCGCCACGACCGAGAAGTGGACCGACAAGAGCGGCCAGAAGCAGGAAGCCACCGAGTGGCATCGCGTGGTGCTGTTCGGCAAGACCGCCGAGATCGCGGGCCAGTACCTCACCAAGGGCCGCCAGGTCTTCATCGAAGGCCGCATCCGCACCCGCCAGTGGCAGGATCAATCCGGCCAGAAGCGCTATTCGACCGAGATCATCGCCACCAACATGACCATGGTAGGCGGCCGCAGCGGCAGCGAGCGCGTCCCCGACGAGATGGGCGCCACGATCCCGCCGGACGACCCGATGACCGGCGAATTCCAGGGCGGCACCGACGACGACATCCCGTTTTGATCCAGGGAAGCCGCGCTTGACATGTTGTTGACCTTTGAAAAGGGTGAATTCGGTTGCGCCAGGCCGAAGGCCGCCGCGCATCCAGGCCGTTTCGCCTTCGACTCTCCCCATTGCGCAGACGTAAGGAATTACGCGAGTGGTGCAGCCCGCAAGGCGGCGACCGAGCGGCGCGCGGAGATCTATCGTAAGATACATCGAGCACGACGCGACCGAGCCAACGCAGCGGATGCGCCGCTCGCGTTATTCCTGGGGGCGATTTGGTCTCGACGGGAAACGTGAACCACAGAGTGCAGGCCGGGGCCCCGTGTCCTCGTCAAAAAAGCGGGAAATTTCATCTGCCAACGAGCAGATGGCTCTCGCTGCTTAATTAGCAGCGACGATCGCCCGGACCCCGTCCGTGGGGGCTGGATGCGAGCGTCATACAAACGCGGGCTGGTCCAAAGCTCTCGCTCGGGGGTAGCGGACGAGAACCAATCGAGCTGGCGCGTCGGCGATCCCGCCGGTCGGAGCGGAGGCGCGCGAGATCCAATCGGCCGGACACGCCTGTAGGACTCTCTGGGGATTGTTTTTCGGACGCGGGTTCGATTCCCGCCGCCTCCACCATCTGTACGGAAGCCAGCCAGTTGCCCGGTTGGCTTCCGCTGTTCGGGCCGCCCGCCATGCGGCTCCGGGCCGTGAAACCACGTTCATCCTGGTCAGGGCCGCCCGGGGCCGCGTTTTCCGCTTGCAGACAACGGGTAGGGTGTCTACCCTCTCGCGTCCCGTGAACGCCGCCTCCCCCTCGCTCCGCGAACGTCTTGGCGAGCTTCAAGTCCGTATCGCGCAAGCGGCTCGGCGGTCTGGCCGTGAACCGCGGCAGGTATTGCTCATTGGGGCGATCAAAACCGTACCGCTCGACCGCATCCGCGAGGCCGTGACGCACGGCCTCACCGATCTGGGCGAGAACCGCGTTCAGGAGGCGGCCCTGGCGTTCGAGGCCATCGGCCGGCCCGCGCGGTGGCACATGATCGGGCATCTGCAACGGAACAAGGCCGGACGTGCGGCCGAGCTGTTCGACCGCGTTCACAGCATCGATGGTCCGGAGATTGCTCGGGCGCTGTCCGCGCGGGCGGAACAGGTCGGCCGTGTGCTGCGGGTGCTGATTCAGGTCAACGTGAGCGGTGAATCGCAGAAACATGGAGTCGCGCCGGAGGCACTGCCGGCGCTGGTCGAGGGGCTGGTGAAGCTGCCGGCGCTGGCGCTCGATGGCGTGATGGCCATCGGCGCGGCCGTCGATCGGGCGGAGGATGCGCGCCGGTTCTTCAGCGCGGCGCGCGCGCTGCGCGATCGATGCGAAGCGTCGACCGGCGTGCGGCTGCCCGAGCTGAGCATGGGCATGAGTGGCGATTTCGAGGTCGCGATCGAGGAAGGCAGCACCATGGTTCGCCTGGGCACCGCGCTGTTCGGCGCCCGGGACTGAGGGTGGAGACGCCGGAATGTTCGTGATCGGGAACCTGCTCAACGCGCTCGCGTCGGTGGTCGACGCGCTGTTGTACATGCTGATGATCGTGCTGTTCCTGAATGCGGTGCTGTCGTGGGTGCGACCCGACCCGAACAACCCGATCGTGATGTTCCTCGACCGGGTCTCGGACCTGGTGTGCAGCCCGCTGCGCCGGCTGTTTCCGCTGCAGTACGGCGGCATGGATTTCGCTCCGCTGGTCGCGATGCTGGTGATCTGGTTCGCGCGGATGTTCCTGGTCTCGACGCTGCGCGACATCGCGATCCGGATGCAATGACGGTGCGCATCGCGGTCCGCGTCCATCCGGGCGCGCGCCGCGGCCGGTTGCAGGGCCGTCTGGCGGACGGCACGTACAAGTTCGAGGTCCAGGCGCCGGCCGAGGACGGCCGCGCGAACCGGGCGGTGTGCGAGTTGATCGCGCAACTGCTCGGGGTGAAGCCGCAACAGGTGACGGTGGTTCGCGGGCAGTCGGCGCGGATGAAGCAGGTGGAGATCACGGGCGTCGAGCCCCAGGCCGTGGCGGACCGGCTCGACGCGGAACTCGAATCACAGGAGTCGCGTGGCGATTGACCTGAAGCAGAGAATCGACGAGGCCGTCCGGCACGTGACGAAGGCCAGCCCGATGCGTCCCGAAGTGGGGATCATCCTGGGCACCGGGCTCGGCGACTTCGCGGACGCGCTCGAAGCCGCGGTCGTGGTCCCGTACCACGACATCCCGCACTTCCCGGTGTCGACGGTCGAGAGCCATGCGGGCGAGCTCCATCTGGGCCGGCTGTCGGGCCGCCCGGTGGCGATCATGAAGGGCCGCGTGCACTACTACGAGGGCTACACCATGCAGGAGGTCACGTTTCCCATCCGCGTGCTCAAGGCGCTCGGCTGCGGCACGCTGATCGTGACGAACGCCTGCGGCGGAATGAACCCCGACATGCCGCCCGGCACGATCGTGGTCACGACCGACCACATCAATCTCATGGGCGACAACCCGCTGATCGGGCCCAACGACGACACGCTGGGTCCGCGGTTTCCCGACATGAGCGAACCCTACTCGCGCGCGCTGATCGCGCTCGCCGAACGGGTGGCGCTCGGGATCCAGGAACCACTGCGGCGGGGCGTGTTCGTGGCGGTCGCCGGGCCGAATCTCGAGACGGCGGCCGAGTACCGGTTCCTGCGCTGGATCGGCGCCGACGTCGTGGGCATGTCGCTGGTGCCCGAGAACGTCGTCGCGGTGCACGGCGGCCAGCGCGTGCTGGCGTTCAACGTCGTCACCGACGCCTGCCTGCCCGACCGGCTGCGGCCGGTGGACATTCCCGAGATTCTCGAGATCGCCGGCAACGCCGCGCCGCGGCTGAAATTGCTCGTCACCGAAATCGTCCGCCGTCTGGACGAGGCAGCATGAACACCGGGCCGATGTTGGATTCCAGGAGGTAACTCATGGCGACCATTCGCAAAACCAGCGCCGCCCGAGCCAAGACGACCCGGTCCGGTTCGAAAACGGCAAAGCCTTCCCGTTCTGCGTCCGCAGCGAGCAAGCCCGCATCCAAGCATTCCCTGCCCAAACCGACGGCGGTGAGACCGGCGGCGGTGAAGCCGGCGGTGAAGCCGGCGGCCCGGCCGGTTCCGGCGAAGCCGGCGAGCAAGCCGGCGGGACATGCGGTCGATCCGAAGGCCGCGGCGAAGACCATGGCCGCCGTGGTCACAAAGCCCGGCGCCGGCATCAAAACGGCGGCGCCGATAGCGAAGGCGGCTCCCGCGAAGCCCGCGGTGGCCAAGGGTTCGAAGGCGGTAGCGAAGGGCAAGGTGAAGCTGTCCGACTCGGCGGCGAAGCGTGCCGCGCAGGCGATCGTGCGACCGCTGGGTGTGCTGCCGCCCGAATCGATGGCGCGTTCGACACGGCCGCACCCGGCCCCGCTCGTGAAGAAACGGCCCATTGCTCCCGTCCCCAAGATCCATCCGCCGACATCCGGTCAAGGAGTGAAACGAGTGACGGAGCAGGAACAGAAGCAGTTCGAAGAGCGTCTGCTCGAGGAGCGCCGCCGCATCCTCAAGGAGATGGGCCACCTCGAAAACACGGTGCTCAAGGTGAATCAGCGCGACAGCTCGGGTGACCTGTCCGGCTATTCGTTCCACATGGCCGATGCCGGAACCGACGCGATGGAGCGCGAGAAGGCGTTCATGTTCGCGTCCACCGAAGGCCGGACGCTGATCGAGATCAACGAGGCGCTGCGCCGGCTGTACCGCGGCGAATACGGTGTGTGCGAATCCTGCAGTCAGCCGATCGCGCACGGACGGTTGCAGGCGATGCCGTCGGCGCGGCTGTGCGTAGCGTGCAAGGAGAAGGAGGAGCGGACCCAGCGGGGCGCGCAATGAGCCGTGGACTGACGCTGCTGTTCGGCGTGGCGTTCGCCATCGTCGGACTCGATCAGTGGTCGAAGCATTGGGCCACCCTGCACCTGGCGCTGCAGCCCCCGGTGCGCCTGATCGGCGAGTTCCTGCAGCTCACCTATACGCGCAATTCGGGCGTGGCGTTCGGTCTCGGCGCCGGCACCGGGTTCCCGTACTACCTGTTCTCGATCGCCGCGGCGGCGGTGATCGTGCTGATGTTCGTGCGCGGCCACGTGCACGGCGTGCTGCGCCAGCTCGCGCTCGCGCTGATCCTCGGCGGCGCGCTCGGCAACCTCGTGGACCGCTTGAAGACCGGCGACGTCGTCGACTTCATCCAGATCCTGTGGGGCCGCTTTCCGGTGTTCAACGTCGCCGACACGGCGGTGTCGGTCGGGGTCGCGCTGTTCGCGTGGTCCTGGACGCGGCGCGAATACGTCGCGATGGGTGATGCTCCCAGACAGGCCGACCATGCAGATCCCGATCTTGCGACTGTCGGTGCCGGAGCAGGCACGGGGGGAGCGGCTGGACCGCTACCTGGCGACGGCACAGACGGACCTCTCCCGTAGCCGGCTCCAGCAGCTGATCCGCGGCGGCAGCGTGCGCGTGAATGGCCGGCCCGGCCGGCCGTCCCAGCGGCTGAGTCCCGGCGATGCGCTCGAGGTCGAGCTGCCGGCGCGTGAGCTCGACGCCGGCCTCGCGCCGGAACCGATCGCGCTCGACATCGTGTTCGAGGACGACTGGTTGCTGGTGCTGAACAAGCCGGCAGGCCTCGTCGTCCACCCCGGCGCCGGTGTGCCGCGGGGCACGCTCGTGCACGGCCTGCTCCATCACGCGCCGGGCCTGGCCGGCGTGGGCGGGCCCGGGCGCCCCGGGATCGTCCATCGGCTCGACAAGGACACCTCGGGGCTGATGGTGGTGGCGAAGCACGACCGGGCGTGGCGCGGACTGGTCGAGGCGATCCAGGCGCGCACCGTGTCGCGCGTCTACCAGGCGCTGGTCTGGGGGGATCCGCACGCCACAGAGGGCGTGATCGAGACCGCGTTCGGACGCGATCCCCGGGAGCGCCGGCGGATGGCGGTGGTCCTCCGCGGGGGCAAGCCGGCGCGCACCCACTGGCGGGTCACCGAGCGATTCGGCATCGCCACGCTGCTCGAAGTGCGGCTCGACACCGGCCGGACCCATCAGATCCGCGTCCATCTGGAGCACCTGGGATACGCGGTTCTGGGGGACCCCACCTATGGCGGACGCGGCAAAAAGCAGTTGAGGCTTGCCGACAGCCAGCGTAGCCTCGCAGCGGCACTGCTCGACTGCATGCGGCGCCAGGCACTGCACGCGTCCGAGTTGGGGTTTTCACACCCGGTGACCGGTGAGGACCTCCGCTTCGTCCGGCCCGTGCCCGATGACTTCTCACGGGCGCTGGAATTGCTACGATCCCGAAGTTCGCCGCGGTCCTAAGGCATCCCGACCCTGAGCCCACATGCCCAATACCCCAACGCAGCCGGAAGTCATCAGCATGCGGATCCCGAGCCGTCTCGACCTGCTGTCCGTGCTCGATTCGGTCGCGACCGCGCTGTGCGATCGCATGAAGTTCGACGTCGACACCGCGTCGCAGGTCACGATGTCCGTGATCGAGGCCGGCACGAACGCGATCCAGCACGGTCACCGCAAGAACCCTTCGCTGCCGGTCGACATCCAGTTCTCGCTCTACCCGGACCGGCTCGAAGTCGACGTCCACGACAGCGGCACCGGGTTCCAGCTCGATCTGGTTCAGGCCGATGTCACCACGCCCGAACACCTGTTCGATGCCCGCGGCCGGGGAATCTTCATCATGCGCGCGTGCATGGACTCCGTGGATTTCCAGTTCTCGCCGAATGGCACCGTGTGCCACCTGGTCAAGCTGCGACCGGCCGCACAGGCGGCCGGCTGACCGGTGCGGGTGCTGGCGGTGGACTGGGGCGAGAAACGGGTCGGCCTCGCGGTGAGCGACCCGGCGGGGATCATCGCGACCGGTCTCGAGACGCTCCAAGTGACCGGTCCCGCGGACGCCGTCCGCCAGGTGGCGAAGCGCGCGCGCGAGATCGAAGCCGGCCATGTGGTGGTCGGCATGCCGTTCCTGATGTCGGGCGCGCGCGGCTCGGCGGCGGACGCGGCGCAGGCGTTCGCCGATGCGCTCGGCGCGGCGCTGACGATTCCCGTCGAGACCTACGACGAGCGCCTCACCTCGGCGCTCAGCGCCCGCCGCTTGCGCGAGGTGGGGGTGAAGACCGGCCACGAGCGCGGCCGCATCGACCAGGGCGCCGCGGTCGCGCTGCTGGAGTCGTTCCTGTCGCGACTCGAATCCCGCCGGCGGAACGCGACGTGACGCTGCCGTCCCGGACCCGCGGGCGCGGCTCCGCGTGACCCCTGCGCGGCGCGGCGGCGCCGGACGCCGCCGCACGTTCCGGCCGCGACGCTGGGCGTTGCTGTTGCTGCTAGCACTCGTCGCGGCGGTCGCCGCGCACCTGTTCCTGCCGGCCGGCCCGTTTCCCAACCGCGAGCGGCGCGTGGTGCTCGTGCAGAAGGGCGAGACGCTGCACGAGGTCGCGAACGAGCTCGAGCGCGTGGGGCTGATCCACGGCACGCTCGGGTTCCAGGTGCTCGCGCGGTTCATGCACCTCGACCGCAGCATCCAGGCGGGCCAGTACTCGTTCCACCTGGGCATCACGATCCCCGCGCTGCTGCGGGCGTTCTCGCGCGGCATGAGCGGCCTCAACCTGGTCACGATTCCCGAGGGGCTGACGCTGCGGGAGGTCAGCGACCGCCTGGCCGCGCACCTCGGCGTGCGCGTGGCGGCGTTCGATTCGCTGAGCCACGATCGCGCGTTCCTCGATTCGCTCGGCATCGGCGCGCCCAGTCTGGAGGGCTACCTGGCGCCCGATTCCTACGAGTTCCTGCCCGGGACGTCGCCGGAGGTGGCGTTCCGCACCATGGCGGAGCGCACGCAGACGCTGCTGCTCGATCAGGCCGCCGGCCGCGACTCGCTGCCGCTGTCGCTGTCGCTCCACCAACTGCTCACGCTGGCGTCGATCGTCGAGTGCGAGGCGCAGGTGGCGGTCGAACGGCCCCGGATCGCGCGGGTGTACCTGAACCGGCTGGCCCTTGGCATGAAGCTGCAGGCGGATCCCACCGTCGCGTTCGCGGTGGGGATGGTGCCGCGGTCGCGCATCTACCTGCGCCAGCTGCGCGCCGACTCGCCGTACAACACCTACATGCACGTGGGCCTGCCGCCGGGCCCGATCTGCAATCCGGGGCGGGCGAGCATCGAGGCGGCGATCAACCCGGGGCCCGAATCGAAGGAGCTGTACTTCGTGGCGAACGGGCTCGGGCGCCACATGTTCTCGGAGACCTACGAGCAGCACCTCGCGAACATCCGGACCGTGCGCGCCACGCTGCCGGTGATCCCGGATTCGCTCGCCGCCGTCGCGGATTCCGGGAAGGTGGCCGGCCCGAAGGCGCCGCCGAAGCCCGCCGCGTCGGCGAAATCCGTCGCGCATTCCGGCAAGGCCGCCCCCCGGTCCTCCAAATAGCCCGGGTTCTCGAGGGGGCCACGGTGCCGGAAACCTGTCCGCCCGGTCGGTCGCTTTGAAACTCCTTGACCCGACGAACGTGGACTCCTAGAATTAGCTCGTCTTGGAAGACGTTGTCAAGTAGGCAGTTAGCAGGCCCCCTCGGCGTTCCCGCGGTTCCCCCATTCCCCCACTGCAGCCTGGAGGCGGTCATGAACAAGAGTCTCATCATTGCGGGCGCGATGCTTACGCTAGGAGCTTCGCTGGCGTCGGCCGCGGGCATCAATCTGTCGTGGAACGACTGCGGCACGTTCGGCACGCAGAACACGACGTTCGCGTGCAATTCGAACAGCGGCGCTCCGTTCATATTGATCGGTTCGTTCATTCCACCGGCGGGCGTCGACCAGTTCCTGGGGGAGTCGGCGCAGATGGACATCAAAACGGATCAGGCGACGCTGCCGGATTGGTGGGCGCATGGCACGGGTTTCTGCCGTAGCACGACCGGTATGTCGGTGAGCTTCGACTTTACGGCCGGACCGTTCACCTGCGCGGATTTCTTCGTGGGTGCGGCGGCCGGCGGCAGCGCGTATGACGTGGGCTTCGGCACGCCGAATCGCGGACGTCTGCGGGTTACGTGCGCGGTGCCGATCGACAACCGCGGCCCGGTGGACGCGTCGACCGAGTACTACGCGTTCAAGGTGAGCCTGCTGCGGGCGAAGACGACCGGCGCGGGTAGCTGCGCCGGCTGCGCAAACTCCGCCTGCATCGTCCTGCAGGATATCCAGCTATTCCAGCCGCCCGATCAGAACAACGATCCCGATATCACGAGTCCGGCCAATCGGAACTACGCGACCTGGCAGCTTCCGGTGGACGGCCCCGCCGGCTGCGTGCTGAGCACGCCCACGAAGAGCCGCACGTGGGGACAGGTCAAGAGCCTGTACCGGTAAGCCCCAACACGACACGCACCACCACCGGGCGACCGTCCAAAAGGACGGTCGCTCGGTGTTTATCCCGCGCCCGTGCTACGCTTCGCGACCCGTGACCTCTTCCGCGTTCATCCAGATCGACGGCATGCTCCGTCCCGATCCCCTGAGCTGGCAGGATCGTCTGCAGCGGCTCAGGGAGTTCCTCGGCGGCCTCGAGGGCGCGGTGATCGCCTACTCGGGCGGCGTCGATTCGAGCGTGCTGCTGCGCGTGGCCGTCGAGGTGCTCGGGGCGCGCGCGCTCGCCGTGATCGGCCGCTCCGATTCCTACGCCGCCCGCGAGCTCGAGCTGGCGCTCGAGCAGGCCCGGTCGTTCGGCGCGCGGGTCGAGATCGTAACGACGGGTGAGCTGTCGGACCCCAACTTCCGCTCGAATCCCACGAATCGCTGCTATCACTGCAAGACCGAGTTGTACCGTCAATTGGTCGTGGTGGCGGAGCGGTTTCCGGGTACGGTGATCCTCGACGGCACGATCGCGGACGACCTGACCGACTGGCGGCCCGGGCGGCGTGCGGCGGCCGAGCACCGGGTGATGTCTCCGCTCGCCGAACTGGCATTCACCAAAGCAGATGTCCGCGCCGCGGCGGCGTTCTACGACATCGCCAGCCGGGACAAGCCGGCATCGCCCTGCCTGGCGTCGAGGATTCCCTATGGCGTCGAAATCCGGCCCGAGATCCTGCAGCAGGTGGAGCGGGGGGAGCAGGTGCTCCGCGACGCCGGGTTCCTGGAGCTCAGGGTCCGGTTCCACCAGGAAATTGCCCGGGTCGAGGTTCCGGTGTGCGATCTGCCGCGTTTTCTCGACCCGGCGTTGCGGAAGCAGGTGGTGGATGGACTCAAGGCTGTGGGATTTCGCTACGTGACGCTGGACCTCGAAGGGTTTAGGTCGGGAAATCTAAATATTGCAATGGATTTCGACGGTGACCCCGCGGCCGAGTCAGGCCGCATACCGGGTCGATCCACCCACGTTCCCGGCACGATTCCCGCGAAATAAACCCTTGGACCAGAGCATTTCGACACCTTAATGTGTGGCGCAAGAAAAGCGGGAACCGCGGTCGTGTTCCGGGGATATTAAGTCTGCGCCCCACGGAGGCGGCGGCACACAAACGATCTTCGCTGAGGTCGTCGGTGCCAGGGCCCTTCCGACACACGTTTCGACGTGAGCCGCGATTGGACCTCGTGAGCCGATGACCTCGCCCAGATCCGTAGGGCAGAGGCAGTCGGCTTATTTCGTGTTCGTCCGGAAGGGCAAGGGAGAACAATGAACGGCAAGCCAGTGGTGAAAGCACGGAGTCAGCGCAGGTCCGCGGCCGAGACCGACCTCGGGTTCAGCTGGGGTGCAGGTAACAGCCTCATGCTGGCCCTGGGACTCGGGGTGCTGGTGGCCGGGTATATGTCGCTGGCGAAGGGTTCCATCACCCTCGCCCCCATACTGCTCGTCCTGGGGTATGTGGTCCTGATCCCCAGCTCGCTGCTCATCCGTTCACGAATCCGGAATTCGGGCGAATAGCTCAGCTGGCAGAGCACTTGCCTTACAAGCAAGGGGTCACAGGTTCGAACCCTGTTTCGCCCACCACCGTGGAACGCAGTAGGGCCGGATCAGCCAGAGACAGGCTCGGATCGGCGGAATTTGCCGCAATTCGCCGCCCCGGGAGGGCAAAAATCCTTGACATGGCGCGAACCCGGACCCTAGACTTCTTCTGTCTTGGAACGCCTTGCGAGCGCGGTAATTAAGCTGCTCCGCGCCCCGGCGTCGCGAACGATCTGAGAATTGAAGAGCCTGAAAGGAGGTGGCTCGCAGCCGTACCTGATTGCTCGCAACTTTTGCATACGTACGTCATTAGCAACAGGGGTGACCCCACTGTAATTGGAGGTGCAAAAATGTCTGGTCTGCTTCGCAAGGCCATGCTGTTTGGGTGCATGGGAGTAATGGCAGCCTCGAGCGCGATGGCTTCCGTCCCCAGCCCCGCGGATTCCGATGTTCCGTGCGGTCTCAACCTCGTCGGCAGCACCGGCGGCGTTGCCGATTCCCACGGTCAGTTCACGATCACCGTGCGTGACCTCGCGCACAACCCGATCGCCGGCAGCTCCGTGGTGATCGACTTCAGCGCATGCTCCGCGGACATCCGCGTGTGCTCCGTCCAGCCCGTCGCCGGCGTCTCCGCCGACTGCTCGGGTGCCGTCGGCAGCATCAGCTCGGTGTCGGACGGTGCGGGCAGCGTCGTGCTGCGTGTCGTCGGTGGCGCCCGTAACACGGCTGCGCACACGGTCGGCGCGGGATTCAAGTGCGCGACGGTGTATGCCGATGGTGTCAACCTGGGCACGATCAACGTTGGGGCGTTCGACGAGAACGGCGCCGGCGGTGTGAACCCGGCCGACATCTCGGTGTTCCTGCCGGATCAGTTCGACTTCCCGGGCACCTACCGTGGCCGTTCGGACTACAACTGCACGAACTCGATCAACCCCGCGGATCTGTCGCTGCTGCTCGGCGTCGTGCTGGGTGCATCATCGATCAACAGCTGCGCCGCGTACTGCCACTGATTCGAGGCAACGAACCGTCAACGCCCAACCTATGAATCCTCGGTGGAAAGGTGGTGATGGCCGACCAACAATGTTTCTGTTTCCGGATCACTCAGGGAGTCTTTCCCCCTTCGTAGCTTAGTAGCATCTTGGAGGAAGCATGAAGAAGACGTTCGTGATCGCTACCGCGATGCTGGCGCTTTCGGTGTCAATCGCCTCGGCGGCCGGTATCAATCTCGCATTCACCGACTGTGGTGCGGCGGGCAACCCGTCGGCTACGTTCGATTGTGCGTCCAACAGCGGTGTACCGTTCACCATGGTTGCGTCGTTTGTCCCGCCCGCGGGCGTGGATCAGTTTCTCGGTCTCAATTCGCAGATCGACATCTCGTCCAGCACGGCGTCGCTGCCGGACTGGTGGGCGCACGGAACCGGTCAGTGCCGCGGCACGTCGGGCATGACCGTGTCCTTCGACTTCACGAGCGGACCGTTCACGTGCGTCGATTTCTTCGGCGGCGCGGCGGCCGGTGGATTCGCCTATGACAACGCGTTCGGTGGTCCGAACCGGGCGCGCCTGCGTGTTACCTGCGCAGTGCCGATCGACAACCGCGGTCCGGTGGACGCGTCGACCGAGTACTATGCGTACAAGGTCAACCTGCAGCGGTCGAAGAGCGCCACTCCCGGCAACTGCGCGGGATGCTCGACGCCGATGTGCATCGTGCTCAATGAGATTCAGTTGTTCCAGCCGCCCGATCAGGCGAACGACCCTTCCATCACGAATCCGGGAAATTCGAATTACGTGACCTGGCAGGCGAGTTCAGTGCCGAATTGCCCGCTGTCGACCCCGACTCACAATTCGAGCTGGGGCCAGGTGAAGAGCCTGTATCGGTAAATTCGTACCGCTGAGTGACAACCTGTACCGTTAACAGGAATTTTCGGTCCCCCTTGCAGTAATCAGCCTGGAGGCTTCACATGAAGAAGATTTTCCTCATCGCGAGTGCGATGCTCGTGCTGGGTGCGGCAGCCGCGTCGGCCACGGGCATCAACCTGTCGTGGAACGATTGCGGCTTGAACGGCACACAGAACACGACGTTTGCGTGTAACAGCAACGCCGGCGCACCGTTCGTCATGATCGGTTCGTTCATTCCACCGGCGGGCATCGACCAGTTCCTGGGCGAGTCGGGCCAGATCGACATCAAGACGGACGCGGCGGTGCTGCCGGATTGGTGGGCGCACGGCACCGGCTTCTGCCGCAGCACGACCGGTTTGTCGGTGTCCTTCGACTTCACGGGTGGACCGTTCATCTGCGCCGACTTCTTCGCCGGTGCGGCGGCCGGTGGCAGCGCGTATGACGTGGGCTTCGGCACGGCGGACCGCGGACGTCTGCGGATCACGTGCGCAGTGCCGATCGACAATCGCGGCCCGGTGGACGCGTCGACCGAGTATTACTCGTTCAAGGTGAGCCTGCTGCGGGCGAAGACGACCGGCGCGGGTAGCTGCGTCGGCTGCGCGAACCCGGCTTGCATCGTGCTGAACGAGCTGCAGCTGTTCCAGCCGCCCGATCAGAACAACGACCCGGTCATCACGAATCCTGCCGACCGGAACTACGTGACCTGGCAGTCGCCTGTTTCTGGCCCCCCCGGGTGCCAGAACAGCACCCCCACGAGGGTCAGCACGTGGGGACAGGTGAAGAGCCTGTACCGCTAGTCTCGAACACAGCACTGCAACACCTCCGAAGCGACCGTCGCAAGACGGTCGCTTCGGCGTTTGGTGCGCCGGCGCGCTGGGATCGCTCACCGCGCCCGTCGCGAACTGGTTGCGCGCGTTGCCGGAGCGGTTAAGCTCAGACGCATGCGAACCCGATTCCGTGCGTGCCTGCTGGTGCTGGCGGCGACGCTGTTCCATCTCCCCCAAGCCTACGCGTTCGACGGGCAGCTATTCCTGAACTGGGACGACTGCGCGCTCGGTTCCGGGTCCCGCGACGCGGTCGGCATCTGCCAGACCAACGACGGCGCGAACGCGCTGGTCAGCTCGTTCACGGTTGGCCAGACGGTCGACAACGTGATCGGCATCGAGATCACGGTCGACTTTCAGAGCGGCCAGGGGGCGCTGTCCGACTGGTGGCAGATGCAGGAGGGCCACTGCCGCGACGGCCAACTGCGGGTGAGCGGGGATTTTTCGAACGAGAGCGCCTGCGCGGATCCGTGGCGCAATCTGGGTTCGGGTGTGGCGATCTTCTACTACCCCGGATTTCCGCACTCGCGCGACGACCAGGCCCGCATGGTCGGCACCTACGCGATCCGCTCGGACTCGGCACGGGTCATCGCCGCGGGAACCGTGTACTACGCGCTCAAACTGCTGATCGGCAACCAGCACACCGTGGTCCCCGACCAGTGTGCGGGCTGTCAGCAAGCCGCCTGCCTCGTGCTCAACAGCATCAAGCTGCTGCGTGGTCCGAAGAGCGTTCCCACCGAGATCCTGCTCGAGACGCCCGGGCCGCTCGCCGCCAACATCGCGGTCTGGAGCCATGGGACCGGCGCCGATTGCGCGGCGGTGCCCGTGCGTGCAAGTAGCTGGGGCAGGATCAAGCAACTCTATCGCTGACGGGCGGCGCCGTGGAGTCCGTCCCGGTGACGGCGAATCGGCGCGCGAGTGTCCCGCCATCGGCGCTGCGTGGTACGGTGCGATCCGGCCTGGGATCCATCCGCGTGGCGCGCGTTTCCGCCCCGCGCCTGCATCGTGTGGCGTGATCAACAAAAAGGGGCTCGCGAGGAGGAACCGATGAAGAGCAGGATGCTCGGGATGGCGGGGCTGGCGTTGATGGCGTTTTCGGGGCTGGCAACCGCCGGAGTGAACGTGAGCGGAATCAACCTGTCGTGGAACGACTGCGGGACTGCCGGGGCGGCCTCGGCGACCTTCGACTGCAACAGCAATTCCGGCCTGCCGTTTTCAATGCTCGCGTCGTTCACGCCGCCAGCGGGCGTGACGCAGTTCCTCGGGATGACCGCCCAGCTCGACGTGAAGGTGGGCGCCACGCTTCCCGACTGGTGGCGGCACGGCGCCGCCGAATGTCGCGGCACCACCGGCATGTCGACGAGCTTCGATTTCACCGCGGGCCCGTTCACCTGCGCCGACTTCTACGTCGGTCAGGCGGCCGGCGGCACCGCCTGGGATTCGGGGTTCCAGAGCGCGAATCGCGGGCGGCTGCGCGTGACGTGTGCCGTTCCCATCGACAACCGTGGTCCGGTGGACTCGGCCACCGAGTACTACGCGTTCAAGGTGAATCTGGCGCGTTCGAAGACCCTCGGTGGCGGATCCTGCGCCGGTTGCTCGCAGGAGGCGTGCATCGTGTTCAACAGCATCCAGTTGTTCCAGCCGCCGGATCAGAACAACGATCCCGTGCTGACGACGCCCAAGGACCGCAACTACGTCACCTGGCAGAATTCGGCCGTCGCCAACTGCCCGAGCAGCACGCCGGTCCGCAACACCACCTGGGGCACGATCAAGGGCCTGTATCGCTGACGGGGCACACGGGCCGAACCGGGACGATGCCCGCCGTCCGCGACGGGCATTCGTCTCCAGGGCCTGCGCCGCCGATCAGCCGGCGCTGAGCCGGAAGTGCATGACGCGCTCGGGATGCTCCTCGACGCGATACGCCTTCGCGTGCCGCGCGATGAACTGCTGGAGCATGCGGTCGGCCTCCGCGTTCTGCAGCGATTCGTCCAGCGAGCGCTCGACCTCCGCGAACGTCAGCTGGTGGCCGCCATCGAACGCGATCGACTGGAGCACGATGTAGTCGCCGGACCGGTCGGGCCCATCCGTCGTCACCTGTCCCGGCCTCAGCTCCTCGAACAGCACCTTCTGATAGGGACCATGCTCGCTCTGGAACCGCCCCTGGATCGAGCCGCGTTTCACGCCCGCGAGTGAATCCGCGAGCAGGATCGCCTCGGCCTTCTCGCCGCGCAGCAGCCGCGCCTTGAGCGAATCCGCCCCCGCCTTGGAATGGACCGAGAACGCGGCGTATTGCACGTGCGGGAACGTGAAATACCCCTTCTTGTTGTCCTCGTAATACTTGTGGCGCATGGCGGCGGTCACCTTCACGCGCGACTGGATCGAGTCCTGGAACATGTGCGTGACCAGCAGTTCCTCGCGCTTCTTGCGGATCAGCGACACCGCCTCGGGATCCTTGTCGAGGCCGCGATCGTACGCGAGCTGGAGCATCGTGGGTTCGAGGATGATCGCCTGGACCTGCTCCTCCACGGCGGCGACGGTGTTCATCGCCGGCCGCAGCATCGTGGGCATGCTCTCGTAGGCGTGCAGCAACTGGTCCATGGTGACCTGGCCGCCCTTGTAGTGCGCCAGCACGCGGGCGCGGTCGGTGGTCGTGACGTCGGGCAGATTCGGATTGATCTCGATCGTCGGGGCCTGGCCGTCGGAGGTCATGGACACGGCCCGCTCGAACTTGCCCGACGCCCAGCGGATGTTCGCTTCGTCGTAGACGACGTTCACCTTCGAGATCAGCCGCACCTGGATGTCGCGCTGGCGCTCGCCGGCACGCAGTCCGAGGATCTGGTCATGGATCATCGAGCGCAACGGCGTGAGCGCCGGCGCCGTGGTCGGCCTGCGCTCCGACACCATCAGGACGTGGAAGCCCTGCGGGTCCTCGAGCACCTCCGACAGTTCCCCCGGCTTGAGTTCCCATACCGCGGCGGCGATCGTGGCGTCCATCCCGAGCCGTCCCCGCCAGCCCATGTCGCCATCCCGCTCGCGGTCCTGCGCCACCGAGTACTTGCGGACCGCGACGCTCCACGGCAACCGCCTCGACTGCAGCTCGTGGCGCACCTGCTCCGCGGTGGCGTGGTCGGCGACTTGAATATGCTTGAGATGGACCTCGTACTTGAACTGCTCGTACATCTTCGCGATGTCCGCGTCGGTGATCTGCACCGAATCGATCACCATCCGCGCGTACAGCACGTTCGACAGCACGCGGTTCGTATGGTCGCGCAGCGTGGTGCGGTCCTCGAATTCGAGCGGCTTGTCGATCTTGAGCGCCACGAGTCCCAGGACCTCCTTGTTCACCATGCTGGTCAGGAACCCGACCCGGCTCAGGCTGTCGGTGCCGGGGCGGGCTTCGGGATCGCCGTTGAAGTAGGCGTCGTTGAAGTCCTTGACGGTGATGACCCGGTCCGCGACCCGGGCGAGCACGTCCGAGTCGGACAGCAGCGGTAAGGACACCGCGTCGGGGACCCCGGGCCCATGTCCAGAGCCGGCGCTCACCGGGCGCGCAGCAGACTGGGAGGCTGTCTTGGAGCCAGTCCTGGAGGCTGCGTGGGAGCCCGCCGTCGTCCGGGTGGTGCCGGTCGCGCTCCGTGCGCGCGGGCTCTTGGGCGCCGCCGCCGCGAGCGCCAGGTTCAGGGTCAGGGCCAGACACGCCAGACAGGTGACAGCCATGAGCTCACGCTTCATCGAGTCTCCAGGGCGCACGGCGCCTTCATGGGTTGCGGGAGTATGGGGGGAGGTGAGGCCAGCGAGTCTAGAAGGCGCACGAAATCAGCGTCAAGGCCCTCAGGGCTCGGTGAGTCCGGCGCTCAGCGCCGCCGGCAGCGGGGGCCTGCGGATCCGCGTGGTGCGCCGCTCCCGGGCCAGCAGGGCCTCCAGACGTTCGGCGCTGCGTTCGGCGTACCACGCCCCCATCGCGTCGTCGCGCGCTTCGGCCCAGGTCCGGCGCCGGGCCGGCAGCACGGCGTCGACCCGCAACACCGCCCAGCCGTCGGCGGTCGAATCGGGACCGGTCACGGCACCCACGCGCGTGCGCCGGGCGCGCTCGAAGTCCGCCGAATCGGTGAGGGCGGAGATCTCGCCGCGATAGCGCACACCGCGCCGTTGCGCCCGGGCCACCAGGCTCTCGGCGGCGGCGGCGTCCCTGAGCGTGTTCGACATGCCCAACGCCGCGCGCCGGTCGCCGATCACCAGCCGGGTGACGAGGTAGCGCTTCGGCAGCGTCCAGCGGGTCGCCCGGCTCAGGAACCAGCGCTCGACCGCCGCGGTGTCGGGAACGATGCGCTCGTGGATCTCGCGCGCCATCAGGTGGTCGATCGCGATCGCCTCGCGCTCCCGCTCGAGCTCCGCGAGGACCGCGGGGGCCTGGGCGGCGTGCTGCTCGCGCGCGGTGCGGCGCAGCCAGCGTTCGAACAGCCCGTTCGCGACCAGATCGCGCACCTGCTCCGCCGCCACCACCCGGGGCCGGTAGGCCGGCGACAGCCCCGCCCACTGGCGCTCGAGGTCCCGGACGGTATAGGCGCCCGCGCCCGTGGTGCGCGCCAGCGTGGCATCGCGGTCGGTGGGGTCGAATACCGGCAGCGCCGACAGCATCCGGAGCTGGGCGGCGAGCGACGCATTGGGCGCCGGCCGCGGCAGGCCGCGGAACGACCGCGCGATGCGCGCGAGCAACGGTTCGTCGTAGACCGGAGCCAGCACCGCCATGACCTGCTCGCGGGCGAGCACGCCGAGCGCGCCTTCGTCCATGGCGGTGTCCCGGGCCGCGGCGCGCGTCCCGGCCAGCAGTTGTCGCAGCGCCCCGCCCAGCACCATGCGGTCCTCGTCGGCGGCAAAGGCGGCGCTGTCCGCCGCGGTCCACGGCGACGGGTTGCGGGCCGCGGCGGCGCGGATCAGGGCCCGGTCGACCAGAACTTCGAGAAACCCCCGGACCGCCTGCGGGGTAAGGCGTTCGTGAGACCGGTCCGGGTGGGTTTCCTGCCAGGCGTGCCGGAATTCGGCGGCGGTGATGGCGCTGGGGCCGACCGTGGCGAGTACGGTGTCGGGCGGCGCCGCCAGGGCCTTCAAGGGCAGGGCCCCGAGAGCCGAAACCAACAGCACCACCCCCATGTTTGACCGCTTCTCACGCACCTTCATACACTCCGGACGTTCATGACCCTTCATTCCCGCCTTTTCGGCACATTCGCCGCGTTCCTTGCGTCCATCGCCCTCGCCGGGCCCTCGCTCGCCGGGCCGCTTCGCCTCGTCCGCTCGGATGCCACCGGGGTCACGCTGCAGCTCGAGGTCCCGGGCTACGACCTTGAACCCGCGGCCGAGGCCCGCAGCCTACTCCACGCGGTGCTCGGCGGCGCCGACCGCACCCCCGGCCGGCCGGCGCTGCCGTTCGCATCCGTCACGCTGGCGCTGCCGCCGGGAGCGCGCGCGGTCGTGCGCGTGCTGGGAACGTCGGCAGAGGAGTCGAAGGACGTGCGGCTCGCCCCGAATGGCCGCCCGGCGCTAAAAGGCGACCCGGGCAGCGCGGATCAGATCCCGGTGATCGAGCCGGTCGATCCGATTCGCGACGGGCCGTGGCCCGCGCAGGCCGCGGATGCGTCGACTCCCTACGTGCTGCGCCGCCAGCGGCTCGTGGCCGTGCACGTGCACCCGTTCCGTTACGACGAGAGCCTGGGCCGGCTCACCGTGCACCGCAGCATGACGGTGCGCGTGGATTTCGTGGGTGGCCGGGTGACCGACGGCGTGTCGTCGCCGGACGCGCACTGGGATCCGGTGCTCGAGACCGCGGTGCTCAATTTCCGCGACTCCCGTGCCTGGCGCGCGCGCGCGCAGCCGCTGCGTTCCGGCCGCTCGTCGCTGTTCGACGACGCCGCGGGCCGCCGTACGGGGGCGCTCGGCGCCGCCCGCGTCACCGGGTTCGACGAGACCCACACCGAAGTCCGGCTGCTGACCGACACCTCGGGCGTCTACGCGTTCCGATTCGAGGATCTCGCCGCCAGCGGGTTCCCCGCGGGCGTTCCGGTGGGGCAGGTGAGCGTCCATCGTCACGAGTTCATCGAACACGCGGATCCGGCGTACGCCACGATCGAGCTGCCGATCGAACTCGACGACGCAAACGCGAACGGCGTGTTCGACGCCGGCGACCGCATCCTGGCATTCGTGCAGAGCTGGGCCCAGCGCTCGCGGGTGAACTTCTGGCAGCGCCAGTGGGGCGAGGGCGACGTGCTGTACGCCACGTACATCACCGACCGGCCGGCGCTGCGGATGGCGTCGCGGCCGGGCTGGCGCAATCTCTCGGGCCCGCCGGTGCTGTTCTCGTATCCGTTCCTCCAGAAGTTCGAACAGAACGTCCAGTACACGCGGTTCCCGCCCGACACGAACACCGACCAGTTCCACTGGTCCGACGTGCTGTTCTATTCGCGGCGCGATTCGTTCCCGTTCGAGACCGACGACCTCGACACCACGAAGCAGGTGCAGTTTGTCGTGAACTGGGGGGGCAGCCAGAACTCGAACCATGCGGTGTGGGCCGACGTGCGCAATTTCCGCGGGGCCACGACTTCGATCGCCGACTCGGCGCGGTGGTTCGGCTACCAGGACTTCCGCGCCACAGCGACGCTGCACGGCTCCGCGCTCACCGAGGGCCCGACGAACGTGTTCAAGACCTGGGGGCGCTCGGGGGCCAACCTGCTGTCATATGCATCGCTCGACTGGTTCCAGCTGACCTACTGGCGCTACTACCGGGCCATCGGGGGCGTGCTGTCGTGCACGAACGGCAACGCCGCGGGCGCGTACGAAGTGCAGGCCTCGGGGTTCGTCGCCGGCGGCCTCCGGGCCTACGACGTCACCGATTCGCTGAACCCGGTGCGGCTCGACGTGGATCCGTCGCACATCACGTTCGACGGCGCGGAGTACACGCTCGCATTCCAGGACTCGAGCGGCGGCGAGAAGCGCAGCTACGTCGTGTACGACACGCCCAAGGTGCTGGCTCCGGAACGCATCACGGCGGTGATCCGGCGCAACCTCGCCGGCGCCACGAGCCCCAACTACCTGATCGTCGTGCCCGAGGCGTGGCTGGACGCGGCGAACACGCTGGCCGACATGCGCCGCGCGCAGGGCTACAAGGTGCTGGTGGCGCCGCTCGAGGCGGTGGACGACGAATTCAACGGCGGCCGCCGCTCGCCGTATGCGCTGCGGCGGTTCTTCGAGTACGCGTTCAACGCGTGGAACTCGGAGTTCGCGATCCTGCTCGGCGACGCGAGCGAGGACCCGCTGAACTACGACGGGTTGTCGGGCACCGACTACGTGCCCACGTACAAGCTGTTCGGTCCGGTGTTCTCGGGCGATGCCCGCGAGATCGTGCCGTGCGACAACTGGCTCGTGAGCTTCGAGACGCCGAGCCTGCCCAGCATCTTCCTGGGCCGCATCCCGGCCGACTCGCACGACGACCTGACGGCGGTCGTCGGCAAACTGGTCAAGTACGAGAACCTCACGCCCGACCAGACCTGGCGCAAGGACGTGCTGCTGCTCGCCGACGACAAGTACTCGACCACGACGTTCGACGGCTTCGGCGGCAGCACGACCCAGTATTGCGAGAAGACCTACGAGCTGGTGTTCAAGGCGCTCAGCGACTCCTGTCGTTCGATCATCATTGACCACGCGGGGTTGCGCGACATGAACGTCGAGGTGTTCGACGTCACCTACTACCTGCGCAACGAGCCCTACACGCTCGACTTCCAGGGCGACACCTGCCGCGTGAGCTGGACCGACACGCAGCGCCGCAGCCACGCCACGGTGACGCCGCTGATCTTCCAGCGGCTGAACGAGGGCCGGATGTGGTGGAACTACCAGGGCCACGCGAACCAGTACGTGCTCGCGCACGAGGACCTGTACGTGAACCGCGGCGTGAACGACGACAAGGAGCTGTTCACCAACGTCGACAAGCCGTTCCTGTTCACCGCGTTCTCGTGCCATCCAAACGGCTTCGCGGCGTGGCACGAGAACAAGGACAACATCGGCCCGTCGCTGGGCGAGGACATGGTGATGCTGCCGAATCGCGGCTCGATCGCGTCGTGGGCCTCGGTCGGATTCGAGATCCTGCCGGCCAACGATGGCAGCCCGCACCTCAACACCCGGTTCGCGAACCACCTGTTCGCGAACCCGGCGCTCGATCCCGGCGTCGGCGAGCACGGCGCCCGCGTCGTGCTCGGAGAGGCCGTCGCGCTGGCGCTCGAGGACACCTACTCCGAGGAGGCGGGCAACGTGTACGAGCAGCTCGTCGGCTACACGTACGCCCTGCTCGGCGACCCGGCCACGCGCATCTCGATCGGCTCGCCGGAGGTGCTGGTGACGGCGAACGGCGTGCCGGTCACGAACGGCGAGCCGGTGCGGCTGGCGTCGTCCGGCGACACGCTGCGGATCGAGGCCGACGTGGTGTCGAACGTCGAGCTGAAGACTCTCACGCTCGAGCTGCAGGATGGCACCGGCACCCACCTGATCCCGGCCGCGGCCTACACGGTGACGCCCGCGTTTCCGGACACCGTGCAGGGCGGCCGCCGCTACCACCTGAGCTATCAGGCCGGTCTCAGTGCCGGGTCCTATCGCTACGTGATCCGCACCACCGATCGGAACGGCCTGCCGACCGCGTTCGCGATCGTGTTCGAGCTGGGGACCGTGCTGCGGTCGGAAAACGTCGCGATCCGGTCGGGCGATGCCGTGCGCAGCGACGCCAACCTGTCGCTCGAGCTGCTGTCGCCGAGCCCGATCGACCCCGTCACCGACATCCAGCTCCTGCTGAACGGCGTGCCGCTCACGTTCACGGCACAACCGTTCCAGCAGGACACCACGCGCCGCGAGTGGCTGCTGGCCTGGACGCACGCGCCCTACGCCGCGGGCGACTACGACCTCAAGGTCAGCCTCGGCGCGAACCTGATCTCGGAATACCACTTCGTGGTCTCCGATCACGCCCGGCTGCAGAATCTGATGGCGTTCCCGAATCCGTTCGACGACGACCTGGGCACGCGCTTCTCGTTCGAGTTCACGGGCTCCCAGCCGTTCGATCTGCTGGTGCGCGTGTTCACGATCGCGGGGCGCCTGATCTACGAACATTCGGAACGGGGTCTCGAGCCCGGCTACCACCAGATCCCGTGGGACGGCCGCGACGCCGAGGGCCAGAAGATCGCGAACGGCATCTACTTCTACAAGCTGATGGCCAAGAGCGGATCCGGAAACGTGGTGGAGCAGGGCCGGCTCGTGAAACTCCGCAAGCCGCACCACGCCATCGAACCGGACGCTTCGAGCACTCCGTGAGCACGCGCGGCCGCGCGGAACTCGCAGCCGGGCTGGTCGCCGTGGCGCTGTGCGTGGCGGGGTTGCCGGGATCCGTGACGGCCGCGGGTGCCGCTGGGGCGTCGGGTACGTCCGCGGCCACCAGGACCGCCGGTGCCGCCGCCGCGCCTGCCCGCCGGGCCACCACCGCGTCCACTCGGCCGGCCGCCACGCATCCCGCGGCGGCCCGCGCCCGGACGGCCGCTACCACGGCCCGGGCGGCGGCGTGGCGCGCGATCGCGATCGCCGAGGATCAGCGCCGGCCATGGACCGAAGTGCTCGCGCCCGAGCTCCGCGCCAGGGACGCCGTGGTGCGCGCCCGCGCCGCACTCGCGGTGGGACGGCTGCAGGATTCGACATCGGTGACCGGCCTGCTGCCGTTGCTGCGCGACCCGACGCCGGCGGTGCGGGAGGAGGCGGTGTTCGCGCTCGGCCAGATCGGCCAGCGCTCGGCTCGCCCCGCGCTCGAAGCCGTGCTGGCCACCGGAACGCCCGCGCTGCGGCAGCTCGCAATCGAAGCACTCGGCAAGCTCGGGGACCACGCCGCCACCCGGGGCGTGGCCGCGTTCCTCGGCGACCGCTCGGCGGCGCTGCGCGGCGAGGCGGCGGTGGCGCTGTGGCGGCTGGCCGATTCCACGGCGCTCGACGCGCTGCTCGCGCACCACCGCGATCCCGACGCCGGGGTGCGCTGGCGCGTGCTGTTCGCGCTGGAGAAGATTCCGGCACCCGATCGGGTGGTCCCGGCGATGATGACGCACACCCGCGACGCAGACTGGCTGTCGCGCGCCTATGCAGCGCGCACGATCGGCCGCGAGAAGTCTCCGCGCGGCACCGCGGCCCTGCTCGCGATGCTGGACGACAGGGAATCGGCGGTGGTGGTGAACGCGCTGCGCGGGCTCGAGCTGATCGGCGATTCCACCTGCGAGGCGTGCCTGCCCGACCTGGTGAAGGCGCTCGGCCACGCGGATCCCCATGTCCGGGTCACGGCGGCGGGGGTGCTGGCGGCGCGGTTCGTGTGGACGGCGGCCGACACCACGCTGCGCGGGGCCGCGGTGGATTCACTCGCCGGCCGGCTCGCCGATCCCGACGCCGCCACGCGCGGCGCGGTGGCGCGCGCACTGATCGGGCATGCCGGCGTCATCGCCATCTCGGCGGTCAAGCCGCTGCTCGACGATCCGTCGATCTACACCCGCGTCGCAGTGCTCCAGGCGCTGGGCCAGCTGCCGGCCGCCCGCGCGACGCCGCTGCTGCTCGAGCGCACGGCGCCCGGGCGGCCGCTGTTCGAACGCATGACCGCCGCCGAGGCGCTCGGCACGCTCAAGGCCGCGGACGCCCTGCCCACGTTGCGGGCGGGCCTCGCCGACAGCTCGGTGCTCTATGCCGCATCCGCGGCGTCGGCGCTCGGCGAGATCGGCGACAAGGCGGTGATTCCGGACCTCGCCCGCGTTTACGAGGCGCACGTGCACGATCCCGACGCCGATGCCCGCATCGCGATCCGCGACGCGCTCAAGCAGCTCGCGGGCGCGGCATTCGCCGACAGCGTCGAGCACGCGCATCCCGCGCCGCCGCCCGCCGCCAGCTATGACGCCGGGTTCGAGGACCCGTCCCCGTGGCGGGGGGCCGTGCTCCACACCACGAAGGGCGACATCGAGTGGGCGTTCGCCCGCGACGCGGCGGTGCAGACGGTCAAGAACTTCGCCCGGCTCGCCGCGCGCGGCTATTTCGACGGCCGGGCGGTCCATCGCGTGGTGCCGAACTTCGTGATCCAGGACGGCGACCCCACCGGCACGGGGTCCGGGGGGCCGGGCTACACGATCCGCTGCGAGTACAACCGGCTGCGGTACGAGCCCGGCATGGTCGGCATGGCGCTGTCGGGCAAGGACACCGGCGGCAGCCAGTGGTTCATCACCCACTCGCCCCAGCCGCACCTGAACGGCAAGTACACGATCTTCGCGCGTGTGACGCGCGGCATGGACGTGGTGCGCGCGATCGTCCAGGGCGACCGCATCACGAAGGTCGAGCTGCTGAAGTAGCGGCCGGCGCCACGCCCAAAAAACGGGAAGCACGCTCTGTCTCCTGCCCCGCGGGACCCCTCGTCACCACGAAACCGGTAGGACAAAACGTGCATTCCCAACTCACGCACGCTCCGTACCCGTACTCCACGGGACCCCTCGTCACCACGAAGCCGGTATGCCGGAGCGTGCTATTTTTTCAGCTTACGCACGCTCCATACCCGTGCCTCGCGGGACCCCTCGTCACCACGAAGTCGGTATACGGAGCGTGCAATCCAGTCCGGCGCTCGAACTCCGGGTTCCTTACGACCGCTGTCAGCGGCCGTGGAACCGGCGCACGCGGCGCCAGCGTGTTCGTTACTTCGCGCTCACCCAGCCGTGGATCTTCTTGTACTCCGAGCGGGTCACGACCTTCTTCGACAGCAGCTCCGCGCGCGTCTTGAACGGACGCGCCGCGATGATCTTGTCCGCGCCGTCGTCGCCGACGCCCGGCAGCTTGGCGAGGTCTTCCTTCGACGCCGAGTTGAGATCCACCTTCGCGTGCTTGGACATTGCGGAGCTCTTGTGGTGCATCGTCTTCTTGGTGGTCTCGGTCTTGGTTGTGGTCTCGGTCTTCGTGGTGTTGTCCGTCGTGGCCTGCGCCGGGGCGCTGGTCGCCGGCGTCGCCGGGGCGTCGTCCGCGAACGCGGCCGACGCGACGAGCACGAGCGACAGTGCGCTCAACGTGATACCCAGAGTGCGCTTCATCGAATGATCTCCTGAAACGAGGGCGCTGGCTTCCCGTTCGCGTGCCCTCGAACATCGCGAGCGGTGGGGCGGATGCCCCGGTTCGATTGCGTCGCCCCGGAATCCCGGGGCGACGCCGTTATACAACCGAGTTACTGCTTCGCGATCACGTGCATGCGGATCTTCGCGTACGTCGCACGATTCACGATCTTCTTCGTCGACAGCTCCGACTTCATCTTGTACGGACGGCCGGCGATGATCTTGTCCGCCGTCGCGTCGCCGACGCCCTTGAGCTTCATCAGGTCGTCCTTGCTCGCGCTGTTGATGTCGATCTTCGGCGTCATGGCCGACGCGATCTTGCCCGGCGTCTTCGCCACGGCGGAACCGGCGTCCTCGACGGCATCACCGGTGGCCACGGCAGCCTTCTTCGTGCCGCTGGCGACGGAACGCGCGGCGTGCGCCGTGTGCGACTTCACCTTGCCAACCGTGCTGGTTCCCGGAGGCGTGGCGGTATCCGCGGCGACGGCGAACGACGTGACGGCCAACAGGGCAACCAGGCTCAACGACAGGGACAGGAAACGCTTCATGAACTGCCTCCACTGCATGAGGGCACGGGGACGTCCGCGGCCGGGCCCTCAGCCGGCGCGCAGTGAAGCTCGTAACGAGCTTCGAGGGAACAGGGTTGGGGAACATTCGAGAACTTCAGGCGCGTGGCGGAGACGGCGCGCTCACGCGAGGCGGTGGCGGACCGGGCGGTCAGGTCCGCAACGGACGAGGCGGAGCCGGGTCCAAAGGCCAGGGTCTCATGCCGGGTCGAACAGGGTAGGAAGGTGTGGAGGCGCGCGCCGGGGAAGGCTGCTAGTGGGCGCTGCGCGAATTCGGAGGGAAGCAGGGCGCCATCGAGGGCGGCGGCTGGGGGCCCGCGGCTGGTGATGCGCCACAGCTCCACACGATCGACCGGCAGGGAGGCTTCGTACATCGCGATGCCCATCGGCTGGTACACGGTGGGATCGACCCACGCCGTCGCCGCGGCATGGCGCGGCGAGGACCTGGGGCCACCGTCGTGGCCGCGCAGCTGATGCGCGACCGGAACCCGGGCGGGCAGCGAGTGCGAATGCGTCGGCGCCGGAGCCGCCGGGATGCCGTTGGCGGCCGACCGGGTCAGCTCGTGACGGGCGGCGGCGTAGCGGTGGCGATGCAGGCGGTGGCGCCCGTGGCGCCGGTCATCGCGCTGCGTCGCGGCGCGGAGCGCCGGGGTGAGCTTGAGCGGGTGATGCGCGCGAACTTCGAGCCGGCCGTGGTTGGACAACAGCCCGGCGTGCTCGAATCCCGAGCCCGCAACTTCGGCATGCGCGGCGCTGCCTGACGCCAGCAGGGCGCCAAGAGCCAACGTCACGATTGCGAAGGTGCCACGCATGCTCATGATCCCACTCGGATGATGGAAACGGCTCAGCGATGTTCCGGAACTCGGGAATTGCCCGGGTGATTCGGACGCGATCCACCGCGACTCCGATCTCACGACGAGATCATCGACGGTGAGCATCGGTCATGTATCAGGCGGTCGTCAATTCGTCGCGGGGTGGATCGGGGTTCAACGAATCCGGAACAAGTACATGCAACGGGCCGGACGAGCCGCCGGCGGGCGATCCGCCAGCTCGTGGAAGTCCAATTGCACGAATGGGGTGCGGCCTCGCTGGGTCATCATGCGCTGATTCAGCCCGACGAAGTAGTAGCTGCTGACGGCCAGCCAGTCGCTCCCGGACCCAGGCATGCCCCCCAGGTAGGGAATGTAATCGATCCCGTACACGGCCGGATCCGTGCTGCCGTGGTAGGCCAGGTACACCCGCCGGACGCCGAGCCGGGCCAGGTCCTCCCGCAGCGCGATCAGACCCTGCCCCAGGTCGGCGTTCGAATCGTTGACGATGTGGTCGCCGTTGCCGGGGCCGCCGCCGATCGCGTTGAAGAACGCCAGGTACCAGGGCGCGGTGAACGCCGTTTCGGCGAGCGCCAGCCCGGCGATCGCGATCGCGATCGCCAACCGGCGGCGCGGCACGTTGCCCGGCGGCAGGAGCGTGCCGGCCGTGAGCACGATCAGTGGCGGCAGCGCCGGCAGCAGGTACCGCACGCCGACGTTGAGCCGCACCGCGAACATCAGCGTGGCGATCAGCGCCACAGGCAGCGCCAGCAGCGCGAGGGTTTCGAACCGGCGCTCGCGCCGGCCGGCGGGATCCACGCGGCGCCGCGTCGAAAGCCACGCCACCAGCGCGGCCACGAACGCTCCCCACAGCGCCAGCGGCCACTTCACCGCGATCGCCAGCCACGGATACCAGGGAACGGGATCGAGCGTCGCGCGGCCGAATACGTAGGTCGGGACGATGCCCTGCGATTCGAGCGCCTGGTGATCGAGCCCCGCGAGATAGACCTCGGGCAGCGGCAGGACCAGGTGCGGCCACCGGGCCTCGAGGCGGCGGAACGACGCCGAGTCGAAACGGTCCTGCGCCAGCGGCCGCCAGTGGCCGTGTCCGCCATAGGCGAGGTGCAGCGCGAGCAGCGCCACCGGCAGCAGCAGTACCACGCCCGCCACGAGCCGCCCCGGCCGCGGCGCGGCGCGCAGTGCGATCGCGGGCACCGTGAGCCCGGCGAGCACCAGCAGCAGCAGCCACGCGCTGAACCGGGTCGCGAACGCCGCCGCGACCACCAGCGCCAGCCACAGCAGGTCGCGCCACGCGCCCGACCGGGCGAATCTGAGATAGGCAACGATGCCGGCGAACAGCAGCAGCGTCGTGGCGATGTCGAGCGTGGCGAGGCCGCCGTGGGCCAGCACGTCGGGGATCAGCGAGTACAGCGCCAGCGCGAACACGCCGGCGGGAACGCCGTAGCGCCGGCGGGTGAACCGCCAGATCAGCACCGCGAGCGCGATCGACAGCGCCGCGGTCACGCAGCGGGCCGCCGCGAACACCCGGTGGTAGTGCGCGGCGTTGGCGCGCATGAACGCCTCGCCGGCGATGAACTGATCGCGCGCCACGAGCGCGGAATCGGGCGGCGGCTGCGCGCCGGCGGCGAGCGCCGCCAGTGCCATGCATTCCTTGACCAGCGGCGGATTCACCACCGAGATCCAGAAATCGCCCCGGGTCACCGCGGCGACTCCCGACGCCAGATGAAAATTCTCGTCGAACGTCACCGAATTGCGCGCGATGCCCCAGCCGAGCAGGCAGGCGTGCAGGAGCAGTAGCACCGCCACCACCGGTAGTTCGGGGAACCGCCGGCGGGTCGTGCCCGCCGGGCGCCGGCCGCGGTCGGGCGCCCGCGACGGCGCGGGTCCGGGGTTCGGCGGGTGCGACGGATGCGGGGGACGCGGGCGCGGCATTCAGCGCCCCCCCGGCGCGTGGCTCGAATCGCGCGCCGCGATCATCGCCAGGCGTTCCGTGACCTTCGGGGTGTCGGGCGCCACGCGGCGGGCTTCGAGCAGCAGCCGGCGCGCGTCCGCGAACCGGCCATCGAGCAGCGCGACGTTCGCGAGCAGACTTGCGGCGCGGGCATGGCGTGGCGAGCCCTGAATCGCGCGCTCCAGCTCGGCGCCGGTGGCCGCGCGCAGCGCGGTGTCGCGCTCGCACGCGCGGCCGAGCGGATCGAGGCCGGCGGCGCCGCCGGGCACGAGGCGGTAAGCCCAGCGCTCCGCGACCATCGCCATGGCGCCCGCGCGCCGCACGTACAGCGCGGCGTCGTCGTCGACGAACACGCGCGCGAACGCCGGATCCTCGTCGAGGGCATCGAGCAGGCTGTCACCCGGGGCCTGCCGGCGTGGCAGCACCACCCAGTCGAACGCGTGCGCGCGATCGAGCGCCTGCCAGCCCGGCCGGCTCGCGAACGCCGCGACGTACGCGGCCCGCAGCTCCGGCGTTCCCGCCTGGTGCACGTCGATAAACGGCAGCCGGTCAAGCGCCGCGCCGAACCGCCACAGCAGGTAGCCACCGTGGTAGAACACGTTGAACGCCCGCCCGCGCACGCCGTGCGCCGTGACGAATTGGCAGGCCTCGACGGGGTAGCCGCCGAGGTCGAGCCCCAGGCCCAGCGCGGGAGCCGGGCGCGACCACTCGGGGACGCACACCAGCACGCACGCGGCGGCGGCGATCGCGGCCTGCGTCCAGCGGAGCGCGTGCGGCGGCGCGGCGGGCGGCGCACCCTGACGCACGTCCTGCCGGCCGGCGTTCCGCGCGGCGCGGCGCGGCGGTGACGCCAGCCGCGTGACGTCGCGCGCGACGAACACCGCGGCGACCAGCGCGTAGAACCCGGTGAACCGCTGCGAGCCGAGTGCCAGCGCCGTGAACACCGCGCACATCACCCCCTCGACGCGGTCGCCGCGGCGGCGCGCGACGCCGACGAGTACCAGCACGATCCACCCCGCCATCAGCACCGGCAGGCCGTTGCGGTCGTTCAGCGTCCAGTTCACGCGCTGGAGCTCGTCGATGCTGCGGAACAGCGGCTCGTTGCGCTGGTGCAGCAGGAATTCGAACGGCTGCCACACCAGCCCCGAGCCATAGGGATTGAGGAACGCGACCGCCGCCGCGGCGGCCAGTGCCAGCGCGGGCCGGAACGACCGGCGAGGCCCGAGGGACGCGTCGGCGGCGTAGATCGCGAGCACCGCGAACCCGAAGACGAACGACACGTGCGCCTGCACCCAGATCCACAGCAGAGGAACCAGCCACGGCGTGTCGTCGCGCAGTCCCTCGCGGCGGCACTCGAGGATCCACAGTTCCAGCGCGAGCAGGATCGCCGTGAGGGTCTCGGGCCGCACCATCGACCGCTGGCGCCAGATCAGCGCCGCCACCACCAGCAGCACCACCGTCGCCGTGCCGCCGGCCCCCATGCGGCGCGCGGTGAGTCCCAGCACGGCGAACGTGACGAGCGTGGTGACCCAGCGCCACGCCTCGAGCCCGGCGACGCCGCCCACGGCCCACGCCGGCCACAGCAGCACGCGGAACAGCCACGACGGCGTGACGGCGGGCGTGCCATAGGTCGGCCACGTCCAGATCTCCTGGTGCGGCAGCGCGTGGGCCTGCCAGATCCAGCGGCCGACGGCGAGGTGCTGCCACACGTCGGGATCGTAGATCGGGAACGTGACCGACGTGGCGATGCACAGCGCCGCGACGGTCAGCAGCAGGATCCACGGGCCGCGCGGACGCGCCATGTCAGCCCAACTCCGGGTCGTAGGGCACGCCCACCGCGCGCGGTGGCACCGAGCGTCCGATCCAGCCGGCCAGCGCGAGCATCGTCACGAGATACGGCAGCATCTGCAGCAGCTCGTTCGGGAACGCGACGCCCTGCAGCGTGATCTGCAGCGCCTCCGACGCCCCGAACAGCAGGCAGGCCGCGACCGCGCCCGCCGGCGACCACTTGCCGACGATCATCGCCGCGAGCGCGATGTAGCCGCGGCCGCCGGTCATGCCGTCGGTGAACGAATGCTGTTCGCTCGCGAGCCACGCGCCCGCGAGGCCGGCGAGCGCGCCCGAGATCAGCACCCCCGCCGTGCGGTAGGCCGTCACCGACAGGCCGAGCGTCGCCGCCGCCTCGGGGCGCTCGCCGATCGAGCGCAGCCGCAAGCCGAACACCGAGCGGAACATCAGCCACTGGACGCCGATCACCAGCAGGGCGGTGAGCAGCACCAGCGGCGCGCCCAGCACCGTGCCCACGGCCGGCACCGCCGCGAGACCCGGCAGCAGTTCGAGCCCCGGCACGCGCGGCGAGTTCGAGGAGGAATGGAACACCTCGACGAGCACGTACTTGGTGAGGCCGGCGGCGAGCAGGTTGATGCCGAGCCCGCTCGTGATCTGATCGGCGCGGAACCGCACGGTGACGAGCGCGTGCAGCGCCGCCGTCACGACGCCGGCCACCACCGCCGCCAACAGCCCGAGCGTGGCGTGGCCCGAGTACCAGGCGCCCAGCACGTAGCCGAGCGCGCCGTTCAGCATCATGCCCTCGATGCCGATGTTCACCACGCCGCCGCGCTCGCTGAACCCGGCGCCCACGGCGCCCAGCGTGTAGGGCACACTGATGCGCACCGCCGCCGCGACGAACAGCAGCAGTTCCATCATCGCAGCTTCCGCGCCGCGCGGGTCATGACCTGCTGCAGCGTGATCGCGAACAGGATCACGAGCGCGGTGAGCATCTCGACCAGCTCGCGCGGCACGCGGTCGTTGATCACCAGCCCGCCGTAGGACAGGCCGCCGAAGAACAGCGCCGCCACGATCACGCCGAGCGGCTGGTTACGGCCGATCAGCGCGACCGCGATGCCGAGGAACCCGGCGCCGGCCGAGAACCCCTGCTCGAAGAACTGCTTGTAGCCGAGCACGAAGTTGACCCCGCCGAGGCCCGCCAGAGCACCCGACAGCGCGAGCGCCGCGGTGTGCGTGGAGCCGATCGCGATGCCGCCATATTCGGCCGCGGCCGGATTGAGACCCACGGCGCGGATCGCGTAGCCGAGGCGCGAGCCGAACAGCAGCCAGGCCGTGGCGAGGGCGAGCCCGAGCCCGAGCAGCAGCGACAGGTTCGCCGGAGACCCGTGCAGTGCCGGGAACCACACGTCGAGCCGCGGGATCACCGCTCCCGCCGGGATGGTGGCGGTCCGCACGGTGCCCGGTTGATACGCGTAGCGGCCGAGGAACGCCACGAGCTGCATCGCGATGAAGTTCAGCATGATCGTGTTGATCACCTCGTGGGCCCCGAACCGCGCCTTGAGCACTCCGGGGATCGTGGCCCACGCCGCGCCCGCCGCGGCGGCGGCGAGCAGCGCGCCCACGAGCTGCACGGGTCCGGGGGCGCCCGCCAGCGCCACCGCCGCGAGCGCGGCGGCGAAGCCGCCCAGGTAGAGCTGGCCCTCGGCGCCGATGTTGAACAGGCCGGCACGGAACCCGACCGCGACCGCGAGGCCGGTGAACACCAGCGGCGTCGCCTTGAACAGCATCTGCCCGAAGCCGTAGCCGGTGCCGAGGCAGGCGTGCAGGATCGAACCGTAGATCGCGAGCGGGTCCTCGCCCGCCAGCGCGATCAGCACGGCACCCGCCAGCAGCGCGAGCGCGACCGCCGCGAGCGGCGCCGCCAGCTCGAGCGCCGCCGCTAGGCGCGGGCGCGCTGTGACGGCGCGCGGCGCGGCCGCCGGGCCGCCGGCCGGCGCTGCCGTGGCGGCGGGTCCGGTCATGCGCCGGCCGCGCCGATCATGAACCGGCCGAGCTCGCGCTCGTCGGTGGCGGCGGGCAGCCGCTCGCACACGATGCGGCCTTCGAACATCACCAGCACGCGGTCGGACAATGCCAGCACCTCGGACAGCTCGGACGACACCAGCAGCACCGCGCGTCCGGCGTTGCGGGCCTCGATCAGGCGCTGATGGATGAAGCGCGTGGCGCCCAGATCGACGCCGCGCGTGGGATGGGCCACGAGCATCACGCCCGCGTCGCGCGTCAGCTCGCGCGCCATCACCAGCTTCTGCTGGTTGCCGCCCGACAGGGTGCCCGCGTGCGCCGCGGGCAGCGCCGGCCGCACGTCGTACTCCTCGAGCAGCGGCAGCGCGCGGCGCGCGAGCCGCGCGGGATCGAGGCCGGGACCGCGGCCCAGTGCCGGGTCGTCCTCCCGGCCCAGCACCAGGTTCTCGGCGAGCGACATGCCGGCGATCATCCCGCGGCGCAGCCGGTCGGCTGGCACGTGCGCCATGCCGGCGTGGAACCGGGCGCGCGCGCCCGGCGGCGCGGGCCTGCCGCTCACGAGCACCGTGCCCGCGCGCGCGGGTCTCAGGCCGGCGAGGCATTCGATCAGCTCGTGCTGGCCGTTGCCCTCGACGCCCGCGATGCCGACCACCTCGCCCGCGCGCACCGCGAACGACACGCCGCACACCGCCGGCAGCGCGCGGTCGTCGTTCACCTCGAGGTCGCTGACCTCGAGCCGCAGCTCGGCGCCGGGTGCGGTGCGCTCCGCGGCGAGCGGCGGCACCGGGCGGCCCACCATCAGCTCGGCGATCGCGTCGTTCGACAGGCTGGCGATCGGTCCGCCGCCGACCACGCGCCCGGCGCGCATCACGGTGACGTGATCCGCGAGCGTGCGCACCTCGGCGAGCTTGTGGGTGATGAGCACGATCGACGTGCCGGCCTGGGCGAGGCCGCGCAGCACGCGGAACAGCTCGTCCACCTCCTGTGGCGCCAGCACCGCCGTGGGCTCGTCGAGGATCAGCACGCGCGCGCGGTGATGGAGCGCCTTCAAGATCTCCACGCGCTGCTGCGCCCCCACCGACAGCGTGTGGATGCGGGCGCGCGGATCGACCTTGAGCCCGTGCCGCGCCGACAGTTCCTCGACCTCGTGTTCGGCCGCCGCGGCGCGCCAGGCGCCGAACCGCGACCCGGGCTCGTGGCCGAGCGCCAGGTTCTCCGCGACCGTCATCGGCTCCACCAGCATGAAGTGCTGGTGCACCATGCCCAGGCCGAGCCGGATCGCGTCCGCGGGCCGCGCGATGCGCACCGTGCGGCCGTCGATCTCGATGTGCCCCGCCTGCGGGGTCAGGAGCCCGTAGAGCACCCGCATGAGCGTGGTCTTGCCCGCGCCGTTCTCGCCCACGAGCGCGTGGATCGTGCCCGGCATGAGCGTGAACGACGCATCGTCATTGGCGACACACGTGCCGAACCGGCGCGTGATGTTGCGCATCGCGACCACGGAGGAGGACATTCCGGCTGAGCGTAACGACGCCGCCCCCGGTACGCCAGCCCGCGCCGCCTCAGGGGAAGATGCCGCGGACGCGGGTCGCCTCGGCCACGCGCCCCACCGCGAGCACGTAGGCGCCGTCGCGCAGGCTGCACTTGAAGCGCGCGGCCTGCTCCGCGACGTCGCGGTACGCGCGCACCATGTACTTCTCGAGCCGGTTGTCCACCTCGTTCTCCTCCCAGAAGAACGAGTAGAAGTCCTGCACCCACTCGAAGTACGACACGGTGACGCCGCCGGCGTTCGCGAGGATGTCGGGGATCACCGTGCGCCCGCGGCGGAACAGCGTGTCGTCGGCCATCGGCGTGGTGGGGCCGTTCGCGGCTTCGGCGATGATCTTCGCCTTCACCCGGGCCGCGTTCACCGACGTGATCTGGTTCTCGAGCGCCGCCGGCACCAGGATGTCGACCGGCAGCTCCAGCAGTTGCGCGTTCGTGACCGGCGTGCCCGGCTTGAACGTCTTGAGGCTGACGCGCGCGCCGCGCCGCTCCTTGTGGGCGCGCAGCTTCGCCGGATCGAGCCCCTTCGGCTGGTGTATGCCGCCGCCCGAATCGGACGCCGCGACGATGCGCGCGCCCTCGGCGTGCAGCAGGTCCGCGAGGTGGCTGCCGGCGTTGCCGTAGCCCTGGATCGCGACCGTGGCGCCGTCGAGCGCCAGCTTGTGCGCGCGGCAGGCCTCGCGCAGCGTGAACTGCACGCCGCGCGCCGTGGCGGCATTGCGGCCCTTCGAGCCGCCGAGCGCCAGCGGCTTGCCGGTGACCACGCCCAGCGTGGTCGTGCCCTTGGTCATGCTGTAGGTGTCCATGATCCACGCCATGGTCTGGGAGTCGGTGTAGACGTCGGGCGCCGGGATGTCCTGCTCGGGTCCGATCAGCGGCAGGATCTCGCTGGTGTAGCGCCGCGTGAGCCGCTCGAGCTCGCCGTGCGACAACTGGTGCGGGTCGACCACCACACCCCCCTTACCGCCGCCGAACGGCAGGTCGAGACATGCGCACTTCCAGGTCATCCACGACGCCAGCGCCTTCACCTCGTCGATCGACACATCGGGATGGAACCGGATGCCGCCCTTCGCCGGGCCCCGCGACATGTTGTGCACCACGCGATGGCCGGCGAACACGCGATAGTTGCCGTCGTCCATGCGCACCGGGATCGACACCGTCAGCTCGCGCTTCGGCGTGGACAGGATCGCGCGCAGGCCCTGGTCGAGGCGGAGGCGCTGGGCGGCGCGGGCGAACTGCGATTGGGCGATGGCGTAGGGGTTCAGATTCTCGCGCGGCATCGGAGCTCTCCCGTCCCCCGGCGGTCAGCGGTTCCGGGGCACCTGGCCATTGCCATGCGAGGCCGCCGCCACGCGGTACGCGAGCAGCACGTTCCGGTGGTGGAGCTTCGCGGTCGGATATTCGGGGTTGGTCTTGCCCGCGTAGTCCATGCCGGCGAGCGACGCGGCGGCGGCCTCGGCGTCGAGCCCTCTGGCCCGCGCGTCCAGGGCGGCGCGCTCGATCACGGTGAGGTAGTCGAGGTCGGCGCGGAACCGCTCGCGCACGGCGGCCTGGCCGCGGGCGAGCGCGCCGTGACCGGGCACGATGACTTCGATCGCGCCACCGTCCACCATCGGCATCAGCGCCTCGAGCGACGCGCGATAGACGCCGGGCTCTGTGTCGAGCCCCGGGATCTCGATGTCGGACAGCATGTCGCCGGCGATCAGGATGCCCTTGTCCGGCAGGTGCACGTTGAGCTGGGTGGGACAGTGCCCGGGCGCGCTGCGCAGCACCAGCCGCCACGGATCGATGCGGCGGAAGTGGAGCCCGCTCACCGCGTGGTCGGGCTCGAACGGTCGGTAGGCTTGGGGCCAGCGCTCGCCGGCCTCGGTGGCGACGCGATTCGCCTCGTCCACGGCGTGCGCGGCGTCGGCCGTGAGCGCGGTCGCGAAGCCGTCGTGGCCGAGCGTGTCGGCCTGGGGCCACCAGGTGCGGCCGAGAACGTGGTCCCAGTGGTGATGCGAGAAGATCAGCGTCACCGCGCGCGGCGCCACGGCGGCCACCACCGCGGCCATGTCGTCGAGCTCGGACGGCAGGATGCCTGGGTCCACCAGTACCGAGTGTTCGGGATCGAGCAGCGCCACGCTGTTCATGGCGTAGCGCCGGCTCTGGCGCACCAGCACCCCGTCGCCGAGGTCCGTCCACGCCGCGTTCATCGGCGTGGCCCGGCCCCTAAGGGATGCGTCATCCGGATGCGGCGGGCCGGGGAGCGCATGCGCGTCTAGTGGTCGGGGACGGTGATCCGGCCGGCGACGATCTCGCGCTCGAGCGAATCCACCAGCGCCTTGACCGGTGGCGGGATCAGCGCCTGGTTCTTCGCGTCATAGACCCAGCCCACGCCGTGCTGGCCGAGGCCGAACACCTGGACACCGCCGTGCCATTGTCCGGACGCGGTCTGGTGGATGCACTCGAACACCGCGGTGTCGACGCGCTTCACCATCGACGTGAGCACGTGGCCCGGGGCCTCGTCGGCCTGGTCCGAGTCCACGCCGATCGCCAGCTTGTTCAACTCGCGCGCCGCCTCGAACACGCCGAGGCCGGTGGAGCCCGAGGCGTGGAAGATGATGTCCGCGCCCTCGTGGTACTCCGCGAGCGCCAGCTCCTTGCCCTTGGTCGGGTCCTTGAACGCGGTGCCGGTGGTGCCCGCGTACTTCACGATCACGCGGGTCGACGGCTTCACCGCCGTAACCCCGGCGCGATACCCGGCCTCGAACTTCTTGATCAGCGGGATCTCCATGCCGCCGACGAATCCCAGCTTGCCGGTCTTCGACAACTCCGCGGCCAGCGCGCCCACCAGGAACGAGCCCTGCTCCTCCTGGAACTTGAGCGCCGTGAGGTTGGGCGGCAGGGATTCGCCCGGGGTGACGGTGAAGTCGATGCACGCGAACTTCACGGCGGGGAACTCGGCGGCGAGGCGCTTGATGTCGTCCGAGAACAGGAACCCCACGCCGAACACCAGCTGCGAACCGCCGGCTGCGAGCTGGCGCATCGCGGCTTCGCGGTCCGCGCCCTCGCCGGTCTCGAGCGTGGTGAACGGGATGCCGAGTTCGCGCTTCGCGCGCTCGAGGCCGGCATAGGCGGCGTCGTTGAACGACTTGTCACCCCGACCGCCGACGTCGAACACCAGCCCGACCTTGAGCGTGGTGTCGGGGGCGCCGGACGCGGCCCCGGTGGCCGCCTGTTTAGGAGCGCAACCCGGAAGCAGCGCGCACACCAGTGCGAGCTGCGCCGCGGCGAGGATCAGTCTGCGTCGGGACACGGGCGGTACCTCCGGAGGAGCGTCGGGGCGAAGCTGCGGTGCCGGTACTGCGAGTGGGGCGGCCGCGCGCCGGCCGCCGCGAACGCGGCGCCGCGGCGAGCGGCCGGCTGCGGGATACAGGCGGCGACGGCGCATCGAGCGCGGGCGCCTTGGCGCGGGCGCCGAGCTCGTAGCAGCGCCGGCAGCGGGCCTCGTACAGCTCGGTGCCGCCCACCACCACGCGGCCGCCACGTTTCACCTTGCGATACGTGCGGTTCGCCGGCGCGCCGCACACCATGCAGATCGCCAGCGTCTTCGTGATGTACTCGGCGATCGCGAGCAGTTGCGGCATCGGGTCGAACGGCCGGCCCATGTAGTCCTGGTCGAGGCCCGCCACGATCACGCGCTTGCCGCTGCTCGCGAGTCGCTGGCATACGGCGACGAGCCCGGGGCCCAGGAACTGGCCCTCGTCGATGCCGATCACCTGGGCCTCGTGCGCGTGGCGCAGCACGTCCTTCGCCGTCTTCACGGTGCGCGACGGGATCCGCAGCTCGCTGTGCGACACGATCTGGTCGCGCGCGTAGCGGTCGTCGATCGCGGGCTTGAAGATCTCCACGCGCTGGCGGGCGATCTGCGCGCGCCGCAGCCGGCGGATCAGCTCCTCGGTCTTGCCGCTGTACATGCTGCCGACGATGACTTCGATCCAGCCGGTGCCGGCGTAGGGTGGCGTGGGTTCGCTCATGTCCGCACGCTATCCCCAGCCCTTCACGAGTGTCAACGAGTGCTGACGGGCGGCCGCCGGCTGCGCTACTATGGCTCGAATCCACCGTCAGGCTGTTCAGGCGCCGACGATTCGCCGCCGCATTCCAGGGAGGACTTGAGGCCCATGACCGATCTCGCGTTTGGCCGTGACGCGCTCGGGGATCCCGCCCGCGCGGGCCGCCTCGAATGGTTCGTCGCCAACGGCATCGGCGGCTATTCCGCGGGTGCGGTGACGGGCGCCATCTCGCGCCGCTACCACGGCCTGCTGGTCGCGGCCCTCCATCCGCCACTCGGTCGCACGCTCATGCTGGCCAAGTTGGGGGAGCGGATCGACTGGCAGGACCGCTCCGTGGCACTCGACACCAACGTGTGGGCCAGCGGCGCCGTGACGCCCGCCGGCTACCTCAACCTCGAAGCGTTCCGGCTCGAGGACACGGTGCCGGTCTGGACCTGGGCGATCGGCGACGTGCGGCTGGAGAAGCGCATCTGGATGGAGCAGGGCGAGAACACCACGTGCATCCAGTACCGGCTCGTCACCGCTCCCGAGCCCGTGCGCCTCACGCTCGAGCCGATCGTGGATCATCGCGACGTGCACGGCGCGACGCGCCGCGGCGTGGGTGTTCCGCGGGTGGAGCCCGCGGCGGGCGGCATCCGGGTCGAGGTGACGGACGGCGCGACGCCGCTGTGGCTGCTCGGCGTGAACGCGGAATTCCGGCCGGCTGCGGAGTGGTATCGCGGGTACGCGCTGCCGCTCGAAGCCGAGCGCGGGTTCGACGCGAGCGAGGACCATGTGTACGTGGGCCAGGTCGTGACGCGGCTCAAGCCGGGCGAGACGTTCACGCTGGTCGCGAGCACGCGCCGCGATGCCGGCGCCGCGGAGACTGCGCCGCTCGCGCGGATCGCCGCGCTGACCCGCCGGCGCGCGCACGAGAAGAGCGTGCTCGACGCGTGGAAGCGCGCGCAGCCCACCGCGTCGCGGCTGGCGCCGCCGTGGGTGCGCCGGCTGGTGCTCGCGGCCGACGCGTTCGTCGTCGAGCGCTCGAGCGTGTTCGACCCGGGCGGCCACTCGGTGATCGCCGGCTATCCGTGGTTCGCCGACTGGGGCCGCGACACGATGATCGCGCTGCCCGGCCTGACGCTCGCGACCGGCCGTCCCGAGGTGGGGCGCGCGATCCTCGCGACGTGGCTGCGGCTCGTGAGCGACGGCATGCTGCCGAACACGTTCCCCGAGCGCGGCGACGCGCCGGAGTTCAACACGGTGGACGCGGCGCTGTGGCTGATCCATGCGGTGCGCGCCCACTTCGACGCGACCGGCGACGCCGCGTTCCTCGCCGAGGCGTTCCCGGTGCTCGAGGGCATCATCGCCGCCTGCGAGCGCGGCACCCGGTGGAACATCGGCGTCGACGCCCACGACGGCTTGCTGAAGAACGGTGGCGGCGGCGTGGCGCTCACATGGATGGACGCCCGTGTCGATGGCGTTCCCGTGACCCCGCGCGAGGGCAAGTGCGTCGAGGTGAACGCGCTGTGGTACGGCGCGGCCATCGCGATGGCCGCGTTCGCGCGGCGGCTGGGACACGACGGAGCGCGGCACGTTGCGCGCGCGCGACGGGTTGAAGGGTCGTTCGCGCGATTCTGGAATGCCGGCTCCGGCTGTCTCTACGACGTGCTCGACGGCCCCGGCGGCGACGACGCGCGCATCCGTCCCAACCAGATCTTCGCCGTATCCCTGCCCGACAGCCCGCTGAACGCCGCGCAGCGCCGCGCCGTCGTCGACGTGTGCGGGCGGCACCTGCTGACCTCGCACGGTCTGCGCAGCCTGTCGCCTGCGGATCCGGGTTATGTCGGAACCTATGCCGGCGATCCGCGCCAGCGCGATGCCGCGTACCATCAGGGCACGGTCTGGACGTGGCTGCTGCCGTCGTTCGCGATCGCGCACGAGCGCGTCCATGGCGACCGCGACCGGGCGCTCGCGTTCCTCGAGCCGATGGCGCAGTTGATCGCCCAGTCGGGCGTGGGCTCGCTGCCCGAGATCGCCGACGGCGACCCGCCCCACACGCCGCGCGGCTGCTTCGCCCAGGCGTGGTCGGTGGCGGAGGTGTTGCGCGTCTGGCACCTGCTGTCGGCGGAACGTCGCCGGCCGCGAAGACGCAACGTGCCGCGAACAGCGATGGCGATGGGACGGTAGGGGTTTAGCGCCCCGCCGCCGGAATCGGCGCCACCCCGCGTTCCCTCAGCAATTCCCGGATCTTCGACTTCACCAGGTCGATCGCGACGGTGTTGTGGCCGCCCTCGGGCACGATCAGGTCGGCGTGGCGCTTGGTGGGGTCCACGAACTGCAGGTGCATCGGGCGCACGCTCTCTTCGTACTGGCGCACGATGCTGTCGACCGACCGGCCGCGCTCGGTCAGGTCGCGGCGCAGGCGGCGGATGAACCGCACGTCGGGGTCGGCGTCGATGAACAGCTTGATGTCCATCAGTGCTCGCAGCTCGGGATCGACGTAGATCAGGATGCCTTCGAGCACGATCACCAGGTGCTCGCCGACCAGGCGGGTCTCGGGCAGCCGGCGGTGATCGGAGTAGTCGTAGATCGGCTGCTCGATCGGGTGGCCGTCGAGCAGGTCCCGGATGTGGCGCTTGAGCAGGTCGTTGTCGAACGCGTCGGGATGGTCGAAGTTCCGCGATTCACGGTCGCGGAACGGCACGTCCTCGAGGTTCTTGTAGTAGGAATCCTGATCGATGACGACGACGCGGTCGGAGCCGAGCTCGCGCACGATGGTCCGCGCGACGAGCGTCTTCCCCGAGCCGGATCCGCCCGCGATTCCGATGAGGATGCGCCGAGACATGCGTGTCGCAACGTAGCATCGCGTTCGGCTCGGGGCAACGCGCCGCACGGCGATCGTCGGACGCCCGGCGTCCGCGCTACGGCTTCTTCGTCAGGTAGTCCGGGACGAAGATGAATTGCGCCTGGTGCCGGGAGTCGCGGAAGTAGTCGGCCCAGCGGGCGAACGCCGGCCGGTCGATCGCGAGGTACCGGTTCCGGTATGCGGTCCAGAACGCGTCGCCGCCCCACAGGACGCGCATCGCCGCGGTGGTGCTGAGCGTCGCGAGCACGCCGGAATCGGTCGCGGCGCGCCGGGCGAGTTCGGGGGGCAACGGTCCACCGAGCAGCCACACCACGCCGTCGTGCAGCGTGCTGAACTGGTCGAACGTCATCGTCGATTTCGCCAGATCGAGCAGGCCCTCCCCGTACTCTTCGCGGATGCGTGTCGAATCGAGGTCGCTGGGAGTGACGGGCGGATAGAGGCGCACCAGATCGGGATCGTCGAGCAGCGAATACTGGAACCGGGCCGGGAACGCGTCGCTCCGGCCCCAGCGCGCGGTGAGCAGGGAACCCACCACCATCGCATTCACGAAGAACGAAGGATGCGAGGTGTCCGACAGCGCCGGAGCGATGATGCCGATCACGCCCGCCGGCTCGTCCAGGTCCGTTCGGATTCCCGTGTGGATGCCGGGCGCGGGAGGCACGGGTGGCGGGAACGTCGCGCGCGACCCCGGTGCGAGCACGCCGAACTCGTTCGCGATCAGCCGCCGCAGGTCGACGCCGGTGCCGCGCAGGTCCCCCGCCAGGCTGAGCACGGCGTTGGCGGGCACGTACCACGACCGGATCGCGTCCTGGACCTCCCGCAGGCTCGCACCCTCGATGCCCTTGCCGGTCGCGTAGCGCGCGGCGCTCGCGTTCGTCTCGCGCACGTTGTAAAAGAGCGCGAATGCCACCCGGTCGCGATAATTGGTGGCGAGCTGCGCCTGGACCGCCTTGCGGGCCTCGGCCAGCACCTTCGCACTCGGCGCCGGCGACTTCACCCGTTGCGCCATCTGATGGAGCATGCCGGGGAACTGGGAGAGGCCGCCGACTTCGGTCAGGCGCGTGTAGCGGCGGCCAACCTCGATGCGCCAGCCCAGCGGGCGGATCGAACCCATGGCGTCGAGCGAGCGCTCGGGAAACTCGCCGGCGGCGCTCAGGAAATCGACGTGGGCGAGCAACTGCGTCCAGCCCTCGCGCCCGGCCGGATCCTGTTCGGTGCCGAGGCCGTAGGCCAGGGTCAGCGCCACGCCGGCTGCGCCGGGAACGTCGCGTGCCACCACCTGGATGCCATTGGGTAGCGCCCACGACTCGACCGTGGTGCCGTCGGACAGCCGCTGGGGGCCCGCGGTGTCGGCGGCGGCGGCGATTCCCGCCAGCAACGGGAGCAGAACCAGCGAGGCGCCGGCGACGAAACGGGCGGGCAACGGGCGAAATTTCAAGGCTGAACCTCGCAGGGGTACCAGAACCAGGTCGGGGAGAGTGGCTGAGCTTAGGCGAGCCGGCGGGGTTCCTCAACCAAAAGCGCCGCGCGCGCTTGACCATCGCCGGACCCGCTTCCTACACTCGCGCGCCATGGCGGAGGTCGACGAGACGAAGGTGCGGAAGCTGGTACGGGAGGCGGTGGAACGCGCGCTCGCGGCGGACCCGCGCCCGGCGGCGAACCCGCCTGCCCCGGGGGCCCAGGCCGCACGACGCCTGGCGATCGGCTCCGATCACGGCGGCTACGCGCTCAAGGAATTGTTGAAGCGCTACGTAACTGAGGAACTCGGCTGGACGCTCGAGGACTGCGGCACCCATTCCGGGACCGATGCCGTCGACTATCCCGACTATGCGGCGGCGGTGGCGCGCGCAGTCGCGAGCGGCCGCTGCGCCCGCGGCATCGTGATCGACGCGGCCGGGATCGGGTCCACGATGGCGGCCAACAAGATCTCAGGCGTGCGCTGCGCCCTGTGCCACGACGCCGCGACGGTGCTCAACGCCCGCGAGCACAACGACGCCAACCTCATGGCGCTCGGCGCCAAGGTCGTGAATCGCGGGCTCGCGAGCCGCATGACCCGGCTGTTCCTGGCGACGCCGTTCGGTGGCGGACGCCACGAGCGGCGGGTGCAGAAGATCATGGCGCTGGAACGCAGTGCGCGGTGACGCCCGGTCGTCCCGCCGCGCGCCGCATGCGCGTCCCCGCGTGACCCCGGAGTCCACATGCGCCTGACCCAGCACGTCATCGAGAAGCTGCCGAAGACCGATCTGCACTGTCATCTCGACGGCTGCCTCAGGCCGCGCACCGTGCTCGAGCTCGCCGACGCCCAGGGCGTGAAGCTGCCGACCCGCAACCTGCCCAAGCTCACGCGCATCCTCGAAGCCGGCAAGCGCACCCGCAATCTCGCCGACTACCTCGCGATCTTCGACTACACGCTGAGCGTGATGCAGGAGCGCGATGCGCTGTATCGCATCGCGTGGGAGCTGGTCGAGGACGCCGCGGCCGAGCGCGTGCGGCACCTCGAGGTGCGGTACTCGCCGATCCTGCACCGGCGCAAGAAACTGCCCTATGACGTGATCGTCGAGACCGTGATCGCGGGCCTCAAGGACGCGGGCGCCAAGTACGGCGTGTCCACCGGCGTCATCATCTGCGGCATCCGCTCGATGGACCCGCGCAAATCGGTGCAGCTCGCCGAGCTGGCCGTCGAGTACAAGCACAAGGGTGTGCTGGGCTTCGATCTCGCCGGCCAGGAGAAGGACTATCCCGCCAAGGCTCATCGCCGGGCGTTCCAGATCATCATCCTGAACAACGTGAACTCCACGGTCCACGGCGGCGAGGCGTTCGGGCCGGCGAGCATCGCGCAGGCGCTGCACTACTGTGGCGCGCACCGCATCGGGCACGGCACGCGGCTGATCGAGGATCCGGACCTGATGGGGTTCGTCAACGACCACCGCATCCCGCTCGAGGTGTGCCTGACGTCGAACGTCCAGACGCGCGTGGTGAGCACGCTCAAGAGCCATCCGTTTCGCCAGTACAACAAGCTCGGCCTCCGGGTGACGCTCAACACCGACAACCGGCTGATGTCGGCCACCACGGTGAGCAAGGAACTCGGGCTGGCGGCGCGGGCGTTCCACCTGAGCCCCTACGAGCTCAAGCGGATCATCCTCAACGGTTTCAAGAGCTCGTTCCTGCCCTACGCGCAGAAGGCCCGTTTGCTGCGCGAGGTGAACCTCGAGATCGACCGGGTGTTCATGGAGGAGTACCCCGACGATTACGACCGGCGGGCGAGTTATTGACCCGGCGGTTTCCGCGTGTCGGGCCCCGCCCGCTTTTGACCCGGCCCCGCCGTCCGAACCCGCTGTGAATCTGACACTAAGTCCCTTTGAAGCGGTTCGATGTTCTGATACGTTCAAGCTTCCTTTCCGAGCGCCCACCCGAACTACCCAAATGCCCAGACTTGGTTACGTGAGCCGACTCTTCATCACCCTCGTGTTCCTGGCGTTCGCCCTGCCGGCGCTCGCCCAGGACAAGGGCAGCGTTTCGGGCCGGGTGACCGACAAGAAGACCGGCCACGCGATTCCGTTCGCTACCGTGACGGTGGTCGGCGCCCAGCGGGGCGGGCTCACGAGCTCCGAGGGCGACTACCTCGTGACGGGCGTGCCGGTCGGCACCTATGAAGTGCGCGTCCAGTTCCTCGGCTACAAGCCCGGCTCGCAGCCGGGAGTCGTGGTCACCGCCGGCAAGCCGATCCCGGTGAACTTCCAGCTCGAGGACATCATTGTGCGCGAGGAGAAGACCGTCGAGGTCACGGCCGAGCGGCGTCTCGTCGAGGTGAAGCAGGGCGCCACGCTCCGCAGCGTCACCGCGAACGACATCCGCAACCTGGCGGTCACCACGGTGGGCGACGTGCTGCAGCAGCAGGCCGGCGTCAGCACCGACGCGGAGCAGATCCACATCCGCGGCGGCCGCGCCGACGAGACGGTGTTCGTCGTGAACGGCGTCGCGAACCGCGATCTCGTCACCGGCCAGTCCACGGCGGGCCAGCTCAACGCGCGCTCGGTGTCCGAGGTCAACGTTGCCACCGGCGCCTACGACGTGCGCTACGGCAACGCGCTGTCCGGCGTGGTCGAGATCAAGCTCAAGGACGGCACCGACAAGTTCCAGCTCGGCCTCACGACATCGTCGGGCAGCTACGGCGGGCGGGCGTGGCAGCTCGTCACCAGCGGCCCCGATCCGCTGTGGACACCGCTCCTGAACCGCGTCGGCATCCATCTGCCCGGTTCGTTCTCGACGATTCTCGACGTGTCGGGATCGTTGTTCGAGACCCGGTTCAGCTACCTCAACGACAAGAACGCGAGCCTGCTCGATCGCACGCTGCTGCCGCCCTATCTGCATCCGCGGCTCAAGTCCAGCTACGAGGACTCGTTCTTCGGCCACAAGTTCACCTACCCCGACTACTGGTCGCCGTCGCAGGACAACCGCTGGGCCGGCCGCTATGGCTTGCAGTGGAAACCCAACGACACCGACAAGCTCAACTACTCGTACTCGAAGCGCATCGCGATCGACCAGGGCTTCAGCCGCACGTTCCTCTCGGCGCAGGGCGATCTCGGCGACCCCGCGTACCCGTGGCAGTGGGCGCACCGCATCGACCACGCCGCCACGTTCTTCGAGGACAACGTCACGTCGGAGCTGCAGTGGCGGCGCACGCTGTCGACCACCGGCTACACCGAAGCCCAGATCTCGCGGTACTTCTACGCCCAGCGCCAGGACGTCGGCGGCAAGATGTGGCAGGACTTCGTCGAACCCGACGATCGCAGCTTCCCCGTCGGCGATCCGCGCCGGAACGACTATTTCAACGACACCGGCGACAACTATCAGTGGGCGGACCGTCGCACGACGAGCTGGGGACTCAACTGGAACCTCACCCAGCGCATGCACCACAACGAGGTCGAGTTCGGCATCGAGCACCAGTTCCAGACCGTCCAGTACCTCGACATCGAGTATCCGTGGATCTTCGACAAGAACGGGCTCGGGCAGTCGCACGACCTGTGGATCGCGCACCCGTGGATCGGCGACCTGTTCCTGCGCGACCGGCTGGAGTACGAGGGCTTCGTCGCCAACGTCGGCGTGCGCGCCGACTACTGGGTGATCGGGCGCGAAGCCGAGGCGGCGCTCGCCGACACCGCGCGCCACAACATCGCCGCCGAGGAGCGCAACGGCTTCTACAGCGAGACCCAGTCGCTGTTCGGCCGGCGCACGAAGGTCCACGTGTCGCCGCGCGTGATCGTGTCGCATCCGATCACCGAGAACAGCAGCTTCTTCTTCAACTACGGGCAGTTCACCCAGATCCCGTCGTACCGCTACGTCTATTCGAAGCTCAACTCGATCTCGAGCGAGTCGTTCCCGCTGCAGGGCAACCCGAACCTGAACCCGCAGATCTCGGTGAACTACGAGGTCGGCGCCAAACACCAGTTCCTGCCGACCGCGGCGGTGAATCTCACGTTCTTCGTGCGTGACGTCTACGACTATCCCAGCGCGACCCGCGTCGACCCGCTCAGCGGCACGAACATCCAGTCGTACTTCATCTATCTCAACGGGCACTTCTCGCGATCCAAGGGGCTCGAGGTCGAGGTCGAGAAGCGGCGCTCGAACCACTGGTCGGCGAAGCTGTCGTATTCGTACCAGCAGACCAAGGGCAAGAGCAGCAATCCGAACGAGGAGCGGGCGCTGCAGGAGATCGGCGGCAGCTCGGAGACCCGCCTGTCCGAGGTGTTCGTGAGCTGGAACCGGCCGCACAAGGTGTCCGCGAACTTCGACGTGCGGTACGACAAGGAAGCCCCGCACGGATTCGGCTTCCTCAAGCAGACCGGCCTCAACCTGTTCGTGCAGGGCACGTCGGGTCGCGCCTACACGCCGTCCGACATCTCGCGTCAGAACCCGATCGGCCTGCCGTATTCGCAGAATGCGCCGTTCCAGATCACGACGGACCTCAAGCTGAATCACTACTTCCAGCTGATGAGCCGCCGGTTCGACCTGAGTGTCCAGGGCACCAACATCTTCAACGCCCATCTGATCTACCGGGTGGATCCGGTCACCGGCCAGGGTTACGTATGGGGCAAGGGCGCCTTCGATCCGAACCACGTCAACGGCCTCAATGATTTCGTCCGGACCGGCACGGTCGACGACCCGTCGAACTACGGCCCCGGCGCCCAATGGAGGTTGCAGCTCGATGTCGACTTCTGATCGCCGGCTGTTGCGGGCCGCGGTGGCCGCGGGGCTATGGCTGATGCTGGCGCACGCTCCGGCGTCGGCCCAGAACGACCTCGGCGGGCAGCGCGCGGGCACCGCGTCGGGCACGTTCCTGCGCATCGGCGTCGGGGCACGCGCCACCGGCATGGGGGAGACGTTCGTCGCGGTGGCGAACGACCCCAGCGCGATCTACTGGAACGTCGCCGGGCTGGCATCGCTGCAGCGCCGGGTGATCTCGGAGTCGCACGCCGACTGGCCGGCCGACATCCACTACGACCACCTCACGCTGGTGATCCCGTCAAAGCGGCTCGGCGGCTCGATCGGCCTGCAGTTCGGCGTGCTCGGCACCACCGTCCAGGAGACGACCGACCTCGATCCGTTCGGCACCGGCCGGCAGTTCACCTACTCCGACTTCGTCGCCGGCGCGGCGTACGCGCGGCGCTGGACCGACAAGCTGCTGGTCGGCGTGGGGGCCAAGTACATCCGCGAGGACCTGGGTTCCCAGCTCGGCGGCCCGACCACCAGCGCCATCCTCTACGATGTGGGCTCCATCTTCTATCTCGGCATCGGCAGCATCCGGATCGCGACCTCGCTGTCGAACTTCGGCTCCGAGCTGAAGCCGGCCGGCCGCTACGTGTCGCCCTACAGCGGCGAGGTGCGGCAGTACGACGGGTTCGACCCGCCGCTCAGCTTCCGGTACGGACTGGCGTTCGAACCGATCGAGAACTCGACGAACCGCCTGACCACGGCGATCGAGATGAATCAGCCTGCCGACAACCGCCAGCAGATGAAGGCGGGCGCGGAGTGGTCGATCCGCCGCGTGTTCGCGCTGCGCACCGGCTACAACTTCAATTCCGACGATCTCAAGTTCAGCGCCGGCGCCGGCTTCGCGGGCGACCTGGCCTCGCTGCACGGCACGCTCGATTACGCGTACACCGACGGCGGCTTCCTCGGCGCCATCCACCGGTTCTCGCTCGGGGTGACGTTCTGATGCGCCGCGCGAGCGTGCTGGCGGGAGTGGGCGTGGGATTGCTCGCGATCGGGCTCGCCGCCGGCTGCGGCGGCAAGTTCGAGCTGCCGACCGAGCGCCGCAACAACGCCCCGGTGCCGAGCGACAAGAGCTACGCCATGCTGGCGACGTGGAAGGGCCTCGACGGCATCCGCGACGTGATGATCACGCGCGGCACCGGCTCCCAGTTGTTCCTGCTGTTCAACCACGGCGGCAGCGGCGGACCGCAGACCCCGCGCGGCGAAGTCCGGCTGTATCCGTTCACCCAGCCGGTGCCGATCGGCTCGCCGTTCTTCAACGCGCCGCGGACGCTGTTCAATCCGGTCGCGATCGCGTCGGCCCGGAACAAGCTGTTCGTGCTCGACGAGGGCGACTCGTGCCTCGCCAAGTTCGACCCCGAGCGCGGCACCTGCCGCCCGGACACCGTGCACGACGGCCGGCCCAGCATCGTCCTCGACTACTCGGCGATCTGGCGGGTGCGCGAATACGGCATCAGCGGCGGCGACACGGTGTCGACGTTCACCGACACCACGATCGCGGTCGTCAACGGCATCGCGGCCGACGACCTGGGCAACGTCTACGTATCCGGCATCGCCGTGGTGCTCGACACCTCGATGGTCGACCCGCGCATCCGCACCCGCAAGTTCATCTCGCGGGTCTACCGCTACGCGCCGGGTCCCAAGTATCCGGGCATCGGTGACATCCACATGCCGGGGGCGAACTGGCACCGGGACACCACCTGGGTGGTGCTCGACGGCACCGGCAACTCGTCGGTGTCCGATCCGCGCGGGACCACGTGGACGCCGACGCGCGGGGGCGCGGTGTTCGTGGCCGACCGTGGCAACAACAAGGCGAAGCTGATCGCGACCACGCTGGCCGGCGTCGGGATCACGAAGGTGGACGGCAGCGAGACGCCCACCGGCACCAGCTTCGACGCCCCGCAGGGTGTCGCCGTCGACGAGTCCGGCTTCCTGTACGTGGTCGACCGGCACAACCAGCGAATCGTCCGGTACGACACCTACGGTACCTACCTGCAGGACGTGAACATCGAGAAGAATTCCGACAACCTGCCGCTGCTCGATCCCATCGCCATCGGTGTCGACGACTCCCTGGCGTACGTCGCCGACCTGGGCCGGGGTCAGGTGATCCGCTACAAGAGGCGCCCGTGATGCATACCCGTTCGATCCTGCTCGCGACGGCCGCGGCCGCCCTGCTCGCCACCTCCGCGCGCGCCGCCGTGGACCATCCGCTGCTTCCCGAACCGTACGGTGCGGAGCGCGTCACGGCCACCGGCGATTCGATCCAGTATGCCGCCCGCGTGCTGACCGCGAACAAGGTGGGCATGACGCTCACGAACTACGGCTTCATCGGCACGAACTTCTCGTCGTTCGCGCCGTCGTTCGAATACCCGCTGGGCTCGAGCCACATGCACATGGTGCGCGGCGGCCCGTGGATCGGCGCGCTGTCGGCGGACGAGGACGGCGCGTTCATCGGCGTCACGATCGCGGCCGAGGACGGTTCGGCCGGCTCCAGCAGCGCCGCCGCCAGCGAATTCACCCCCGCCGGCCTGTCGGTCGGCGCGCGGTCGACGCTGCCGAACAGCCGGTTCTTCGATCGCGATGCGATCAGCGAGACCGACTACATCTCGCAGTACAGCGACCGCCCGGCCGACCGCCGCAAGCGCCACCGCCCGCTGAATGTGATCGTGACCCAGTACACGTTCGCGTGGTCGTTCTCCGACTACGCGCACTTCGTCATCTTCCACTACGTCATCAAGAACGACGGCCCGCCGCTGCGCGGCCTGTACTTCGGCATGTACGACGAGTTCGCGAGCGGCAACATGCGGCTGCAGAGCCAGGTGCCGCCGAGCGGGTGGTTCTCGAAGAAGCTCATCGGCTACGTGGACTCGCTGAGCATGGAGACGGAGCGGTTCTGCCAGGGCCGGCCGTTCCCCGCGCAATGCCGGTTCGACCTGGTGCCGGAGCTGGTGGGCATGAAGCTGCTCGGGGTCAAGCCCGGCAACGTCAGCGACACCACCGACAAGCGGGTCACGTTCCAGGCCTGGAACTATGCCCCGGGCGATCCGGCACGCTCCGAGGACTCGCTCAAGTACGTGCTGATGGCGAGCGGCCTCAAGACCAATCTCAACCCGCTGCCCGACAGCCTCGCGCCGGGGACCGGCGATCCCGTGAGCCTGTTGGCCGTAGGGCCGTTCTTCACGGTCAATCCGGGCGACAGCATCTCCGTGGACTTCGCCTACATCGGCGGCACGACTGCGGCGGAACTCGCGAAGCGGGCGGTCACCGCCCAGCGCGCCTACGACCTCCACTACATCGTGCCCGTGCCGCCGCCCTCCCCGCAGTTCAAGGTCGTGGCGAGGGATCATGCGCTCGATTACTACTGGGACGATTCGGCGGAGAACTTCATCGACCGCACGAGCCCGATCGGCAAGGACTTCGAGGGCTACCGCATCTACATCGGCAGCAGCCGCGACTCGCTGGACCAGGCGGCGCAGTTCGACCTCAAGGGGGGCGTCAACGACACCACCGGGTTCAACACCGGCCTCGATGCCGTGCGGCTGGCCCAGCCGCTGGTGATCGACGGCGTCACCTACCACTACCGGTTCACGATCGATCACCTCCGCGACGGCTTCAAGTACTTCACCGCGGTGACGGCCTACGATCTCGGCACCCAGGACATCGAGTCGCTCGAGAGCGGCTTCGCCCAGAACGAGCTGGCGGGGGTGCCGGCGCCGGCACCCGGCGAGGTCGCCCCGAACAGCGTGACGGTGTTCCCGAACCCCTATCGCGTCGAGACGTCGTGGGACCGGGCGCAACAGGCGCGGGACCATTACCTGTGGTTCGCGAACCTGCCGACCGAATGCACGATCCACATCTACACGCTATCCGGGGACCTGGTGTTCGAGACCGACTTCAACGGCGCGACGTACGACGGCCGCAATGCCCGGGGCATCTTCCGCCCCGGCACCGACGTGAAGGCGGTGCTGTCGGGGACCACGTTCGGCTGGGACCTCATCACCCGCCAGAGCCAGGCCGCGGCGACCGGGCTCTACATGTGGGCGATCGAGGACAAGCGCACGAAGAAGCGGCAGACCGGCAAGTTCCTGATCGTGAAATCCGACCGGGAGAACTTCTGATCATGCGCCGGATCTCGATGGAGGGACTCTGGGCGGGGCTCGCGCTCGCGGCACTCGCCGTGGCCGGGTGCGGGATCAAGGGCGTCCTGCGCCCGAATTCCGCGCCGCACACGATCATCTTCATCCAGGGACCGGTGGACACCGTGAACCACGTCGTCCACATGCACTGGTTCGGAACCGAGGCCGGCGGCTATATCGCCGGCTACGAAGTCCGCTTGCTCAACCCCGCGGCTCCGGCCGACTCCGCGTGGCGGTTCACGACGCTCACCGACAGCCTGATCACGGTGCTCGCCCCGACCGGATTCACGTCTGCGGTGTTCGAGGCGCGCGCGATCGACGACAAGGGCGTGAAGGACCCGGACCCGGCGCACCAGGTGTTCAACTTCAGGAACACCCCGCCCGTGGTGCGGATCGTCACCAAGCCGAACTCGGCCGACCGCTCCGACACCACGTTCGCGTCGATCACCATCCAGTGGACGGTGTCGGATCCCGACGGCGACGCCAACAAGGTCGTGAGCCGCGTGTGGCTCAACGGGCACGAGGACGAGGCGGTGGTCGCGAACAGCTTCACGTTCACGCTGCCGAGCGCCAAGTTTCTCGAGAACGGCGTCTATAAGTCGGGCTTCCGCACGCTCTACATCCAGGGCATCGACGACGGCGGCATGCTCGGCTCGGTCGACAGCGTGCGGTGGTACGTCCGCGCCCCGGTCACGGGGGCCCGGGCCCGGCTGCTGCTCGTGGACGACCTGCCCAGCAACGATGCGGCGAAGTTCCGCAACGACACGCTCTACGTCCATGCCATCGCGAACGCCGGGCTCCTGGCCGGCGACTGGTCGGTGCTGCACCTGGCGGTGAATCAGCCGTTCCGGTCGGCCAGGGACCTCGAGCAGACGCTCGACCAGTTCGAGACCGTGGTCTGGTATCACGGCGAACAGACGTTGTCCTCGAAAACGCTGGGGAGCTTCGGGGACGGAATCGGCCCCTACCTGGACCAGGGCGGCCGCATGCTCATCGAGTCGCTCGCCCTGATCGCGACGCCGAACACGAACGGGGCGTTGTCCCTGGACTTCGCGGACCGGTATCTCAACTGCGCCGGGGTGTTCCAGTTCTTCCCCGTGCCCGACTCGTCGGCGGCATGGGGGCTGTCCGGTTCCGGAACCGTGCTGTTCCCGACGCTCTCGGACAGCCTCGTGAACCGGCGCATCGTCGGCGGCATGCGCGGGTTCCTGACCCGCGACGCCTCGCAGATCCTCGCTGTGGTCCCCGCCCACACGTTTTCGCAGGACAATGCGATCGACATGGCGGTCGGTCTCAACGTGCCGCAGCCGCATGGGGGCCGGATGATCGTGGATACCTACCCCATGGTGTCGGGAACGGCGGTCGCGGGTCAGCGTGCGAGCCTCGTCCTCCTCAAGATTTTCGGGCTGCTGGGATTGACTGGGCCTTGACGGAAGGGTCGTCTGACCCTACCCTTTGTGTGGTTCAGGTAGCATCGGTTCACAGCGGCGATCGAAGTTTCGAACCCTGAAACTCTCCCCCGATTCCGCGAACTCGTTACACGGTCGAAACTCAAGCGACTCATGCATTTTGTTCGACCCATCCCGTCGCGGCTTGTTATGCTTTGCATGGGCTTGTCCAATCTTCGCACACCAACTTCTCGTCTGCGCGAGAGTTGCGGGAGTGCAACGAGGTACCGCCTTCCAAACGAGCGCTAAGAGTACGTGTCGCAACCCGGTCCCACTTCAACGAGAGGTGTTCCCATGAGGAAGTTGCTTGTTACTGCTCTTGGCGCGGCCACGATGTTGATCGTAGCCAGTGCCGCGTTTGCGTTTACGTCGTATCCGAATTCGGATCACGTCACATGTACGGATACGTTGTCGATCATTCGCCTCAAGTCGCTGCTGAACACCGCAGCCTCCTGCGCGCCGCAGACCGGCGCCGCGGGCGCCATCGGTGACACTGTGAACGGTGTCGGCGGCATCATCACCGGCTTCGACGAAAACCCGACCGGCTTCGATGTCTACATCCAGCAGTCGTCGGGCGGACAGAACAGCGGTATCGACGTGTTCACCCACGGCACGAACATGCGGCCGGTCTACAACTTCCAGCGCGGTGACTCGATCCGCGTCGAGTTCGCGCGCGTCGCCCAGTTCGCCGGCGACACCGAGCTCGAGGCCCCGAACAACAACTTCTCGAGCCCGAACATCGTGCTCCGCAAGATCGTCAGCGGCCGTCCGCTGCCGGGATTCTTCTCCGGCAATACCACGGACCTGAACGAGCTGCCCACCAACACCACGTTCGCCCCCTACGTGAGCGCGCTGGTGAGGCTCACCGGCCCCGTCCGCGTGGCGCGCGTCGGCGACTCGAACCTGTTCAAGGCCTGCCTCGTCGTCCGCGACGCGGCCCCGAGCGACTCGGTGTTCCTCGACTTCGGCAAGCTCACGACCATCGTGCCGCCGGCGCTGGGCACGATCCTGACCCAGGTGTCCGGCATCGGCAATGAGGCGACGCGCGGATTCCGCATCATGCCGCGTGACGCCGCCGACATCATCGACAACGTGCCGCCCGGTGTCTCCGACGCGTACTCGATCACCGACACGCAGTACCGCGTCGTGTTCGACCGCGACGTGACCGTGGGCACCGCCACGAACACGGCCAACTACACGCTGGCTTCGTTCGGCACCGTGAATTCGGCGGTGATGGACGGCACGAGTGCGGTGATTCTCAACGTGACGACCGGTCTGCTGGACGGCTCGCAGGAAACCATCCAGGTCAATGGCATCACGGGCGTCGCCAACAACAAGACCATGACGACGCCGGTGAATTCCACGTTCCTCGCCGGTCTGCTCACCACCGGTCAGATGTCGTCGCCGAACCCCGATTCGCTCGCCGCGAATCCCTGCCACGACAAGTCCAATTACGCGGGCGCGCTCGGCCAGTTCACGAACGGCCTGTTCGGACCGCGCTCGACGGTGACCGGCATTGTGACGGGCGTGTTTGGCAACCTGTACTACATGGAAGATCCGACTCCGTTGAGCCCGGCCGCCGACCACCGCGGCATCACGGTGTTCGCACCGCCGGTCGCGCTGACCCTGGGTCACCAGTACGTGATCGCCGGCGCGTCCGAGGAGTTCTTCAGTGAGAACGAGTTCGCGTCCGTCCAGTACGTGCGCGACGTCGGCACGCCGGGCGTTCCGGCGCCGATCAAGATGCGGATCGCGCTCGCCAGCTACGACACCTGCGACGCCGACCAGAACATCAACAGCGCGCGTGACTACCTGTCCGAGCTGGTCAAGCTGCAGAACGTGAAGGTGGTTCAGCGGTTCATCCCGCTGCCGACCACCGGCTTCCACGTCGCCGGTCCGGCGCCGTTGTACCCGGACACGATGTTCTGCGAGAACATCAACCTGGTGCTCGGCCCGAATGTCGCGGCGAGCTATCCCGCACCCGGCACGCTGGTCGATGTGACCGGCGTGATCCACTACACGACCAGCACCAGCACCCCCAGCTTCCGGGTGGCTCCCAGGTCGCAGGCCGACATCGTGATCAAGAACCCGGCGGGTGTCGGATCGCAGTTCGCGGGAGCGCTGTCGTTCTCCGCGTTCCCGAACCCGGCGCGTACGGTGAACTTCCAGTTCTCGCTGCCGCGGGCGACGCAGGTCGACCTCGGCGTGTACGACATCTTCGGCCGTCACGTGGCGACGATCGCCACCGGCCGGATGGAAGCCGGCATCTATCAGAAGTCCTGGAGCGGTCTGAACGCGAGCGGCAAGCAGGTGCGCTCGGGCATGTACTTCTACCGTCTGCATGCGAACGGTGAGGTGCGCACGACGCGGACGGTCATCACCGACTGACGTCGCGGAACCAGCATGGTTTCACCGGCCGGCCGTCCTTCGTGGACGGCCGGCCGTTTTAATGGGTTGTCCCCGTCCGTTGCGCCCCGTCCGATCCGGTCCCTATAATCCCGATTCGTGCCACGACCTAAGGGAGACCCGATCCTCGCCGCGCCCGACACCGCGCTGCCGCCGCGCCGCGTCGCGGACTCGGCCACGGAGATGGCGGAGCTGGTGCTGCCGCACCAGGCCAACGTCCACGGCAGCGTGCTCGGCGGCACGGTGATGCACTGGATCGATCTGGCCGCCGCGGTGGTGGCAAGTCGGCATAGCCGCTGTCCCGTGGTCACGGCGGCGATCGACGAGATGTCGTTCCAGGCACCGATCCTCGTGGGCCAGCTCGCGCTGATCCGCGCCCACATCACGCTGGTCGATCACAGCAGCATGGAGATCTGCGTGGATGTCGATTCGGAGGACTTCCTGACCGGGGAGCGACGCCACACGAGCACCGCCTACGTGACGTTCGTGGCGATCGACGCGATCACCCGGCGGCCGGTCGCGGTGCCGCCGCTGCAACTCGAAACCGACACCGAGCGTGACGAGCACTCCCGGGCGAAGGAGCGCCGGCGGGTGCGGCTCGAACATCGCAACCAGCAGCGTGCCACAGGATCGAACTTGCCGGTGGGACATTGACGACGGCGCGGGCCGCGCAGGCAGCGCGGCGCCACCCGACCGCAACGCATACCGCCCGCGGGCGGAGGATTTCAGGGGAGGCCAGGGAATCATGAGCGTATCCATCGTCGTGCCCCAGCTCGGGGAGAGCGTCGCCGAGGGGACCGTTTCCAAGTGGCTCAAGGCGGTCGGGGACCGCGTGCGCAAGGAAGAGCCGCTGGTCGAGATCCAGACCGACAAGATCAACGTCGAGATCCCGTCGCCGGCCGAGGGTACGCTGCAGTCGATCGTGGTGCAGGAAGGCACCACCGTGCTCGTCGGCACCGAGATCGGCGTGCTCGCGTCCGCGGGTGACGCCGTCGCGACGCCCGCTCCCGCCGCCGCGACGCCCGCGGCCGCGAAGGCTACCGCTGCGGCTGCGCCGGCGCCCGCTGCGCCCGCGGCTCCCGCCCCGGCGGGCGGCTCACGGGTGCCCGTGGCGGCGTCGCGCGCGCCGGCACCGCTGCAGGCGGCCGCGTCCGGCGCCGGCAACGGCACCGACCTGGAGCACGAGCGCAGCCTGTCGCCCGCGGTGCGCAAAATCATGCGCGAGCAGAACGTGGCGCTCGACGAGCTGACGCGCATCGCCGGCTCCGGCGTCTCGGGCCGCGTGACGCGCGACGATCTGCTCGATTACCTGCAGAACCGGACCGCGGCGCCCGCACCCGCGGCCCCGTCGCGTACGGCGGCTCCGGCCGCCGCGCCCGGGCCGCTGCCGGGGTTCCTCACCGCGAGCGCAGCACCCGCCGCGTCCGGCGAACGCACCGAGACGGTGCCGTTCACCAAGGTGCGGCGGCTGATCGCCGAGAACATGGTGAAGGCGAAGCACACGGCGGCGCACACCCACTGCTTCGACGAGGCCGACATGGCCGCGCTGGTCGCGTTGCGCAAGGAATACGCGCCCCGGCTCGAGGCGCACGGCGTCAAGCTCACCTACATGCCGTTCTTCATCAAGGCGTCGGTGTTCGCGCTCAAGGAATTCCCGTGGGTGAACGGCGAGGTGAAGGGCGACGCGATCGTGCTCAAGAAGTACTACAACATCGGCATGGCCGTGGGCCGCGACGACAAGGGGCTGATCGTTCCCAACATCAAGGACTGCGACCGCAAGAACGTGGCGCAGCTCGCGGCGGAGGTGAACGACCTGGCCGCCCGGGCCCGTGCCGAACGGCTCAAGCCCGACGACATCCAGGACGGCACGTTCAGCATCACGAACGCCGGCGTGTTCGGCGCGATCAACTCGGCCCCGGTGATCAACGTGCCCGAGGTGGCGATCCTCGGGGTCCACAAGATCCAGGAGCGGGCGGTGGTTCGCGATGGCCAGATCGTCGCGCGGCCGATGATGAACCTGGCGATCGGGTTCGATCACCGGGTGATCGACGGCGAGGTGGCGGTCAAGTTCCTGCGGCGGATCTGCGAGCTGCTCGAGCGCCCGGAACTGCTGTGGTTCTACGCCTGAGCCGGCCGGTCACGATCGGGCGGTGATGACCGGGGCCAGGGCTCCGGGCGGCCCGGTTTTTTGCGGCCGGTGATAGGCTCGTGTCTGTGACCACGCTCCATGCCTGTCATCTGGGTCCCACTTCCTACCGGGACGGCCTCGAGCTGCAGGAGGGCCTCGTACAGGCCCGTGCGGCCGGGGACACCGGGGACTGGCTGCTGTTTCCGGACCACCCCCCGGTGCTCACCGTGGGCCGGAATCCGAGCGCGGGGGCGCTCCTGGCGAGCCCCGCGACCCTGAGCGCCCGCGGCATCGAGGTGTTCGAGGTGGCCCGGGGCGGCGACGTCACCTGGCACGGCCCGGGGCAGCTCGTCGGGTACCCGATTCTCGACCTGAACTCACGAGGACGGGACCTCCACAAGTACCTGCGGGGCATCGAACAAGTACTGATCCAGGCGCTTGCCGCGTACGGCATCGTGGCCGGGCGATCGGCCCGCAATACCGGCGTCTGGGTGGGCGACGACAAGATCGCGTCCATCGGAATCGCGGTCCGGCGCTGGGTCAGCTATCATGGTTTCGCCCTCAACGTAGCGCCCGATCTGGCCGACTTCGATCTCATCCACCCTTGCGGGCTGCGCGGCGTGCGCATGACGTCGCTGGCGGCCTGCTGTGCAGCGCAAGGAACGCAAACGCCGGGCCTGGAACAGGTTCGGGAGCAGGTCGCCCGCGAATTCGCCGGCGAATTTGGCTTCGACCCGCTTCAATGGCTGCCGCGGGAACGGGTCCGCCCGATCGCCGGCGTCGTGGAGTTCCGGGGCTCGGCAGCGTGAAACTCATCAGGAGACAGTTCTCATGATTACGGTGACCGATACCGCGACCCGCAAGATCGTCGAAGTCATCGCCCAGCAGACCGAGCCGGTGTTCGGGCTGCGCGTGGCGGTTCACGCCGGCGGTTGTTCGGGCTACGAATACGGAATGATGCTGGCCCCGCAGGCGGAAGCCGGCGACTGGGTCGGCGAGTTCGGCGGCATCCGGGTGCTCGTCGATCCGCAGAGCGCCACGTTCCTCGACGGCGCGAAGATCGACTACGTCGAGACGCTGCAGGCGTCCGGTTTCACGATCACAAACCCCAAGGCATCGAGCGGCTGCGGCTGCGGACGCTCGTTCCAGACGGACGAAGCGCCGGCTGAACCCCACTCGCATGCGGGCGGGGGTTGCGGCTGTGGCGGCGGGGGTTGTGGCTGTGGCGGACACTGACCGGCGGCGGGTCAAGCTCACGCTGTTCACCGTCGACGAGGCGAACCGCACCGCGGAGGAGATCCAGCCGGAGTTGGAGGCCATGGTCCAGGCGCGGCGCGAACTCGGCCGCGTGGAGTCGCGGATCGACGTGTTGCAGCTCGCGATCGCCGGCGCCAGCGCGGACAACCCCGACGCCCACGAGCTCACGGCGCAGCTGGCGCGCCGCGACGCGCTGGCGGACCGGATCCGGCACGGCGTCGAGCGCATTCATCGCCGCGGCTGCATCGTGAAGGATCTCGAGCGTGGCCTCGTCGATTTCTACTCACTCAAGGGCGACCGCCTGATCTTCCTGTGCTGGCTGATGGGTGAGACCGACGTGAAGCACTGGCACACGCTCGACGGCGGCTTCGCGTCGCGGCGTCCGGTGCCCGGCAAGCTCGACTGACGGAGCCCGGCATGTCCCCGCTCACCGTCACGGCACCTCCCGCCCCGGGCGCCCGCCCGTTCTCGGACTACGCCACGCTGGCGGCCGACGAGATTCGCGAGCGCACGCGGGCCGCGCGCCGCGCGCTGGGCAAGCGGGTCGTCGTGCTCGGGCATCACTACCAGCGCGACAGCGTGATCGAGTTCGCGGACGTGCGCGGCGACTCGTTCAAGCTGGCGCAGCTCGCCGCCGGCCAGCCCGACGCCGAGTTCATCGTGTTCTGCGGCGTGCATTTCATGGCCGAATCGGCCGACGTGCTGCGGCAGCCGCACCAGACCGTGATCCTGCCCGACATGAAGGCCGGCTGCTCGATGGCCGACATGGCGATCATCGAGGACGTGGAAGAGGCGTGGGACCGGCTCACCGCGGTCCACGGCGACACCATCGTCCCGATCACCTACATGAACTCGACCGCCGCGCTCAAGGCGTTTTGCGGCGCCCGCGGCGGCGTGGTGTGCACGTCGTCCAACGCGCGCTCGGTGCTCGAGTGGGCGTGGGCGCGCAAGCCGCGCGTGTTCTTCTTCCCCGACCAGCACCTGGGCCGCAACACCGCGAGCGCGATGGGCGTGCCGCTCGACCACATGGCGGAGTGGGACTTCCGCGTCGAGGACCTCGACGGCGTGAACGCCCGCGCGTTCCGCCCGGAGACGCGCATCATCCTGTGGCGCGGGTTCTGCTCGGTGCACACCAAGTTCTCACGCCGCCAGATCGACGAGATCCGGGCCGCCGATCCCGCGGTGAAGGTGCTGGTCCATCCCGAATGTCCGTACGACGTGGTGCAGAACGCCGACCTCGTGGGCTCGACCGAATTCATCATCGAGCAGGTCGAGCGCGCGCCGGCCGGCGCGTCGTGGGCGATCGGCACCGAGATCAACCTGGTCCACCGGCTGGCGGCGGAGCATCCCGGCCAGCACATCCGCTCGCTGCAGAAGAACGTGTGCCCGTGCGCGACCATGAACCGCATCGATCCCGCGCACCTGCTGTGGACGCTCGAGAACCTCGCCGCCGGGCACGTCGTGAACCCGGTCCGCGTGCCCGACGACATCCGCCGCGACGCGCGCATCGCGCTCGATCGCATGCTGGCGCTCAAGGGCACCGGCGACATCACGCCCGGCTCCATGGCGAAGGACTGAAAGAATGAGTGACGAACTCCCGATCCTGAACGCCTCCGCTGCGCCGGCTCCGGCGGCCGCCGGAGCCCATCCCGAGATCCGCGTGTACGGCGCGCCGCGGCCCGCGGTGCCGCAGCGCCTGCCGGTGGCGCCGCGCACGCGCGGCTGCGCGTCGGGCTCGGGGGCGGGGATCGGCGCCGACGCGGCGGCCGCGGGCGGGCATCGCCGGCTGCCGGAATGGCTCAAGGTGAAGCTGCCGGGCGCGGGCGAATACGCCGAGACCAAGGCGCTGCTGCGGTCCCAGCGGCTCGTCACCGTGTGCGAGGAGGCGCGCTGCCCGAACCTCGGCCATTGCTGGTCGCGCGGCACCGCGACGATCATGATCCTCGGCGACCTGTGCACACGTCGCTGCGGATTCTGCGCCGTGGCGCCGGGCCGGCCCAACGGCTACGTCGACTGGGACGAGCCGCGCCGCGTCGGTGAAGCGGTGGCGGGCATGGGCCTCCGGCACACGGTGATCACGTCGGTGGCGCGCGACGATCTCGCCGACGGCGGCAGCACGATCTTCGCCCACGTGATCCGCGAGATCCGCCGCCGCTCGACCACCGTGATCGAAGTGCTGATCCCGGACTTCCGCGGCCACGCCGACGACCTCGAGCGCGTGATCGACGCGCGACCCGAGGTGATCAACCACAACATCGAGACCGTGGAGCGGCTGCACCCGCTGGTGCGCCCCAGCGCGCGCTACTCGCGCTCGCTCGAGCTGCTTCAGCGCGTGAAGCAGAGCGGCGCCGGCATCAAGACCAAGTCGGGGATCATGCTAGGCCTCGGCGAGACGCACGACGAGCTGATGCTCACGCTCGAGCACCTGGTCGCCCACGGCTGCGACCTGCTCACGATCGGCCAGTACCTGCGGCCGTCGCCGCAGCACCTGCCCGTCGTGGAGTACGTCCATCCCGACCGGTTCGCCTACTGGCGCGACCAGGCCGAGGCGATGGGCTTCGAGAGCGTCGCCTCGGGGCCGCTGGTGCGCTCGTCGTTCCACGCCGATGAGCTGGCAGGCACCGTGAGGCCGGGGGAGAGCAGCAAGGCGGCGGGCTGACGCGACGCGCCGTCGGCGCCATGCACGAAGCCGCGCGACCCATGGTTCGGTCGCGCGGCTTCGTCGTATCGATACGGCCGCCGGCAAGCCGGCGGCGCTACATCAATTCGCCTCGTTCAGCCATGCCCGGTAGGACTCGAAGCCGAACGGCCGGCCGAGGAACGTCTGGACGAGCTGCGCCGCGGGCATCGAGCCGCCCGGAGCCAGCACGATCTGCCGGTACCGCGTCGGCACCTTGGGATCGAGCAGGTTCGACTTGTCGAACGCGCTGAACATGTCCTTCGCGATCACCAGTGACCACATGTACGTGTAGTACACGGCCGAATAGCCGTCGAGGTGGCCGAACGAGCACTCGAAGTGCGTGCCGTCGACGAACGGGAACGGCTGATACTCCTGGGTGAGCTGCTTGATCGTGCCGTCGAGATCCACCTGGGCCGGGTCGCGATCGTAGTAGGACAGCGAGGTGTTCGCGTACACCATCTGGCGGCGCACGCCGAGCCCCTTGCCGAACTCGTTCGCGCGCTTCATCTGCTGCACCAGCTCCATGGGAATCGGCTCGTGCGTCTGGTACTGGCGCGCGAACGTCTGCAGCACCTTGCCGTCCTTCATCCACTCCTCGAGCAGCTGCGACGGGGCCTCGACGAAGTCCTGCTCGGTGCGGATGCCGCCGGTGCCGATCCACTGGTGCTGGCCCGCGAACAGCGAGTGCAGCAGGTGGCCGAACTCGTGGAAGAACGTGGTCGCGTCGCTGATCTCCATCAGCCCCGGCTCGCCGGGATCGCCACCCGGGAAGTTGCAGATCAGCGCGGCCTCCGGAATCTGGCGGCCCTTGAGGCCGGTGCGGACGTCGAACTGCGCCGCGTGGTTGTACTTGTCCGCGCGCGGATGCATGTCGAGGTAGAACCGCCCCGCGAGCTTGCCGCCGTCCCACATCTCGTAGCACTCGACCGACTTGTCCCACACCGGCGCGTCCGGCACGCGCTTGAACGTCACGGTGAACATGCGGCTCGCGAGATCGAGCACGCCCTGCTTCACCTCGTCGTACGGCAGGTACGGCCGCATCTTCTGCGAGTCGAAATTGTAGTCGGACTTCTTCACCAGCTCGTTGTAGTAGGACGTCTCCCACGCGTTGACGACCTTCGCGTCCGGCACGTCCTTCTGCTTGCGGGCGAGCAGCACGGTGTAGTCCGCCGCCGCGCGCTCCTTCGACGCGTCCACGATCTTGTCGATGAAGTCACGGGCGTTCTTCGCGGTGCCGACCATCTTGTTCGCAGTGGTGTAGTCGGCCCAGTTCGTGAACCCGAGCAGCGTCGCCAGCTCGTGGCGCCGTCCGATCATGCGCGTCAGCACGTCCATGTTCTTCGGGAACGCGCGATTGTTGTACTCCATGAACATCTTTTTGCGCAGCGCCTCACTCTTCGCGTAGCTGAACACCGGCACCGCGTCGGGATAGTCGACCGTCAGCGTCACCTTGCCCTGCGCGTCGGCCTTGTGGCGGGTGACGAAATCGTCCGGGAGGCCCGCCAGGTCGGTGGCGTCCCACGTGAATGGGCGCTTGTCCTCGCGGATGTTGCGCGCGAACTCCTGCCCGATCACCACCAGCTCGTCGTTCAGCGCCTTGATCCGCGCGCGGGTCGAGTCGTCCTTGTCGACACCCGACAGCCGGAAGTCGCGCAGCGTCTTCTCGACGTAGTACTTCGTCTCGGCGTCGAGGCCCGTGGTCGGGATCGCCGATAGCGCCTCGTACACCTTGTGGTTCAGCGACAGATCGGTGCCCAGCGCCGAGGCTTCCTGCGACAGCTTCTCGGCCGCGGTGCGGAGTGCGGAATCGGGATGCACGTTCTCCATCAGCGACGATTGCGCGCCGACGGCGTCGAGCTCGAGCTGCGCGTTGTCGAACACGCGCAGCGTGGTCTCGACGGTGTACGGGGGCTTCGAGGCGGCCAGCTTCGCGATCAGCGCGCGCGCGCGGTCGAGGCGCTCCTCCTGGGCGGCGCGGAACGCCTCCGGGCCGGGATTGCCGGTCCAAAACGGTGCACTGGACGCGGTCTCGGTCTGGGTCATGGATCCTTTCGCTTTCGTGGCCAAAGGCCGGGCGGTCGGGGTCGTGGCGGCCTGCGCCGCCGCGGCGCACATGCCGGCGGCGAGCAGTGCAACGGCGAATCCTCGGACGGGTCTCACTGGGCATCCTCCTGAAAAACGGTGCGCCGGCATCGGGGCACGCGAACGGCCACCTCCGCGTGAGGCACGGGAGGACCGACGGACGGTGTGCAAGGGAACGGCGGAGACGTTACCGGACTCGTCCCCCGGGCTCAACGCCGATTCGACGGGCGCGGGTACGCCGCCGCCGGCGCGGGGTGAGCCCCGGAGTTCACGTCTTGCGTGGCGGACGGCTGGGCCGCATCTCGACGCGGCTGTAGAGCGCCCGGGCGGGGGAGCGCAGCAGATCCAGCACCACGTCCGACACGTCCGCGGGCGTGAGCGCCCAGTCGGACTTGACCGCCGTGCCGCGCCCGAATTCGGTCGCGACGCTGCCCGGCATCAGGTACGACACGCGGATGCCGTCGTACCGCACCTCCATCATCAGCGCCTCGCTGAAGCCGTTGAGCCCGAACTTGCTGGCGTTGTACGCCGCGGCGTTCAGCATGGGGTTCTTGCCGGCCAGCGAGCTGATGTTGAAGATGTAGCCGCCGCCGCGCTGCTTCATCTGGGGAATGGCCTCGCGGCAGCAGTAGAACACGCCGTTCAGGTTCGTCTCGATCGTGGCGCGCCAGTCCTCGGGGTCCATGTCGGCCACCGGCCCGAACACCCCGACGCCCGCGTTGTTCACGAGGATGTCGACGCCGCCATGCCGGCGCGCGGCCTCGGCGAACAGCCGCTGCACCAGCTCGTGGGAGCGCACGTCGCACGCCACGCCCATCGCGTCGTTGCCGATCTCCTTCGCCGCCTGGTCCGCCGCCGCGGCGGTGCGCGCCGTGAGCACGACCGTGGCGCCCTCACGGCTCAGCCCCTCGGCGATGCCGCGGCCGATGCCCCGATTGCCGCCGGTGACCAGCGCGACCTTGCCGTCGAGAAATCCCATTACCGTTCGCCTCCCCGCGCTACTGGTCCTGGTCGTCGTCCCACAGGTGTTCCACGCCGCGCAGCACGCTGGGGTGGCGCCGCCACAGGTAGAACGCCATGCTGCCGGCCGCGAGCAGGTTCGCCACGACCACCGTCCACGAGCCGAGCTGGTGCATGAGCTCGGCGCCGAGCACCGCGTCGAATACGAAGAACCCGGCCTGCAGGCACACGAACAGCACGAGCAACACGAAGAACATGATCGGGAACCGCTCGAACAGCGTCACCATGTAGGACAATGCGACACCCACGACGATGAACGCGAGGAAGTGGAACGCGGTGTAGGCCGCCACCTCCAGCGGATTGACCGCCGTGCCGGCCTGGGCGGCCGCGCTGCCGTGCAGCAGCATGTTGCCGAGCAGCGCCGGGGTCCACAGCGGCCGGCCGCGCGCCAGGTCCAGCACCAGGAACCACACCGCCACGACGACGGCCCCGATCATGCCGGCGAACAGTCCATCGAGCAGCACATCCGAGAGCCGGGCCTTGGTGACGGTCGAGCTTGCGATCGGATTGGTCGTCATGAAGCCTCCGTCATGGTGACTCGCGTGAATCACGGAGCGGCGCGGCACATCTACACTTGTACACTAACACCGGCCGGCCGCCGGCCGCACCCCGGCCCCGCGGACCGTCCCCGGCCCCGGGTTTGCAGGCCCGGTGGGCCTCCGATAGTCTTACGGGTTACCCGAACCTGCTGAAGCTCAGGCCCGAGCGGCCTGCCCCCAACCCCACGTTTCCAAGGGATGCCCCATGACGAGCCGTCTGCTCGAGACCCTCCGCCAGCGCGTGCTGCTCTACGACGGCGGCATGGGCACCCAGATCCAGGCCCGGAACCTCACGATCGAGGACTTCGGCGGCAAGGAAGGCTGCAACGACTACCTGTCGCTGACCCGCCCCGACGTCGTCGAGGCGATCCACGCCGACTACTTCGAAGCGGGCGCGGACGTCGTCGAGACCAACTCCTTCCAGGCGTCGCAGACCCGGCTCGAGGAATGGGGGATCGGCGACAAGACGCTCGAGCTGAATCGGGCCGCGGCGGCCACGGCGCGCAAGGTCGCCGACCGGTTCGAGCAGGCCGACGGCCGGCCGCGATTCGTGGCCGGCTCGATGGGACCGTCCGGCTACCTGCCGTCGTCCGAGGATCCGGATCTCGGCAAGCTGAGGCTCGAGGACCTGATCCCCGCGTTCGAGGGGCAGGCGCGCGGCCTGATCGAGGGCGGCGCCGACGTGCTGATCCTCGAGACCTGCCAGGACATCCTCGAGATGAAGGCGCAGATGCTGGCCGCCCGCGCGGCGATGGCCGCCACCGGCCGGCGCGTGCCGCTGCAGTGCTCGGTCACGCTCGATCCCACCGGCCGCATGCTGCTGGGCACCGACATCCGCGGCGCGCTCGCGACGCTCGAGGCGATGGGTGCCGACATCATCGGACTCAACTGCTCGACGGGTCCCGACCTGATGCGGGATTCCGTGCGCTACCTGTCGCAGAACGCCGGCACGCCGATCCACGTGATCCCGAATGCCGGGCTGCCGATCAACGACGGCGGGCGCACGTTGTATCCGATGAAGCCGGACCCGATGGCGGAGACGCTGCGCGAATTCGTCGTCGAGCTGGGCGTGAACATCGTCGGGGGCTGCTGCGGCACCACGCCCGATCACATCCGCGCGCTGGCCGCGGCGATCGGGCAGCGCGCGCCCACGCCGCGCCCCGGCCGCAGCGGCTGGTACCTGTCGAGCGGCATGACCGCGACGTCGATGCGGCAGGAGCCGGCGCCAATGCTCATCGGCGAGCGCCTGAACACGCAGGGCTCGCGCCGGGTGAAGCGGCTGGCGCTCGAGGACCGCATCGAGGAGATGATCCCGGTCGCGCGCGAGCAGATGGAGGGCGGCGCCCACACGCTCGACGTGTGCATGGCGCTGACCGAGCGCACCGACGAGGCGTCGCAGGTGCGCCGGCTGGTGAAGAAGCTCGCGCTGTCCGTCGAGGCGCCGCTGGTGATCGACTCCACCGAGGCGAACGTCATCGAGGAGGCGCTCAAGGCGTATCCCGGCTGCGCCCTGATCAATTCGATCAACATGGAGAATGGCCGCGAGCGCATCGACGCCGTGATGCCGCTGGTCGTGCGGTACGGCGCCGCGGTGATCGCGCTCACGATCGATCCCACCGGCATGGCCAAGACGGCGGATCGCAAGCTCGAGGTGGCCCGGCAGATCCACGACATCGTGACGAACGAGTACGGCTTGCCGCCGGAGCGGCTGGTGTTCGACGACCTGACGTTCACGCTCGCCACCGGCGACGCGGAGTTCCTGACGTCGGCCGTCGAGACCATCGAGGGCATCCGCCGCATCAAGGCGGAGCTGCCGGGCGTGCTCACCAGCCTCGGCGTGTCGAACGTGTCGTTCGGGCTCGGCACCGAGGCGCGCGCGGTGCTGAACTCGGTGTTCCTGTACCACTGCGTGCAGGCCGGCCTCGACATGGCGATCGTGAATCCGGCGCACATCGATCCCTATGCCGAGATCGCCGCCGAGGACAAGCGGCTCGCCGAGGACCTGATCTTCAATCGGACTCCCGACGCGCTCACGAACTTCATCCAGCATTTCGAGGGCCGCACGTCCGAGGGCCGCGAGAAGCAGGAGGAGTCCGAGCTGGCGGCGATGACGATCGAGCAGCGGCTGCACTACCAGATCCTGCACCGCAAGCCGGGCGGCATCGAGGCGCTGGTCGACGCGGCGGTAAAGCGCCAGGATCCGGTCGTGGTGCTGAACACCGTGCTGCTGCCGGCGATGAAGGAGGTGGGCGACAAGTTCGGCTCGGGCGAGCTGATCCTGCCGTTCGTGCTCCAGAGCGCCGAGGTGATGAAGCGCGCCGTGGCGCAGCTCGAGAACTACCTCGAGAAGCAGGACGACGTGTCGAAGGGGCGCGTCGTGCTCGCCACCGTGTACGGCGACGTGCACGACATCGGCAAGAACCTGGTGAAGACGATCCTGTCGAACAACGGGTTCACCGTGTTCGACCTGGGCAAGCAGGTGCCGGTGCAGAAGATCCTCGACAAGGCGAAGGAGGTCGATGCCACCGCGATCGGCCTGTCGGCGCTGCTGGTGTCGACGAGCAAGCAGATGCCGATCTGCGTCGGCGAGCTGCACCGCGCCGGGCTCAAGTACCCGCTGCTGATCGGTGGCGCCGCGATCAATCGCAATTTCGGCCGGCGCACGGCGCTCGTCGACGGCGAGGTGTTCTATTCCCCGGGCGTGTTCTATTGCAAGGACGCGTTCGAAGGCCTCGACACCATGAACGAGCTGATCGATCCCGAGCAGCGCTCCGCGGCCGTCGAGCGCTCCCGCAAGGAGGCGTTCGAATTCAAGACCCAGTCGTCGCAGCTCGAGGCGCGCTCCGCCGCGGCGTCGGCGCAGCAGCGCGACTTCAAGGTGCTCGTCGACCGCAACGTCCCCGTGCCGTCCCCGCCGTTCTGGGGAGCGCGGGTGACCGGGACCAAGGACGTGTCGTTCGCCGGCATGTATGCCGGCATCGATCTCAAGACGCTGTACCGGCTGCACTGGGGCGCGCGCGGCAGCGGCGCGGAGTACGACAGGCTGATCCGCGAGGACTTCGAGCCGCGCCGGTTGAAGCTCGAGCGCGAGGCCGAGCACAAGGGCTGGCTCAAGCCGGCGGCGGTGTACGGCTACTTCCCCGTGCAGAGCGAGGGGCAGGATCTCGTGGTGTTCGACCCCGCCGCGTTCACGCCGAACTCGCTGACCCCGCGCGGCAAGATCGAGGAGATCGTGCGGTTCACGTTCCCGCGCCAGGACGATCGCGAGGGCCTGTGCCTGTCGGACTACTTCCAGCCCGCCGATTCCAGCCGGTTCGACGTGCTCGCCTGCCAGGTGGTGACCGTCGGTCCCTACGTCGACGAGCTGGGTGCCGCACTCGATCAGCGCGGCGAATACGCCGAGGCGCTGTTCGTGCACGGGCTCGGCGTATCGGCAGCCGAAGGCCTTGCCGAATGGCACCACCAGAAGATCCGCGGCGAGCTGGGCCTCGAGCCCGAGCGTGGCAAGCGCTATTCGTTCGGCTACAGCGCGTGCCCGGAGCTCGCGGATCAGGCGAAGCTGTTCAAGCTGCTGCATCCCGACACGGCGATCGGCGTGACGCTCACCAGTGCCTACCAGCTCGTGCCCGAGGCGTCGACGAGCGCGATCGTCGTCCATCATCCGGCGGCCACGTACTACATGGTGAAGACCACGTGATTCTCGTCGCGAAGCGACGGGCCATGCGAGCGTAACGCAGCGGGCCGGGCAGCGGGCGGCCCACAGGTTCGGAGGATCCATGAACCCAGCTGCCTCGTTTCGAATTGCCGCAGTTCAGGCGGCGCCGGTGTTCCTCGACCGCGAGGCCACCGTGGACAAGGCGTGCGAACGCATCGCCGAAGCCGGGCGCGAGGGCGCACGGCTGATCGCGTTTCCCGAGGCGTTCGTGCCGGCTTATCCCGACTGGACCTGGCTGCTGCCGCCCGGCGATCGCAAGGAGCGCGACGCGCTCTATGCCGAGCTGCTCGCGAATTCGGTATCGGTGCCGGACGCATCGACCGAACGCCTCGGCCGCGCCGCACGTGACGCCGGCGCGTGGGTCGTGATCGGCATCAACGAGCGCAACCGGGAGCGCGGCGGGGCGACGCTCTACAACTCGCTGCTGTTCTTCGATGACCAGGGCGCGATCGTGCGCTGCCACCGCAAGCTGGTGCCCACCGGCGGCGAGCGCCTGGTGCACGGCGCCGGCGACGGCAGCACGCTGGGCGCCCATGCCACGCCGTTCGGCCGCGTCTCGGGCCTCGTGTGCTGGGAGAACTACATGCCGCTGGCGAGGCAGGCGCTGTATCAGGACGGCACCCAGATCCACGTCGCCGCCACCTGGGATCGCGGCGAGCCGTGGACCTCGACGTTGCGGCACGTGGCGAAAGAGGGCCGCGTCGTGGTGATCGGCTGCTGCCAGGCCGTGCACCGCGACGACATTCCGGACCGCTATGCGTTCAAGCAGCGCTACCCGGCGGACCGCGCATGGATCAACCCCGGCGACAGCGCGATCGTGGATCCCGACGGCAAGTTCCTGGCGGGCCCGCTCCACGAGCAGGAGGGGATCCTCTACGCGGAGATCGACCCGGCGCGGCTCACCGGGCCGCGGTGGACGCTCGACGTGTCGGGGCACTACGCGCGGCCGGACGTGGTGGAGCTGGTGGTGCATCGGGGAGCGGGGGCGGCCCACGTTGAGCCTGGTCGTGGACCCACGGGCCCATTGGACCGACGGCTCCGAAATGTAAACGATTGTCAATGAGCCCGGAAACTCTGGGAAGCTATCGAGGCAGTTTTCACTTTCTGGACACGGTCCTTAATCAGTAGAATACTGAGAGTGTCCATCCCCCCATCGCACCCTGACCCTGGAGGGATTCATGCGAAGCTACACTCGTTCCTCGTCGATTCTCCTCGCCGCGCTCGCCTCTTCGGCTCTCCTGAGCCCGGCTGCGCACGCCGCCTGGTCCTACGATCCTCCACAGGGCCTGCGCATCTCCTACGTCGCGAATCCCACGGTTCCCGTCGTGGAGGCCGACGGATCTGGCGGCCTGTTCGTCGCGTGGTTCGCCACCAGTCCATTCGGCCTGATCCACGTGCAGCACGTGTTGGGCTCGGGTGACATCGATTCGCGCTGGCCGGTCGCGGGTATCGTCCCCGATCAAAACAACCAGCAGTCGAATGCTCCGGCGCTGATGGCCGATGGGCACGGTGGCGTCGTGCTGGTCTGTAACGATACCAAGAGCGGCGGCCAGTGGCGGACCTACGCATTTCACATACTGGAGGGTGGCGACCTCGATGCCGCCTGGCCCGCGGGCGGGGCCTTGATGTGCGCCGCTGCGTACAATCAGAAGCGCCCGCTCGCGGTTTCCGATGGGACGGGCGGAGCGTTGGCGAGCTGGCAGGACTTCCGGGGCAGCACGGACAACGACGTCTACGCGGCGCACGCGGACCAACTGGGTTCGGTCTCGCCATTGGACGATCTGGGCTCCAAGATCTGCAACGCATCCAACTCCCAGAACGTCACGGCGATGTCGCCGGACCTGGCAGGTGGAGCATTCGTCGCCTGGCAGACCTTCGTTCCGTCGCAGCCCAACGAGCGCGACATCTACGTCCATCACATGCTCCCCGACGCAACCGCGGATCCTGTTTGGCCCAGCAATGGTCTCGCCGTATGCACCGCGCCCGGTTCGCAGGGGAATGGGAAGACGGTCATCGACGGTTCCGGCGGGGTATTCGTGGCCTGGGACGACAGCCGGGGATCCTCGACCCAGACGTACCTACATCACGTGCTCGCCGGGGGAACTCTGGATCCGGCCTGGCCCGTGACCGGGCTCGCGGTCGATCCGACCGCCAACAGCCAGGCATTGGTGGCAGTGCTTCGCGATGCCGGCAATGGCGTGCTGGCCGTATATCAGGACGCGAGCTTGATCCGCGTCCAGCACCTGTCCTCCGCTGGTGTGAGCGACCCGGCGTGGCCCGCCGGTGGCCGGTCGCTCGCGGTGGCGAACGCCGCGCCCGCCGCGCTGTCCGATGGAGTAGGCGGCGCGATCGTGGTGTGGGGCACCGCCGATGAGGCTCTCGATATCTATTCGCAGCACGTCCTCGGGAACGGCGCGATCGACCCGGCATGGCCGGCGGCGGGCCGGGCGGTCTCGATCGCTCCGGGCGCCCAGGGCTACCCGAGCATCACGTCGGATGGTGCGGGTGGCGCATTCGCCGGCTGGGAGGACGTCACCAACTATGGGGTGTTCGTGGGCAGGGTCCCAGTCTCGGGTAACCTGGGCGTCACCCCTGGCTCCGTTGCAGCCGGTTCGCTACGCGCGTGGCCCAATCCCGCGCGCACCGACGTCGCGCTCACGCTCCAGCTCGCGCGGCCGCAGCATGCCTCGCTGTCCATTCAGGACCTCACGGGGCGCCGGGTTCGATTGCTCGTGGAGGGCAATCTCGAGTCCGGCGCGCGCACGCTGCACTGGGACCTGCGCGACGACCGCGGTCGGAACGTAGCGGCGGGTCTGTATTTCATTCGCATGAGCGGGGCTGACCGCTCCTCGACGACGCGCCTCGTCGTGTGCCGGTGATGCGGATGCGTGCGGGGTGGACGCCGCGGTAGAGTCCTTCCGCGGCGTCACCTGCACGTCTGCTTGCACGATCCGTCTGCACGGGGCGACAATCGTGTTGGACACGCCACCCTGATGGAGGTCGCCGGGTTCCCTGGTTACTGCTTTAAAGCCAGCCGTTCGCTCTTCCGCAGGGGGTTCCCGATGGCCTCGGTTCCGCAGTCACGTTTCCGGCATGCGTGTTTCGCGCCCGCTCTTCTCCCCGCGACGCTGATTGTCACGCTCACGATCGTCGCATCGATCGCTCCCAGCAGCTCCGCATTCAGCTTGCGCGCGTCCACATGGGTGGACAACGGAGCCCCCGTCGCCCCATCGCTCGGACGACAAGTGCAGGTCGTGATGGTGCCCGACGGCGCCGGCGGCGCGATCTATTCCTGGATCGAGGGTGGAAATCGGGCAGGCCAGTTCGCGCAACATCGAACGCCTGCCGGCGAGGTGTGGCCCGGCTGGCCGGAATCGGGACGCTTCATTTGCTCCATGGACGAAGACGCGGTCATGGCGGCGGACCGGCAGGGTGGGGCCTATCTCGCGGCCTCGATGCATGATCCGTTCAACCCCGGTCTCGGTCTCGTCCTGAATCACATGACCGGCCAGGGAACCGATGCCACGGGATGGCCGACCGGGGGCATCGACTTCTATGGAGAGCCCTTGGTCGAGGCAGCCCGCCTCGGCGACGCCCCGGCGGCTGTGCAGGGCGTATCCGGCGACACCGCGCCGGCGCTCACGACGAGCCCCGATGGCGGCGTATTACTTGCGATGACTCATACGCATCGGGCTCCTCACGAAGATCTCGTCGCCATGAGCCTGGCCACCAGCGGCGCGCCAGACACCGGATGGTCCGGTGGTATCGCCGTCAACGTTCCCAATACCTCCCAATGGGCGATTGGCATCGTCCCCGACAGCGGCCGTGGCATGTTCGTCCTGTATGCGGAATTGCCGGAGCCCAACGGGGGAGCATTCGGCGTCCACGTCCAGGTGGGTGACAACATCACCATCACCCGGCCGTTCAGGGGCATCGGCGGAGACCCCGGAATCGCCTCCGACGGCAGCGGTGGTGCGTTGGTGTTCTGGCACGACACGAGGACGAATCAGATCTACGGACAGCATTACCTATCGAACGACAGCACGGCCGCGGGCTGGCCAGCCGACGGGCTGCTCGTGTGCTCGCATCCGAGCGCGCCGGGCGGAACGCTGAATTACTACGGAACTCCTGTCGGAATTACCTCGGTCGCGACCGATGGTGCGGGCGGCGCTTTCGTGGCCTGGGTGGACTATCGAGACAGCACCGGAACCGGCACCGGCGACATCTACGCGCAACACGTGAGGGGCGATGGAACGCTCGCTCCCGGTTGGCCGGCGGATGGACTTCCGATCTGTACGGCGCCGGGGGACCAGCGGCACATCGCGATCGCTCCCGATGGACATGGCGGATTGCTGCTGGCCTGGCAGGACGGGCGCAACGGCACCGACGACGACATCTATGTCCAGCGCGTGACCGCGACGGGAACGCTGGCGGGGCATTGGCCCATCGGTGGATTTCCAGCCTGTGCCGCCGCGGGCCAGCAGGAGTTTCCGGCGATCGTGGCCGATGGTAACGGTGGCGCGATCGTGGCCTGGGGCGACGGCCGGGTCGATCCTCAACAGATCTACAGCACGCACGTACCCGCCAACGGGACCACCGCGACGCTGGCGTCACTGGTCGCCGCGGACGCGTCGTCGGGCACGGCCCGCATCACCTGGCTCGTCGATCCCGGCTTGCCGGGCCATTTCCAGGTCGAACGCCGCCACCAGGCAGGCGACTGGGTCCAGCTCGCGACCGCTCTGCCCGACGGCACCGGCCGCATCACGCTCGAGGACCGTGACGTCATTGAGGGCGAACGCTACACCTACTCGCTCCAACTCGTGACGGGTAGCATGCGCACCGTGGTGTCGAGCGTCTCGCTGCTCGTTGGCAGCGACCTCGCGTTTCGCCTGGAGGGGCCCGAGACCAATCCCGTGAACGGCGAGCCGAAGATCGCGTTCGACCTCACCAGCTCGGCTCCCGCCACGCTTGCGTTGTGGGACCTGGCGGGACGCCGCCTGGGGTCGTGGCCGGTCGGATCACTGGGTCGCGGGCACCACGTGGTCGGACTCGAACCCGATCGCGCTCTTGCGCCCGGGCTCTACTGGGTACGACTCGAGCGCGGAGTCGAACGTCAGACGGCACGCCTGTGCGTCCTGCGATGAGGCATGGTGAACGGCTACTCCCGGGTCTCGTTTCGGCAACTCGACGTTGCGAGCGGGCTCTCCCGGGCGCGGAAGCAGGACCGGCACTTGGACCTCGTACCCTGTTTCATACGGAAGACCACGGAACGACACCAGCGCAATCCGCTCGCTGCGGCCTGGAATGGTCCACTGGCGGATCAGGCGAACACACGGATCGCCTACGGTTGTCATCTCGAGGGTGGCGTCTCCGAGGCACATTGGGTCCCTCACACGGACGTGATAGCGAGCCCATGGACCGTTGCGGGTCCTCGACGTGTCCACTCCCATGACGATGGTCTCGGCGGGAATGGTCTCACAGAGATGCTCGTCGAGCGGTCGGAGTCGGCGGCGCAATGCCGCCAGGTTCGCATCGTAGAGTGAGTCCTGCCGGTCACGCTCACTCCACGAGACGCGGGTGAGCTGCGCCGGCTTCCGGGCAGCGAGGTCGAAGCAGAAGACTCTCGGTGGCTGGTTGCCCTCGTCGACGTATTGGATTCGGAAGAACACCTTCGATGCGCGCGCATCCCAGCCGAGCAGCTCCGCCAGCGCAGGCCCCCCGACGCTCGCCTCAACCGCGCCAATCGCAATGACGCTGAGCAGTGGAACCACAAGCAGAATCCTTCGAACCCGGCTCATCGCATCGCCTCAACTCTCGCGGAACGCCGCGTCCAAGTCATCAATTCTGGAGCTGCCCATCGAGGCGCCTCCAAACGATCCTTCCGCCGGGCAGCACCTGGTAGCGAAGGAGAAGATGGCCAGGCACCATTCCATCTTCGAAGTAGGCGCATACCCAGGAACCGGGTAGAAGCACAATCTCTTCCGGGGCGAGGAATTGAAATTCGCCATGCGTCGGTCGGTATGGAATCAGCTCTGGATGCGCGACGAGGTCGTGCCGGAGATCCTCCACGGGATCTTGCAGTCCCTGTCGACGCAGGCTCTCGATCTCGCCTTTGCTCAGCATCATGTTGCCCGAGGCCCGGGCCTTCATCGCCTGCTCGTGCCAGAAGTGTTCCAGCGCCGAGGAACTCCGGGCAAGCATCACGTACCAGGTGCTGTCGTGTCCGGCAGCGTATGCGGGCACGGGTGGCGCCGTGCCTCCGTGTGCCAGCGAATCACGAAAGGCGCTCATCCATGAGGAAGCAGAATCGGCATGAGCCTGGGCCGACCGGAGGCGCGTTTTCAGACGTCCGACCTCGAGCATCGACCCGGTCGCTACCCCGAGAGACACCAGGGTGACGATCACGCCGCCGACGACAAGGATCTGCAGCTTACGCACGTGTCCCTTCCAGCAGGCGGGCTCCGGTTCGGCTCAGCCGCCTCCGCGGGCCCCCACCAACACCAAGATCTGCCACAACCGCGGCAACCGCAGATGCTTCGTGAAGTGCCCCGGGAATACCTGGGTGCGGTGCACGTCGTAGCGGGCCTTGAACTCCCACGGCAACCAGCCGGAGCGATGGGTCTCGAACGGCTGGCCCGGGATCTCCTGGTGGCGGAAGCCCCACGGCGTCGTCACCAGCACGCGGCGCGCGCGGCGGGTGAGCTGGTCGAGCAGCGTCCACGCCTGTGGTTTCTCCAGGTGCTCGATCGTGTCGATGAACAGCGCGAGGTCATACCGGAACCCGTCGTTCGGCAACAGCGTGTCGATCGTCACGATGTCGCCGCGGTAGACATGATCGTAGACGGGATAGCGCGGCTCGTTCGCGTCGATTGCGTCGACCCGGTTCGGGTTCGCATACTCGCGCGACAGCACGCCGTACTTGCCCCAGCCGGCTCCCACGTCCAGCACCGAGCGCGGTTGTTCGCGGACGATGACGTCCACGACGCGCGGGATCTGCCAGTGCTCGGAGGACGGCATCGCGGCGAACGGCTCCTCGGATGGGGACGGCCCGGGATGCCCGCGGACACCGCGGACGAACGCCGGGGGCGCAGCTTCGCACAAACCTCGAGATGGCTCCAATTCATGGCCGTTCGGCACCCCCGGAGTCGCGATCGGCATCCTGGCCGGACCGGATAGGCCGTTCGGCGCCGAACCGGTAGAGTGCCCATGCTGGCCGTCCACCCCCAGGGGTATCTCATGGAAGAAGCCAATCGACGCACGGCGAAGTTGTACAACGCCGCGGCGGATCACTACGACGACGACGCGCTGTCGTTCTGGAACCGGTTCGGCAGCGCCACCATCGAGCGATTGAATCTCGCTCCGGGCGAGCGCGTGCTCGACGTCTGCAGCGGCACCGGCGCGTCCGCGATTCCGGCGGCCCGTGCCGTCGGCCCGACGGGCCGCGTGCTGGCGGTCGATCTCGCCGACAAGCTGGTCGCGCTGGGCCGCACCAAGGCCACGGAACTGGGACTCACGAATCTGGAGTTCCGGCCGGGCGACTTCGAGCAGATGGAGCTGTCGAACGGCAGCTTCGACGTGGGAGTGTGCGTGTTCGGCGTCTCGTTCCTGCCCGACAAGGTGCGCGGACTCAAGGCGCTATGGCACGGAGTAAAGCCGGGCGGCCGCATCGCGGTGACCATGTGGGGGCCGCGGCTGTTCGAGCGCATGAACGGGGTGTTCTGGGACGCCGTGCGCGTCGAGCGGCCCGAGCTCTACAAGGCGTTCAATCCGTGGGACGACATGACCGAGCCCGCCCAGCTGCTCGAGTTGTTCCACAAGGCCGGCATCGCGGGCGCCGAGGCGGTGGCCGAGGCGGGCACGCATGCGGTGGGCACGGCCGAGGACTGGTGGAAGATCGTGATGGGCTCGGGGTACCGCGGCACGATCGATCAGCTGACGGCCGAACAGCGGCAGCGGGTGCGGGTCGCGTGCGACGAGTACCACCACCACTACGGCGTGCGCGAGGTGGAGGCGAACGTGATCTATGCCGTGGCCAAGAGGCCCGTCGGCTGACCCGTTGGCGCCGCGCTCACTCCACCCGGATCGTGCCCTTCAGCATGTCCATGCCGCACACGTACGTCACGTCGCCCTTGTGCTCGGGCGTGAACGTGATCGCGACCTGGTGATTGAGCGGCAGGCTCTGATGGACGTTCTCGGCCTTGATCACCAGCTCGGTGGCGCAGGTCTGATCGGTGAGGCGCGTCACCAGTAGCGTCACGGGCGATCCCGCTTTCACGTTCACCACCGCCGGCTCGAAGCCGTTCTCCGTGACGTGGATCGCGACCCGCTGTCCGCCGGTGGGCACAGCCTTCGCCGAGCAACCGGTCAATACGGCAACGGCCAGCGTGAGAACCAGGTGCCTGTGAATTCGCATCGCCATGCCTCGCCTACGCGGTCCGCGGTTCCTTCGTGTCGGGGTCGATTCCCGCCTCCTCGACCGCGCGGGCGACGACTCCCGGCGGCACCAGGCCCTGCTGGCACAGCGCCGACAGCGTGGCCACCACGATGTGCGGGGCGTCGATCTCGAAATGCCGGCGCAGCGCGTCGCGGGTGTCGCTGCGGCCGAAGCCGTCGGTGCCGAGCGGCACGAACGGCGGCTTCACCCAGCGCGCGATGGCGTCCGGCACCGCCTTCATCCAGTCGCTGACCGCGATGATCGGGCCCGCGGCGTGCTCCATCGCCTTCGTGATATAGGGCACCCGCGCCGGCTCGCCCGGATGCAGCCGGTTCCAGCGTTCCGCCGTCAGCGCGTCGTTGCGCAGCTCGCCGTAGCTGGTCACGCTCCACACGTCGGCCGCGACATCGTACTTCTCGGCGAGGATGTCCTGGGCCTTCAGCGCCTCGAGCACCATCACGCCGCTGCCGAACAGCTGCGCGCGGTGCTTGGCCTGCTGGACCGCGCCGCGATAGAGGTACATGCCGCGCAGGATGCCGTCCTCGACGCCCGCCGGCATCGCCGGCATCGGGTAGTCCTGATTGTAGAGCGTCAGGTAGTAGTAGATGTCCTCCTGATCCATGTACATCCGCTTGAGGCCGTCCTTGATGATCGTCGCGACCTCATAGGCGAACGCGGGATCGTAGGCCTTCACGCAGGGGATCGTGGACGCGAGCACCAAACTGTGGCCGTCCTCGTGCTGCAGGCCCTCGCCGTTGAGCGTCGTGCGTCCGGCCGTGGCGCCGAGCATGAAGCCGCGGCCACGGATGTCGCCGAACGCCCACGCCAGGTCGCCGGTGCGCTGGAATCCGAACATCGAATAGAAGATGTAGAACGGGATCATCGGCTCGCCGTGCGTGGCGTAGCTGGTGCCCGCGGACGTGAACGACGCCATCGAGCCGGCTTCGGTGATGCCCTCCTCGAGCAGCTGGCCGTCCTTCTTCTCGAGATACGACAGCACCAGCTTCGAGTCGACCGGATCGTACTTCTGGCCGCCCGACGCATAGATGCCGATCTCGCGGAACAGCACCTCGAGCCCGAACGTGCGGGCCTCGTCGGGGATGATCGGCACGATCCGCTTGCCCCACACGGGATCGCGCACCAGGTTCCGCAGCAGTTTCGCGAACCCCATGGTGGTCGACACCGCCTGGTTCTCGCCGGTGCCCAGCGCGAACTCGGCGAACACCTTGTCCTGCGGCGCCGGCAGCGGGTTCGGCCGCACGATGCGCTTGGGCACGTTGCCGCCGAGCGCGCGCCGCGCCTCGAGCATGTAGCGCACCTCCTCGCTATCCATGCCGGGGTGATAGAACGGCGGGTCATCGAGTTTGCGGTCCGAGATCGGCAGCTCGAGCAGGTCGCGGAACTTCCTCAACTCCTCGACTTTGATCTTCTTCAACTGGTGGGTCATGTTGCGCGCCTCGGCGCCCGGTATCGTCCAGCCCTTGACGGTCTTGGCGAGGATCGCGGTCGGCTGGCCCTTGAACTGCACCGCCGCCGCGTACGCCGCGAACACCTTGCGGTAGTCGTGGCCGCCTCGGCGCAGGCCGCGCAGTTGCTCGTCGGTGTAGCTGTTCACCATCTCGAGCGTGCGCGGGTCCTTGCCGAAGAAGTGCTCGCGGATGTACGCGCCGGTCTCGAGCGAGTAGCGCTGCCACTCGCCGTCGACGGTGTCGTTCATGATCTCGACGAGCGCGCCCTCGTAGTCCTGGGCCAGCATGGCGTCCCACTCGCGGCCCCAGATCACCTTGATCACGTTCCAGCCGGCGCCGGTGAACAGCGCCTCCAGCTCCTGGATGATCTTGCCGTTGCCGCGCACCGGGCCGTCGAGCCGCTGCAGGTTGCAGTTGACGACGAACGTGAGGTTGTCGAGGCCTTCGCGTCCCGCCACTGCGAGCGCTCCCATCGCCTCCACCTCGTCCATCTCGCCGTCGCCGAGGAATCCCCACACCCGGCACCGCGACGTGTCCTTGATGCCGCGCGCCGTCAGGTAGCGGTTGAACCGCGCCTGGTAGATGGCGTTGATGGGTCCGAGGCCCATCGACACGGTGGGGAACTCCCAGAACTCGGGCATCAGCCGGGGATGGGGATACGACGACAGCCCCTGGCCGGGCTTGACCTCGCGGCGGAAGTGCTCGAGTTGGTCCTGCGACAGCCGGCCTTCGAGGAACGCGCGGCTGTAGATGCCGGGCGCCGCGTGGCCCTGGAAGAAGATCTGGTCGCCGGGGTGGTTGTCCTTGCCGCGGAAGAAGTGGTTGAAGCCCACTTCATAGAGGCTGGCGCTCGACGCGTAGGTCGACAGGTGGCCGCCCAGGCCGGCGGAATGGAGATTGCCGCGCAGCACCATCACCACCGCGTTCCAGCGGATGATGCGGCGGATGCGCTGCTCCATCTGCTCGTCGCCGGGGAACGCCGGCTCCTGTTCGGGAGAGATCGTGTTGATGTAGCGCGACTGGACGAGCCCCGGCAGGCCCACGCGGAGCTGGCGCGCCCGCTTGAGAATCTTGCGCAGGATGAAGTCGGCGCGCTCCGTCCCGCTGTTGCGGGCGATATCGTCCAGCGCCTCGATCCACTCCTGGGTCTCCTGCGGGTCGAGGTCGGGAAGCTGGCGCTTGAAGTTGTCGAGGTCGACGCGCGGCAGCTTTTCGAATTCGAGCAGTTCCGATGACGGCTTCTCGATGCTCATTTCGGTGCTCATTTCGAGGTTCGTTCCCTGGAGGATGGTGGTGGGGCGGCCCAGCGCGGCGAGTCGGTAACGGTTTGGATGCGGCCCGCGGGCTGCGAGGGTCCGGTCACCCGAATTTCAACACCGGAGCATACCGCCTCCGTCGCCGGGCGGCGAATCCGCTGCACGGATGGTCACCGGCGGGTGTGCGCCGCAAGCCGCGGCAGCGTCGGCGGCCACGAACGGGACGCCGGTTTGGTATCTTTTCTCAGTCGTCTCCCTCGCCGTGCCGCCTGAGTACCTGCCGAGGAGCGTTCCATGACCGTCGCCACCAACCCCGTTGCCACGCTGTACCCGGCCCGCCAGGGGCGCCCGCTCGCGCCCGAGGACTTGTGGACGATTCCTCGCGTCGGCGCGCCGGCGCCCGCGCCCGACGGCACCTGGTGCGTGGTGCCCGTCACCACGCCCGACATCGAGAAGAACTCGACCCGCACCCGGCTGTGGCAGGTGACGGTGGGGGCCGGCGAGCCCCGGCCGCTCACGTCCCCCGATTCCACGAGCACCGAGCCCCGGGTGTCGCCCGACGGCCGGCAGCTCGCGTTCGTGCGCCGGAACGACAAGGGTAAGGGGCAGCTGCACGTGATGCCGCTCGACGGCGGCGAATCGCGGCGGCTCACCGACCTGCCGCTCGGGGTGTTCGATCCACGCTGGCTGCCCGACGGCTCTGGCATCGTGTTCGGTGCGCTGCTGATCAAGGGTCACTTCACGCCCGCGGCCACCGCGGCCGAGCTCGATCGGCGCGACGCGGACCCGGTCAAGGCGCACCTCACCGAGGACCGGTTCTTCCGGTTCTGGGACCAGTGGCTCACCACCGGTGAGACGCCGCACCTGTTCCGGTACGACCTCGCGAACGATGCGCTGCGCGACCTCACCCCCGACTCGACGCTGTGGTTCGACTGGATGGAGTTGTCGGGCCAGTACGACATCGCACCCGACGGCCGCGAGCTCGCGTTCGCGGGCCTGAGCTGGGACGGCGAGCACGACTACGTGCGCTCCGCGATCTACACCGTGCCCGTGACGGGCGGGACGGTCACCTGCCTCACGGGCGATCATCCGGCCTCCGATCTGCGACCGCGCTACTCGCCCGACGGCGCGGCGATCGTCTATGGCATGACGCACGATCCCGATTTCTACGCCGACCGCGTGCAGCTGATGCGCTTCGACCGCAACAGCGGCGCGCACGTCGAGATCGTCACCGGCTGGGACCGGTCACCGGGCAGCTGGGAGTTCGCGTCCGACGGCACGCTGTGCCTGGTGACCGAGGATCGCGGCCGCGTGTCGGTGTTCACGAGCCGGGGCGACGGCGCCCCGCAGCGGGTGGTTCCGGGAGGATCGGCGGGCGGGCTCGCGATCGCGGGCACGCGGCTGTTCTTCGTGCAGCAGAGCCTGGTCGAACCCTCCGAGGTGTTCTCGTGCGGGCTCGACGGCCGGTCGCCCGCGCGGCTCACGCGCTTCACCGACGCCGCGATGTCCGGCGTCGCGTTGGGCGAGGTGCGCGAGTTGCACTTCGAGGGCTCGCACGGCGTCACCGTCCAGATGTTCGTGGTGCTGCCGCCCGGCCACAGGGACGGCGAGCGGCTCCCGCTGGTGCAGGTGATCCACGGTGGCCCGCACGGCATCAGCGGCGACGTGTTCCACATGCGCTGGAACCCGCAACTGTTCGCCGCGCCCGGTTACGTGGCGGCGCTCGTCAACTTCCAGGGCTCGACGTCGTGGGGGCAGCAGTTCGCGAAGGTGATCCAGGGCGAGTGGGCGGAGCGTCCGTTCGACGACGTGATGCGCGCGACCGACACGCTCATCGCGATGGGGCTGGTGGACGAGCGGCGGATGGCGGCGGCCGGCGGCTCCTATGGCGGCTACATGGCGGCATGGATTGCCGGCCACACCGACCGGTTCCGCTGCATCGTGAATCACGCCGGCGTGTTCGACGCGCTCGGGCAGTACGCGAGCGACTGGACGATGGGCCGCGGTGCGGCGTGGGGCGGCGAGGCGTGGAACGGCCTCGAGGCGATCGACGCCTGCAATCCCGCGCGGTTCTCGCAGAACATGTCGACGCCGATGCTGGTGTTGCACGGCGAGCGCGACTATCGCGTGCCCATCAACCACGGCCTGCAGTGCTACGGCATGCTCAAGGCCAAGGGCGTGCCGGCGCGGCTCGTGTACTTCCCCGACGAGAACCACTGGGTGCTCAAGCCACGGAACTCGATCCTGTGGAACCGCGAGGTGGAGGCGTGGCTCGCGAGGTGGTTCGGAACCCCCGCGCGTGCGTGATCTCTCGCGGGTCCCCGCGGTGGTCGCGCTGCCCGTGGTCGCGGCGCTCTACATTGCCGCGGGCAAATTCGGGCTGAGCCTCGCATTCGTCAATGCGAGCGCCTCGGCCGTGTGGCCGCCCACGGGGATCGCCCTGGCGGCGCTGCTGGTGCTGGGCACGCGGGCGTGGCCCGGGATCCTGATCGGCGCATTCGTCACCAACATCACCACCGCGGGCGGGCTCGGGACCTCGGCCGCCATCGCCGCCGGCAACACGCTCGAGGCGGTGTTCGCGGCCGCGCTGGTGCGGCGCTTCGCGAACGGACTCGCGGCGTTCGACCGCCCCGCCGACACGTTCCGGTTCGCGGCGCTCGCCGGCCTGGTCGCCACGCTCGTGAGCGCCACGCTCGGCGTGACGAGCCTGTGCCTGGGCGGGCTGGCGAGGTGGCCGGCGTTCGGGGGCGTGTGGCTGACGTGGTGGCTCGGCGACGTGGCCGGCGCGCTGGTGGTGGCCCCGCTGCTGGTGCTGTGGGCGCATCCGGCTCCCGCCCCGGGTCCGCGCGGACGGGGCTTCGAAGGAGTCCTGCTGTTCGCGACGCTGGCGGCGGTCGGGCTGGTCGTGTTCGGCCGCATCTCGCCGATCGCCGATGCGGGCTATCCGCTGGAGTTCCTGTGCTTCCCGGTGCTGGCGTGGGCGGCGTTCCGCTTCAGCCCGCGCATCGCGTCCGTGAACGTGGTGCTGCTGGCGTGGATCGCCATCCGCGGCACGGTGAGCGGCGCCGGACCATTCGCCCGCGACTCGCCGAACCAGTCGCTGCTGCTGCTGCAATCGTTCATGGCCGTGATCTCCGTGATGATGCTGGCCGTGTCCGCCGCCGTGACCGAACGCAGCCGTGCCACCGGTGCGCTCCAGGAGCTGTCGGCGGAGCTCGAGCGGCGCGTGGAGGCGCGCACGGCCGAATTCGTGGCTGCGAACGCGGCCTTGCTGCGCGAGGTCCGGGAGCGGGCCGGCGCCCAGGTCTTGCTGGCGATGAGCGAGGCGCGGCTGCGCGAGGCGCAGGCGCTCGCGCACATCGGCAGCTGGGAGTGGGACGTCCGCCAGGATTCGATCTGGTGGTCCGACGAGCTCCACGAGATCTACGGCCTGCATGGCTCGGCCCCGATGCACTACGACGTGTACGTCGCCGCGATCCACCCGGACGATCGCGCCGGCGTCCAGCGCACCGTCGCCGACGCGCTCGCCCGGCGCGATTCGTTCACCATGGAGCACCGCATCGTGCGATCGGACGGAGCCGAACGCATCGTGCGCGGCCGCGGCCGTGTCGTGGCGGATGGCGCGGGCGTTCCGGTTCGCATGCTCGGCACGACCGAGGACATCACCGACAGCCGGATCGCCGAGGAGCAGCGTGCTCGGCTTGCGCGGGAGCAGGCCGCCCGCCGCGAGGCCGAGGAGGCCAACCGGCTCAAGGATCAGTTCCTGGCGATGCTGTCGCACGAGCTGCGCACGCCGCTCAACGCCATCAGCGGCTGGGTCCAGCTGCTCGAAACCGGCCGGCTCGACGCGGACGACACCCGGCGGGCGATCGCCACGATTGCCCGCAACGTCGATCTGCAGAGCCGCCTGATCTCGGACATCCTCGAGCTGTCGCGAATGGCGTTCCGCCGCCTCGATCTGGTGCTGCAGCCGACGCGACTCGTGGGGGTCGTGGAGCGCATGATGGACACGCTGGCGCCGGAGGCGGAGTCCCGGCGGATCACGCTCCGGTTCGTGCATTCGGGCGCGGAGACGGTGATGGGCGATGCGGACCGGCTGCAGCAGGTGATCGGCAACCTGCTGTCGAACGCGTTCAAGTTCACGCCCGAGGGGGGCACGGTGTCGCTGACCATCTCGCACACCGGCTCCCAGGTCGTGATGTGCGTCGAGGACACGGGTCCCGGCATCGAGCCGGAGTTCCTGCCGCACGTGTTCGAGCACTTCCGGCAGAGCGATTCCTCGAGCACCCGGAGCCAGGGCGGACTGGGGCTCGGGCTCGCGATCGTGCGCAGTCTAGTCGAGCTCCATGGTGGCGCCGTGGCGGCCGAGAACCGTTCGGACACGAGCGGGGCGCGGTTCACCGTCACGTTGCCGCGGATCGAGCTCCCCGCGGACGCGCTCGCCACGCCCTCCGCGTCCTCGCGGGCATTGGAGCATGCCGCCGACGTCCTGCACGGCATCCGCGTGCTGGTCGTCGAGGACGATCCCGACACGCGCGCGATGCTGTGCGCGCTGCTCACCGCCTCGGGCGCCGCGGTCGAGGTGGCCGCCTCGGCAGCGGAAGCGCTGGACTCGCTGAACCGCGAACGGCCCGACGTCGTGCTGAGCGATATCGGCATGCCCGGGATGAACGGCCACGAGCTGATCGGGCGGATTCGGCAGCGGCCGTCCGAACGCGGCGGCAGGGTGCCGGCCATCGCCGTCACCGCGTTCGCCGGCGCCGAGGATGCCCGCCAGGCATTGGCCGCGGGGTTCGATGCCTACCTGTCGAAACCGGTTCGCGCCACGGAACTCGTGGCGCGCGTGAAGGAGGTTCTGGGACACTCGTCCTCGATGCTCACGAACCCGCCCGGCTCGAATCCCGCGAGAACATGATGCCGACCCTGCGCACCGTCGACGTGCGCCCGCCGTCGGTGCGTCACGAGCTGGGTCTGGTGCTGCGCTTCACCGCCCGCATCCTGTGCTGTGCCGCGGGACTGCTGATCCTCGATCGGGCGGCGGTGCCGCGGACCCCGGGGGCCGGGCGGCTGGACCTGGACCAGCGCGCGTTCGCCGACCTGCCGGCGCCGGAGCAGCGGATGTTTCGTCAGATCCAGGAAGGCATTGCCGAGGCCGAACGGGTGCGGTCCACAACCGGACGCTGGCCGCAGCCGGCGGCGCTCGCGGCCGACGGCATCCCGCCGTTCGCGCCGGACCCGCTCGATCGCGCCGGACATTCGTGGGCGTTGGTCCAGGAGGCCACCGAGATCAACTACGTCGGCGTCGCCAAATCCACCCAGGGCCCGGGCTTCGTAGTCCATATCGTGGAGCCCGACCCCGGGATCCCCGTCGACCCGCGGATCCAGCCCGATGAGGTGCATCATCGGCTGTCCGACGGCACGCTGCTGCACGTCATGATCTGGATGGGCCCCGTGTCCGGCACGGTCGTGCATCCGATCACGTTCTTCAACCGCGAACAGGGCTGGCGCCAGATCATCGCCGGCACCCAGTGACCCGCTCCCACCGAGGCCCACCCATGCGCCGGTTCCGATTCACAGCGCTCGCCTGCCTGCTGCTCGCAGGCGTCGCCCAGGCCGCGGTCCCCTCGGCCGCACGCACGCTGAAGATCGGCGTGACGCTGCATCCCTACTATTCGTGGACGCGCAACATCGTCGGGAACATCCCCGGCGTGGAAGTCCGCGGCATCCTCCCGGGCGAAATCGACGCCGGTAACTACCAGCCAAACCCGCAGGACGTGAAGAAGCTCGCCGACCTCGACGCCATCGTGATCAACGGCATCGGCCACGACGACTTCATCCTTGACATGATCAAGGCCTCGGGCAACAAGCACCTGGCCGTGCTGCGGCCGAACGACGTGACGCCGCTGATGAAGTTCAAGAACGGCAACGCCATCAACTCGCACACGTTCATCTCGTTCGGCAACGCCATCCAGCAGACCTATTACATCGCGAAGGAGCTGGGCCGGCTGCGCCCGGAATACGCCGCCGCGTTCCAGAGCAACGCGGCGGTCTACGCGCGGCGGCTGCGCGCCATCAAGGCGGCGGCGGCCACCCAGCTCGCGAACGCGAAGCTCAGCCGCGTCGTCACGGTCCACGACGGCTACGCGTATTTCCTGCAGGAGTTCGGCATCGACTTGGCCGGCGTCGTCGAGCCGTCGCACGGGCTCATCCCGTCGGCGCGGGAGATGGCGGAGCTGGTGGCCCTGATCAAGCGGGAGCACATCCAGGTCGTGCTGAGCGAGGCGACGTTTCCGGACAAGCTGCTCAAGGTGCTGAGAGACGAGGGCAAGGTCCGGGTCTATATCATCAGCCACATCGCGACGGGCCAGTACGCCCCCGACAAGTTCGAGAGGGAAATGCAGACCAACGTGAATACGCTGGTTCAGGCGCTCGTCACCGATCCCGGGAAGTGAGCGACCCCGGGTCCGGCAGCCTCGCCCCGCCGCTCGTCGAGGTCTCGGGCCTCGGCGTCCGTGCCGGCGAAACCGTCCTGCTCGACGACGTCTCGATAGCCGTGGCGGCCGGATCGATTCACGTCGTCGTCGGGCCCAACGGCGCCGGCAAGAGCACGCTGATCGCGGCACTCCTCGGCCAGCAGGCGTTCCGCGGCTCGATCCGCATGAACTGGAGCGGCGACGGCCGCATCGGCTACGTGCCCCAGAGCTTCCTCGCCGACCGGACGCTGCCGGTGACAGTCGCGGAGTTCCTCGCGTTCCAGCGCCAGCGTGCCCCCGTGTGCCTGGGTCTGCGAACGCACACGCGACAGGTCGTGGACACGCTGCTCGGCCGGGTCGGGCTCGGCGGCATGGGGTCGCGGCGCATCGGGGTGCTGTCGGGCGGGGAGCTGCGCCGGCTGCTGGTGGCGAACGCCATCGATCCGCCACCCGAGCTGCTGCTGGCGGACGAGCCGGCGAGCGGCATGGACCCGGCCGCGGTGACCGCGCTCGACGCGACGCTGCTGGAGCTGCGCGCCCGCCACGGTACGACGATCCTGATCGTGTCCCACGACCCGGCGCAGGTGCGGCGGCTCGCGGATCAGGTGACGGTGCTCGACCGCACGGTGCGCCGCACCGGGAGCGTCGCGGAGGTGTTCGGCGCCGAGCCGGCCGCCGGGCTGCTGCAGGCGGGGATGGAGCTGCCGTGAACGCGTTCTATGCGGCATTGTCCGGACTGGCGCGAGCCGCGCATCTTCCCGATGCGTTCACCTACGCGTTCATGGCGCGCGGCTTCCTCGCCGCGCTGATCGTGGCGCCGCTGCTCGGCGGCATGAGCCACCTGGTCGTGGCGCGGCGGCTGGCGTTCTTCAGCACCGCGATCGGACAGGCCGCGCTGACCGGCCTGACGATCGGCCTGCTGCTCGGTGAGCCGATCAACTCCCCCTACGCCGGGATCTTCGGGTTCTGTCTGCTGTCCGCCGTCGGCATGGTCTACGTGAAGCGCCGGGCCACGCTGCCGCCGGATACGCTGATCGGCGTGTTCATGGCGCTGACGCTGGGTCTCGGCATCTGCCTGCTGGTGGTGGCCACCCGGCGATTCAACATCCACCAGATCGAGGCGGTCATGTTCGGCAGCCTGCTCACCGTGACCGACGGCGACCTGCTGCTGCTGCTCGTCGTGGGCATCGGCGTCGCGATCGTGCTCGCGCGCCACTACAACGTGCTGCTGCTCGACAGCCTGAGCCCGCCGCTCGCGGGCGCCAACGGTTCCGACACGACCCACACCGAATACCTGTTCGTCGTGCTGCTGACGCTGGCGATCGTCGTGAGCCTCAAGATCATCGGGGCGCTGCTGGTCGAGGCGCTGGTCGTCGTGCCCGCGGCCGCGGCCCGGAGCGTCGCGCGCAGCACGCGCGGCTACATCGCCTGGAGCATCGCGCTCGCGCTCGCGAGCTGCATCGGCGGGCTCGTGCTGTCGACCCTGTGGAACGTTCCGACCGGCGGTGCCGTCGTGCTCACGTTGAGCGCGCTGTTCTTCGTCACCCTGGCGGCGGGGAGCCTGAAGTCGCGGTGAAACCCCGGGTTCCGATGGCGCGGAGGGCCCCGGCCAGATGCCGCTGGCCGGCTTGCGGCGCCAGGGCCTACACTTGATGCATGGTGGCTCTGCAACTGCTGAAATCGCGGTCTCGTGAGGTATCCGGGCCCGCCGGGCGCAGGCTCTGGCTCGCGCTGCTGATCGGGGGAGTCCTGGGCTCCCTGTGGCTGGCCGCGCCGGCGGCCGCCCGGCCCATCTACCTGCCGCCCTCGCTCGCGGGATGGCCAGGGGGCGTGGTCGACGAGACCGACCTCACGCGCTACCTCGCGTTCTACAAGAGTTCCACAGGCGCCATGACGTCCGGCGCGCGGGTGGATGAGACGCCGAATCAGGCGGCGTACGATGCGCGGTACTACTCGCTCGATCTGCACCCCGACATTCCGAGCCAGGTGCTCACCGCCAGCGTCCTGATCCGGGCCACGGTCTCGAGCGGACCCCTCACCACGATGGATCTCGATTTCTACGACAACATGGTGGTGGACTCGGTCACCGCGGGCGGACTGCCGGCGGCGTTTCAGCACGCGGCGGACCTGCTCACCGTGACGCTCGACCATTCCTACGCGACGGGCCAGACGATCGTGGTGCGGGTCATGTACCACGGCACGCCGCTGCGCGGAGCGTTCGGACCGGTGTTCGGCTTCATGTCGTGGTACAACCGGATCGCGGTATGGACGCTGAGCGAGCCGTTCGGGGCCCGGCAGTGGTGGCCGTGCAAGGACTACCCCGACGACAAGGCCGACTCCGTCGACGTGCGCCTCACCGTGCCCACCGGGTACATAACCGCGTCCAACGGCACGCGCGTCCTCGCCACGGACAACGGCGTGGTGGCGGTGGCGCAGTGGCACGAGCGCTACCCGATCGCCACCTACCTGGTGTCGATCGCGAGCTACCCCTACGCCGCGCACTCCGACTGGTACCGCTACTCGCCGGCCGACTCGATGGAGATCCAGTTCTACGCCTATCCCGAGGAGGCGGTGGCGTCGGCGCCCGCGAACGCGCTGGTCAAGAACATCATCGCGGCCTATGCGGTGAAATTCGGCGAATACCCGTTCCTTAACGAGAAGTACGGTGAGGCCGAGACACCGCGTGGCGGCGGAATGGAGAACCAGACCTGCACGAGCGTGGGGGCGTTCGCCGAATACCTGACGGCGCACGAGCTGGGGCACTCGTGGTGGGGGGACCTCGTCACCTGCCAGAGCTTCCACCACATCTGGCTCAACGAGGGGTTCGCGACCTACTGCGAGGCGATGTGGGCCGAGATCACGGGCGGCCCCACCGCCTATCACAACTATCTCCATTCGCGCCGCTACCTCGGGGCGGGCACGGTGTACGTGCCGGCCGACACCAGCTCGGGCCGGATCTTCGACTACGACCTGTCGTATACCAAAGGCGCCTGGGTGCTCAGCATGCTCCGCCACGTGGTGGGGGACAGCGCGTTCTACGCGTCACTTCGCGAGTACCGCAGCCGCCACGCCTTCGGCAACGCGACCACCGAGGACTTCGAGGCGGCGTGCGAATCGGTGTCCGGCCGCGACCTCCACAAGTTCTTCCAGGAATGGATCTACGGCGAGTACGCCCCGAACTATCGCTGCCTGTACACGGTCCAGCCGGCGGGCGGTGGGTACGATCTCGCGCTGCACGTGGATCAGCTGCAGTCGGCGCAGACGTTCACGATGCCGATCGACGTGGTGGTTCACGGGCAGAGCTCGGCGTACGCGTTCGTGCTTCAAGACTCGCTCGCCGCGCAGGACTTCACGCTCCACGTTCCTTCGCCACCGACCTCGGTGGCGCTGGATCCCGACGAGTGGATCCTGTGCACCGCCGCCGCCGGCGAGGTGGGGGTCGGGCCGAACGCGGTGGGCAGCCTGCGGCTGGCGCCGCCGCATCCCAATCCGGCCCGCGACGCGGCGACGTTCTCGCTGTGGCTGCCGCGGCCGGGCGCCGTGTCGATCGAGCTCTACGACGTCACCGGTGCCCGGGTGCGCCGGATCGACCGCTCCCGGCTCGCCGGTGGCTGGAACTCGATCGCCTGGGATGCCCGCAACGATGCGGGCCGCAGGGTCCAGGCGGGAATCTATCTCGCGCGCATCGCGGCGGGCGGCGAGCGGCGGACGCAGCGGATCGCGTTGCTGCCGTAGCGACCGTTGGCAGCGCGCCCGAGGCCGGGCCGCGCCGCCGAATTACGAACCCGCCTACCGGCCCTTGCCCGCCGGCGCCGGTGCGGGCGGCAGTGGCGCGGGAGTGACGGTTGCGGGGGGCGGAGCAGGAGTGACCGGCGCCGGAGTCACCGTCCGCACCTCCATCTTCTCGAGCCCGTGGGCGCCGTTCGCGATCCGCGGCTCCTCTTCCTCGAGATACGTGTAGCCCGCGAGGCCGTCTTCGTAGCGGCGCATCAGCAGCGCCGACTCCTCGAACGTGAGCAGCCCGCGGCGCAACGCGTCTTCGTTGGCCTGGCGCACCCGCTGCATCAGGTATTGCTTGGCGTACTGGACGTAGCCGAGCACCTCCGTGACCGAATCGCCCTCGACGACGTGATCGATGCGATAGCCCTGGTCGTCGAGTGCGATGTGCACGGCGTTGGTGTCGCCGAACAGGTTGTGCAGGTCGCCCAGGATCTCCTGGTACGCGCCGACGAGGAACACGCCGAGGAAGTACGGAGTACCGTCGAACGGGTGCAGCTCGAGCGAGTTCTTCACGTCGCGCAGGTCGATGAACTGGTCCATCTTGCCGTCGGAATCGCACGTCAGGTCGGCGATGATGCCGCGGCGCGACGGGCGCTCGGTGAGCCGGTGGAGCGGCATCGTCGGGAACAACTGCTTGACCGCCCAATGGTCGGGCGCCGACTGGAACACCGAGAAGTTGCCGTAGTAGGTGTCGGCGAGGCCCTTCTCGAGGCCTTCGAGATCGTCGGGCACGTAGTCGAGCTCGCGGATGATCTTGAGGATCGCCTCGCAGCAGCCCCAGAACAGCTGTTCCACCCGGGCGCGACCGCGCAGGTCGAGCAGGCCGACGTTGAACAGGTTCGTCGCCTCCTCCTTGAGCTGCAGCGCGTCGTGGTACGCCTCCTGGAAATTCTTGCGCGACACCGAGCGCCAGGTCTCGATGAGCTGCTGGATCACGGGCGGGTCCCCGGCGTCGACGGCCGGCGCCGAGTGGCCGGACAGCACTTCGTTCACGTCGAGGATGTTGAACACCAGCACCGAGTGGTGCGCGACCAGCGCGCGGCCCGACTCGGTGACGATGTCGGGGTGTTCGAGTCCCGCGGCCTCGCACGCCTCCTGGATCGGGCCCACGATGTCGTTGGCGTATTCCTGCAGCGTGTAGTTCGTCGACGACGACCAGTTGGTGGACGAGCCGTCGTAGTCGACCCCCAGCCCGCCGCCGGCGTCGATGAACTTGAGTCCCGCGCCGGACCGGGCCAGCTCGACGTAGATGCGGCAGGCCTCGCGCATCGCGTCCTTGATCGCCCGCACCGACGAGATCTGGGAGCCGATGTGGAAGTGCAGCAGCTCGAGGCAGTCGAGCATGTCCGCTTCGCGCAGCTTGTCCATGAGCTGCACGATCTCGGTCGCCGTCAGGCCGAACTTCGAGCGGTCGCCGGTCGACTCCATCCACTTGCCGGCGCCTTTGGTGGTGAGCTTGGCGCGCACGCCGATGTGCGGCCGGATGCCGAGCCGGCGCGACACCTGGAGCAGCAGGTCCAGCTCGCGATAGCGATCGATCACGACGATCGGATAGCGCCCCAGCTTCTGCGCCAGCAGTGCCGTCTCCATGTACTCGGCGTCCTTGTAGCCGTTCAGGATCATCAGCGCGTCCGGGCTGTCGAGCAGCACGAGACCGGCCAGCAGCTCGGGCTTGGAGCCGGCTTCGAGCCCGAGGCCGAACGGCGCCCCGAAGCGCACCAGCTCCTCGACCACCTGGTGCTGCTGATTCACCTTGATCGGGTAGACGCCCCGGTACCGGCCGCGGAAGCCGTATTCCTTGATGGCGTTGTCGAAGCTGCCAAACAGCGCCTTGATCCGGCTGTCGAGGATGTCCGGGAACCGCATGAGCAGCGGCAGGCCGAGGCCCCGGCGCTGCAGGTCGAGCACCAGGTCGTGCAGATCCACGCTCGGGCCACCGGGTCCCGACGGAGTCACTTCGACGTGCCCGGCGCTGTTGATGCGGAAGTAACCGCTGGACCACCCCGCGACGTTGTACAGCGAGGATGAATCCTTCGTGGTCCAGGCGCGGATCTCTTTCAACGCGTTCATCCTCCAGGGCAGACACGGTCGCGGGGGTCCTGTGGCTCGGCGGCGGAGCAAGTGGCGCAAGGTTACAGACACGCGCCGCACAATGCGAGGATTCCGTGCACGCGTCCGCGATTTTCCGCGAGCCCGGGGGTTTGCGTTAGATTGCGAAGTTGTAACTCGCTCCCGAACGCCGGCTCGGACCCAGGATGGACTAAGCGGCGTCCAGGACCCGGAGGAAATCACCATGAAATCCGCACGCGAACCTGCCGATATACCCGAAAGCCCGCGGCAGGAGCCACGGCTTCCGCCCGGCCAGATCCTGACCGAGAAATGGCCCGTGCTGCACTACGGGTCCGTTCCGAAGGTGGATCTGGCGACATGGGATCTCAGGATCTTCGGGCTGGTGGAAACGCCGGCCCGGTGGAGCTGGGAGGAGTTTCAGCAGCTTCCGCGCACCCAGTTGCGCAGCGACATTCACTGCGTCACGCGCTGGAGCCGCTACGACAACGTGTGGGAAGGCGTGGCGGTCATGGAATTGTTCCGCCACGTTCAGGTCCGGCCGGAAGCGAAGTTCGTGATCCTCCACGCGGAGCCGAACTACACGACGAATCTGCCACGATCGGAGCTGCTGCAAGACGATGTGCTCCTTGCCGACCGACACGATGGGGTCGCGCTCACGCCCGAACACGGGTGGCCGCTCCGGCTTGTCGTACCGCGCCGCTACTTCTGGAAAAGCGCGAAGTGGATCCGGGCCATCGAACTGGTGGATCGCGATCATCCCGGTTTCTGGGAGCAGAACGGTTATCACAACGACGCCGATCCGTGGAAGGAAGAGCGCTTCTCGGAGTGGTGAGCCGGTCTCGACCTGTGTGCTGTGCGGCGGCGGCGCGCTGCGGCTGTGGCCCGCGCCGGCCGATGCCGCAAAGCCCCCGCGACGCGCGCAGTGGTTCTGGAGCTATCGGGAAACCCGCCTGCCGCTGATCGTCATCGGCGTCCCGCGTGCCTCCCGCGGAGCCCGGCGGTCCCGGGCGACCCGCAGGCCGCGAACCGCTGCGGCCGCGCCACGCCGGGCCGCGGCAAAGCCGGGAGCGTCGCGATGAAGTCGCACGTCACCCCCGCGACCGCATGCGGCTGGCTCGAAGAGCAGATCGGCGAGCTCGGTCAGTTTCGCAACGCGAGCCCCCGCGATCCGCAATTCAAACAGTGGCGCCAGAACGCGCTCACCTGCATTCAGCGGATCTGGCCGGGCGTCACCTCCAAGTCGCGCCGGTTCCGGCGCGTGCCGTTCAGCCCGCCCTCCACGCTCGCCGACGTACGGCAGTCCCGCGAGGCGTTCGAGCGCGGCTGCGCCGAGGCGGCGCAATTGCTGCGCTCGTGGGTGACCGAGATCGAGCAGATCGGGATCGTGCTCGAGGAATCCGAAGCGCTGAGTCCCGCATCGGAGCTGCCGATGGACGGCTCGCCGACGCTGACCCTCGATGGCACGTCTGACGACGGATCGTCGTGGGTCGCTCCGGCCGCGGGCGTGCGCACCATCGATCTGCCCGGCGGCGACGCCGCGACCCCCGCGAGCGCCACTCCCGGAAGTCACGCCACTCCGCCCGCGCCTGCGCCGGCACCCGCCGAGAAGGCGCGGGGCGTCCAGAAGAAGAGCAAGAACGCCAAACCCGCAAAGCCCGTGAAGAAACCGATCCGTCCGCGTCTGAAGGACATGCTGGGCCTGGGGAATCTCACCGCGCCGGTCGAAGATCCCGGCGTTCCGGTGGTCGACTCGTCCGGGCTGGAGGCCGCACCCTCGAGCCCGCCCCAGCAGGGAGGAGATGATTCGTTCCGGGTTGAGCGCGGCGTCGAGCCCGATGAGCTCCACGTGAGTCAGCGGCCGTCGGCGTCTTACGCCGCGGACGAGTCACCGGTCCCCGCGGCGCCGCCGGCACCACCTGTGAATCTGCCCGATGCGCCGGAACTGGAAGTCGAGGTGATCATGCCCTCCGGCCGACAGACCCCGGAGTGGTCGAATCCCCTGGCGACGATCGGTGCCGAGATCGATGCCGCCGGCCGCACGCCCTCGTTCGATGTGATCGGCTCGGAGTACGAGACCGAGCATCGCCTGCCCCCGGTCGAGGCACCCGCCGCCGCCGCCGATCGGGAGAACCGGACGAATCCGGTGGCCGAGTTTGCCGCCGAGTTCTCGAAGTACCAGGGCGAGGCCGACGAGTTGCTGGATCGCGAGGCCGACCTGGCCGCGAAGTCCGCGGGACGCGACGACCCGGAGCAGGATTTCGCCCCGGCCGAAACGTCCCCGCACGAGCGGGACGCGATGGTCGATGTCACGGCGGCGTCCGAGATCGCCGGCATCGCCACCGAGATCGACACGCTCGACGTGCCCGCCGCGCACCGCGAGCGCATCTACCGCATGCTGCTCGAGCTGTCGCTGACGATCGAGAGCGGCGAGGTCACGTGGGACCACCTCAACGCGGTGGTGGCGGCGGTGATGCCGTTCCCCGCGCTCGGACGCCGTGTGCTGCCGTCGCTCATGCCCTACATCGAGCGGGCGGCGTAGACCCGCCTTACGCGGCAGCCGGACCGGGCAGCGCCATCACCTGCGATCGCGCTGCAGGACCGCGCCCAGGTGGGCGCCCAGGAACGTCAGCACCAGCATGCAGCCGATGATGTGGAGCGCCATCGCGGTCTCGGGATAGGGCGCCGTGCCGCCGCTGCCGCGCGCCCGCCACCAGGGCAGCGTGAGCACGACTCCGGTCGTGAGCGTCAGCAGGAACCACGCCGCGGCGAGCAGGCCGAGCGCGTAGTCGAGCCGCCGCCGCAGCGGCAGCACGCGCGCCAGATGCTGCCACTGATAGACCCCGTAGGCGGCCAGCAGCGCGAACCCCGCCCACACGTGCGGGCTCACGCCGGGAAACGTTCCGAACGCGGTGCGCGCGAAGAACAGCACGACCCCGCCCGCCGCCTCGAACGCCAGCAGCGCCCCCAGGGCGAGCACCAGCGGCGCGCGCAGGCGCCGGGAGCGCGGCGAGCCCTGCGTGCCCCGCGTCACGTCACAGCAGGTATCGGACGGCGAAGATCGCCTCGCCCGAGACGATGCTCACGATCCACACCACGAGGAACGTCCAGGTGACTCCGGGCCGGTCGCGGAAGAAGTACACGCCGCGTTTCTGATCCTGATGGGCGAACACGCCGAGGATCACGAACACGATGAACGCGAGCAGCGAGACGACGCCGTGGAGCGCGAAGAACAACCGGAGCCCGGGCGCCATGGGCGCCGCGCCCGACGACGCCTGCGACGCGCGCTGGCTCATGTACAGCACGTTCACGAGTCCCTCGAACAGCACGACCGTGAGGAAGATCGGGAACGAGAACCGCCGGGCGGAGCGGTTGCGGAGGATCACGTACAGCACGCCGGCGGTGACCAGCAGTTCGCTGATCGCGGAGAAGATGCTGAACGGGGGAATGTGCATCCCATAATCCTAACGTGACGGGCCCTGAAATGGCGAAACGGCGTCCCCGAAGCGCGTCCGGCGGCACGGTATCGGGCGATTCCCGTGTGCTAATCTCGCGTCTCGAGCCCCCACGGAGGTGACCGTCGCATGCGTCTCGATCGATATACCGTGAAGTCGCAGGAGGCCCTGGAGCGGGCCCAGCGCAGTGCCCGCGACCACCAGCACCAGGAGCTCCAGCCGGAACACCTGCTGGCGGCGCTGCTCGACGATGCCGAGGGCACGGTGGCGGCCACCCTGCAAAAGCTGGGAGTGGCGCGGGACCGCGTCGCGGCCGACGTCGAGACCGTGCTGAAATCGCTGCCGCGGGTGCAGGGGACCGGGGCCTCGATGTACATGAGCGAGGCGCTGCGCTCGGTGCTCGAGCGCGCCGAGCAGGCCGCGGAGCGGCTCAAGGACGAATACATCAGCGTCGAGCACCTGCTCATGAGCCTCGCCGATCCCGCGCACGCCGGCGGTGCGCAGCAGGCGCTGGCGCGCGCGGGCGTGACGCCCGACGCGCTGCTGAAGGCGCTGCAGCAGGTGCGCGGCGGGCAGCGCGTGACCGACGACAGCCCCGAGGACAAGTTCCAGGCTCTGACCAAGTACGGCCGCGATCTCACGGCGGCGGCCCGGCAGGGCAAGCTCGATCCGGTGATTGGCCGCGACGAGGAGATCCGGCGCGTGGTGCAGGTGCTGGCGCGCCGCACGAAGAACAACCCGGTGCTGATCGGCGACCCCGGCGTGGGCAAGACCGCGATCGTCGAGGGCCTCGCGCAGCGCATCGTGTCGGGCGACGTGCCCGACAGCCTCAAGGACCAGCGCGTGATCGCGCTCGACATTGGCTCGCTGATCGCCGGCAGCAAGTTCCGCGGCGAATTCGAAGACCGGCTGAAGGCGGTGCTCAAGGAGGTGACCTCCGAGGAGAACCGGGTGATCCTGTTCATCGACGAGCTGCACACGCTGGTCGGCGCCGGCGGCGCCGAGGGCGCGATGGACGCGAGCAACCTGCTCAAGCCGGCGCTGGCGCGCGGCGAGCTGCACTGCGTGGGTGCCACCACGCTCGACGAATACCGCAAGCACATCGAGAAGGACGCGGCGCTCGAGCGCCGGTTCCAGCCGGTGTTCGTCGGTGAGCCGAGCGTCGAGGACACCATCGCGATCCTGCGCGGGCTCAAGGAGCGCTACGAGGTGCATCACGGCATCCGCATCAAGGACACGGCACTCGTCGCCGCCGCGATGCTGTCGAGCCGCTACATCGCCGACCGCAAGCTGCCCGACAAGGCGATCGATCTGGTCGACGAGGCGGCGTCGCGGCTGCGCATGGAGATCGACTCGGTGCCGGTGGAGCTCGACACCCTGCACCGCCGCGCCCGCCAGCTCGAGATCGAGCGCCAGGCGCTCACGCGCGAGACCGATTCTGGCACCAAGGCGCGGCTCGAGCGACTCGACGAGGAGCTCGAGCGCGTGCGCGCGGAGACGGCGCAGCTCGAGACCCACTGGAAGAAGGAGAAGGAGGCGGTCACGCACCTCCGCGAGCTCAAGGCCGAGCGCGAGCGCATCAAGATCGAGGAGGCCAGGGCCGAGCGCGCCGGCGACCTGGCGCGCGTGGCCGAGTTGCGCTATGGCCAGCTGCTCCAGGTGGAGCGGAACATGGAGCAGGAGAACGCGCGGCTCGCGAAGATCCAGCTCGAACAGATGATGCTCAAGGAGGAGGTCGACGAGGAGGACATCGCCGAGGTCGTGGCGAAGTGGACCGGCGTGCCCGTGACGCGGCTGCTGGAGGGCGAGGTCGAGAAGCTGATCCACATGGAGGACCGGCTGCACCAGCGCGTCGTGGGCCAGGACGAGGCCGTGCGGCTGGTGTCCGAGGCGGTGCGCCGCGCGCGCGCGGGGTTGCAGGATCCCAAGCGCCCGATCGGCTCGTTCCTGTTCCTGGGGCCCACCGGAGTCGGCAAGACCGAGCTGGCGCGGGCGCTGGCCGAGTTCCTGTTCGACGACGAGCGCGCCATGATCCGGATCGACATGAGCGAGTACCAGGAGAAGCACTCCGTCGCGCGTATGATCGGCGCGCCGCCCGGCTACGTCGGCTACGAGGAGGGGGGAGCGCTGACCGAGGCGGTGCGGCGGCGGCCGTACTCGGTGGTGCTGCTCGACGAGATCGAGAAGGCGCACGCCGAGGTGCTGAACGTGCTGCTGCAGCTGCTCGACGATGGCCGGCTCACGGACGGCCAGGGCCGCACCGTCGACTTCAAGAACACGCTGATCATCATGACGTCGAACCTGGGCTCGCAGTACATCCTCGAGCTGGGGCGCGACGACGACGCCGAGATGCGCCGGCGCGTCGAGGCCGCGCTGCGCGAGCACTTCCGGCCCGAGCTGTTGAACCGCATCGACGAGATCGTGTACTTCCACTCGCTCGACGAGATCGACCTGCGGCGCATCGTCGACCGCAACGCCGACCTGCTGAAGACGATGCTGGCGGAGCGCGAGCTCGGGCTCGAGCTGACGAACGCCGCGCGCGACGCGCTCGCCAAGGAGGGCTACGACCCGCAGTACGGTGCCAGGCCGCTCAAGCGCACGATCCAGCGCCGCATCCAGAACCCGCTCGCCATGCAGCTATTGCAGGGCAGGTTCAAGCCCGGAGACACGGTCGTCGTCGATTTCACGAAGGGCGAGTTCACGTTCGCGGGCAACAAGCGGCAGCCGGAGGCGGTGCCGGTCGGTTAGCGGCCAGCGGCTGCGGGGTCAGTCCGGACGGGCTTCGGCGCGACCACGCTGCCGGGTGTCGCGCTGGCGTTGCGCATCGCCAGCTCCAGTCGGCGGCGGCAGCGCGGGCAGAAGCTGCCGCTCGAGCCGTCGACGACCCGGATGGTGCCCTTCGCGTCGTTCATGATGCAGCCCGGGGTGTCGCAGTGCGGCAGGCCGTACGTATGGCCCAGCTCGTGGGTCGCCACCTGCTCCAGGCGCCGGCGCACGAGGTCCGGCGACGCGCCGCGGCGCATCCGCCACGTGGACACCACCGCCGCGCGGCCCGCGAGTCCGGCCACGCCGAGCACACCCCAATCGAAGATGCGGCCGTTCGTCACCGACAGGTCCGAGGCGGTGATGCCGAGCACCTTCGCGAACGTGGCCGGCGTGTGCGCCTCGAGGTCGTCGATCAGGCGGTCGCCGCGGTAGCGGTGGCGCGCCGCGTAGAACGCGCGCCGGGGCAGCGCCCGGGCTGGTAGCAACTGGACGTCGACCTGACAGGCATGGTGGAGCACCCGGGCCGTGGCGAGGAGCAGGGCGGCATCGACGACCCCGAACGGCTGGAGGGCCACAACGCGGCCGTCGAACGCCGGCGAAACCTGGACCGCAGGGGTACCCGGGGCTGGGCGGGCCAACGTGACGGCAGGTCCCGTTCCCGGGGTCGCAAGCGCCAGGCAGGGCGCCGCCAGCCCAAGGACACAGCCCGCAGCCAGCAGCGCATGGAGGAATTGCCAGCGAATGATCGTCAATTGGCTCCGCGGAGGTCGGCCCAGGGAGAAACATGTGGGGGGTGGGTCTCCTACCCTGTATCGGCACATGCGTGCAATGTTATTACTATGTCAGGCCGGGTCGTCCGGGTTTCATCCGTGGGATTTGGGCCGGGAATGCGGGTTTCAGTCACGGGAATGGCCGCCCCGGGCCGGTTCCCTGCGTGATAAAGTGGTCGGGCACCGGGCTGGACCTCTGCGCATGAAAGGGAGCTGTCATGCTCCGACCCGCTACCGCCGCCCTGCTGGTTGTCTGTATCCTGCCTGTGGCGGCATCCGCCGCCTCGCTTCACGGTCGTTCGATCGACGGCCCTCGGTTCAGCGCCAGCATCGTCAACGACGACTTCGGTGCCATTCCCAACGTCGAGGTGAAATTCTGGGGACCCAACGTGACGGTGTTTCTGCGCGGCAATTCGCAGCTGCATCTGCTGCTGACCGAAGAGGACATCTCGGATCCGAGGCACATCGTCGCCCACGACGATCGTCGCGGGGTGGATTGGGAAATCGACGTGCGCAATCTGCGCGAGGCCAGCGAGGGTTCCCGCTCGAGCTGACTGCGATCCGCCGCGGCCTGTGGGGGTTCGCCGGTGGCGAGGTGATCCGCTCCCTGCGGGTGGCGGCGCTGGCGGTCGTGCTCGCGCTGGCGGCGACCGCGGCTGCGGAGCGGGCGCGCGCCGATGAACTGCAACTGCCCCCCGCAGAGACCATCCTCGCCCAGACCCCCGCACACGCCCGCTCGGAATCGCCCGGCCCGACCGGTCTCACCCGCCGCGACTTGTGGTTCGGCATCGGCACGCTCGCCGGAGTTGCGATCGCGGCTCCGTTCGACGAGCGGATCAAGGACGCGTTTCCGAACACGAGCGGCAAAGGCAAGCGGCTCGCCGATGCCGTGCGTCCGCTCGGCAGCACGACGGTCGTGGGCGGCACCCTGTTGCTGGGATGGGGCGCCTGCAAGCTGTTCCACAACGAGCAACTCGGACACGCCGCCGTGCGCTCGGGAATCTCGCTCGTCGCCGCCGGTGTCGTGGCCTTGGGAGCCAAGGTGATCGTCGGCCGTTCGCGGCCGCGCGACGAGCCCAACGATCCCAGCCGCTTCCAGCCGTTCTCGGGCAACGCGTCGTTCCCGTCGGGGCACGCCACGATCTCGATGGCCGCCGCCACCGCGCTCAGCCGTGAAACGAAGGCCGCGTGGGTGCCGTTCGTAGCCTATCCCGCCGCGGCACTCGTCGGCTGGTCGCGCCTGCGCGACAACGAGCACTGGCTGAGCGACGTCATCGGCGGCTTCGCCGTCGGCTACTGGGTCACCGACCGCACCGAGGATTTCCTGCGCGCCCGCTGGGGCAACTCCACGCCGTTCGGTGTGACCGTGACGCCGGGTGACGCGGGACCGATGCTGGGAATGAACGTGAAGTTCTAAACGGTCACAGATTCCGGTTCCTGACCCGATAATGCCGTCGTTGACGAAGTGGAACGTCGTGCCCCCCGCGTAGGTTCGACGACGGCCGCTGCTTGCGGCGCCGCGTGCCATCCGGTCTACTCAATGAATGTCACCGGAGGGAAATTTCATCGGTCATGAGCGAAATCAATCCAATATCGCGGATCGACGCCGCCAGGATGGGCGACGGGGCGGCCTTCGGTGAGCTCCTCGAGCCGCTGAACCGCGAATTGCACGTGTATTCCTACCGTATGCTGGGCAGCTTCCAGGATGCGGAGGACGCGCTGGAGGAGGCGCGGATCAAGGCGTGGCGTGGCCTCGCGTCCTACGATCCGCGCGGCGCGTTCCGCGCCTGGATGTATCGGATCGTGACGAACACGTGCCTCGACATGCTGCGGACGCGCAAGCGGCGCATGCTGCCTCAGGACGTAGGTCCGCAGGTTGAGCCCGGCCCGCCATCGATGGGACCGCGTCACGACATTGCATGGCTCGAGCCTTATCCGGACGCGCTGCTACCGGACGCTGCCGATCCCGAGGCCGCGCTGCTGCTGCGTGAGAGCGTCCGGCTCGCCTTGATGCGGGCGTTGCAGGTGTTGCCGCCCCGGCAACGCGCGGCGCTCATTCTCCACGATGTGCTCGACTGGCACGCCAAGGAAGTGGCGGCGGTGCTGGATACCACCGTCGCCGGGTTCCACAGCGTGCTGCAGCGCGCACGTGCCGGCATCGCAAGCGTCGATGCTCCGGCGCCCCGCAGCGCCAGCCTCGACCAGGACAAGGCCGAGGCGCTCGCGCGTCTGGTGCGCGCGTGGGAGACCGGTGACTTCGACGCGTTCGTCTCGATGCTCGCCGAAGACGCCATCATGAGTATGCCGCCATGGATGTTCTGGCTGAAGGGCCGCGACGCGCTCGCGGCGGCGTTTCGGCATCCGGCGACGTGGGAGGGCGAGCCTGGACCGGGTCGCTACCGGCTCGTGTCGACTCCCATGAACGGTCAGCCGGCGGCGCTGGCATACGTGCGCGGCCACGACGGCGTCTACACCGCCGTGTGCCTGACGGTGCTGACGCTCGGCGTGGACGGGCGCATCTCGGACCTGACGGTGTTCGTGCTGCCGGAGCAGTTCAGGGCGTGGGGGTATGCGGCAGCGCTGGGGTGACGTCGGCGGCCGGCGGCGTCCCGTGGCGAGACGAGGGTCAGGCCACCCGCTGCTCATTCGCGGAGAGCAGATCCTGGAGGACGACGATCACTTCCTCGGCTCGACCCTTGGCGTTGCGGATGGGACGGGCTGTGATGCGAACCATGTGGCCGCCGACGTCAGCGGTCGAGACGATCGGTTGGCTTCCCGGCTCTCTTTCAACCACCCGAGCCACGAGGCACCGCCCGCAAGCAAGGAGATGGCCTCCGCCGATCTGGCGGCACAGCTCCTGGCAGGGGTGTGCGACGAATGAGTCATTCGAGCTGGATCCAGAAGATCGCTCAACCACGGAACGACTACACCACCGGACAATTCCAGTTCGATCCGCGACGAACACAGAAGCGTCGATGGTGTTTGCCAGAGCTGCGAATTTCTGCCGCTCGCAGTCGAGCGTGCGGATCTGTAGAACGCTCGCCTGAAACCAGCGCTCGTACTGCCCACTTCTCCGGCGCTCCGCCTCGATGTCCTGGATTGTGGCGAGTCTCTGGCCCATGAGGCTCGCCGCCTGCGTGAGCAGGGCATCATCGCAATCTCCAGACACTGCCGGCGAACGAGCGAAGCAGAGGACGCCGGTCAATCTCTCCCCGAGCGGAAGGAGGAGGACTCTGGGTTCAAGCGGGTTGCCGACATTTGCCGGGAACGATGCGACCGCCCCCTCGCCCCGCCGAGCCGACTCGATGGCAAACCTGCGGAGGTGGGTGCGCAGCGCGCTACGCACGCCCGTTTCTTCGGGGAACCAGGACTCGAGGAAGATCTCGTCCTTGAGCATGATCACGAGTCCCAGGGGAACGGTCGGGCCGGCAAGTTCGCTCAGCCGGCGCGCCGCCTCGATCACGGCCGTCTCGAAGGACTGAGCCGCCATGACGGGCTCGATCGCGGCAAACACCCGGTCTGCCCCAAGGCGTCCTTCTCCCGAGCCGAGCATATTTCTACGCGGCCCGCGCCGCTCGTGCCGCGTAGCGATTCGCGAGCCAGTCCGCTATCCGCTGCACGACCACTTCGGTCGTAGGGTCGAACGCTGCGAGATCATGGCTGTCGATATCGATCTGGGCCCAGATGGTGTCACCAGAACGGATGAGAACGACGAGTTCGGAGCGCGTGTTGCTGCTGCAAGCCAGGTAGTTGATGGCCTTGCTCACGTCCGGAACATTCATGTTGCATCGTTCGGCCACGGCCGTTCCGCACACACCCTCGCCAACGCCGATGAAGACATGGTCCGTAGGCGCACCCACGAATGGACCGAGCTGGAGCATGTCGTCGGTATGAAGCTCGTAGATGCCGGTCCAGTGAAACCGCGGATCGAGGTCGTGGAGGCCCTGGACCGCCATTTCCAGCAATACCTCGAAGTCACCACCCTTTGCACTATCGAGCCTGGCGATCAATTCATCCGCTGTCATCTCGCTGTTCTCCGGGCTTCGTCATGCCAATGAGAATGGCTCGTGCGCAGAGCCTCCTAGAGTCATCGGCCCAACGGTTTGACTCCTTGATCCCGGACGGGGGCGAGAAATCCCGCGAATTGGGTTCGTTGAAAGCAGCAGAGTTGCGAAAGCCTCTTCGTCGTCCCGCCAGGACCTCGTTCCAAGCAGGGCCAGACGGGGTCCCGGGACCGGGCCCCAACGACTCTTACGAATGCGCGACGCTTAGACCTTGGAGTGATCTGGATCTAGACTGGGAGAGCGTCCCGCGGGGTCGGCCATGCGGTCCCGCGACCTGAGACGCGGGAATTGGAGAACCGCCTCGATGCTTCGCGCTTTGTCGCTTTGCCTGATGCTCGTGACGCTTGCTTCATGTGCGCCTGATCGCCCCTCGACGGGGCCTCGCTTGGGCCGGCTCGCCGGCAGCATTCTGGACGCCGATGGACTGCCTGCGCATGGAGCGCTCATCAGCGCTGAATACCCCGCCAACCCCTACGCGCTTGGGCTGCTCATGGAGACCGACGCGAACGGGCATTTCGATTTCGGCGAGGTCACGGCCGGTGACTGGGTTCTTACCGTCAATCACGGTATCGCCTGGGCGGCGGCGGAGACCTTGTTCGCTCCATCCACGACCTCCGGCGTGCGGCTTCTGAACGCCGGTGCCATTCGCGGGCACGCACGACTGCTGGGCGCGAATTTGAATGCCAACATTATCGTCAGCACACCCTTTCCCGAGGCCGCAGGCGAAAGCGACATCACGGGCGCTTTTGTGATCGGGGGCATCGCGCCGGGGCGGTGGCGCGCCTTCTTCTTCCATACGGCCTACCGTGACACCTCTACGACGTTCACGATGCCAGGGGCTGGCGATACCACAACCGTCCCGGACATGCTCCTCGTGCCCAACACTGCCCCCTGAGTATTTCCTGTTGAGACCTGCGGACGGAGCGCGGGTGAACCTCGCGGCGCGAACCCACAACGGCTCAGTGCACGGCGTGGTAGACGACCAGCGGGTCGAGCCAGAGGGTCCAGCCGTCGCGCTTCAAATCCGGGAGTCCGTCGCGCGTCACGTTTGCGTGGTCCCAACGGCCGCCGCCATAGCGCCCGAGCGGTAGACCGAACGACACGCCCCACGTGTGGGAGACGTAGCCGCTGGCCGAAGACCCGCTCCGCCCCATGCGAACGGCCAGGATGTTCACCATCCCGAGCTCCGCGCCCCAGCCGTCCACATCGTGCGAGCGGCCGACCTCACCCTGCGTGGTCCGGATGAAGTCCATGGCCCAGCCCGCCGAGACGAACGGCGCCAGGCCGCTCGCGAACCATCGGGGCAGGCGCCGCAGCGGCGCCGTGCCGTCGAATGTTGCGTGCAGCGCCACGCCGTTGCGCCAATCTCTCGCGGTCGGGCTCGTAACGCCAAAGGCGTCGAATGCCGGCTGGTTGAAGTTGACCTCGGAATAGCCATAGGCAGCGTCGATCCATGCCGGGCCAAGCCACCGCACGCGTAGCGGGGCGCCCCCGTGTATCATCACGCCGCGGTCGCGAGCGAATGTGTGCTCGGCGATCCGGCTGTTGTCGCCGGGGCTGCTGACCCACAGCACGTCCTCGACCCGCTTATCGCTGTAGCCGAACGCAACGTCGGCAAACCGCGTGAATGCAGGCGCCGTCCGCCCAGAACCGCGCGCGAGCGTCTCGAGCAGCCGCGAGATGCTCGCCCCAGCGCTCCACGATCTGGCCTGGTCGATCAGTCCGAGTGATGCTTGGTCAAGGCTCGCAGTGGCCTCGAGGTCGATCCTACCCAGACCTTCGATGGGCCGGCCGGTCGTGCCTAAGCCCAGGCCGCCATAGCCGATCGTCGTACCCCGCGCTCGCAACTTCACGCCGGGGCCGAACTCCGCATCGCTTTGCTCGTAACGCACGCCCTCTGCGTACCCGAGCAGTGCAGGATTGGCCCATGGATTCAGCGAAACACCCCAGAACACCGCCGTGCCGGCACCGCCCATACCCGCACAACGAACCGAGGGATCAACCTCGAGGACCGCCGCGGAGGTCCGGGGCTCCGGGAAGATGGACGCGGCCCACGCCTGACGCTGCACGCACGGCAGAAGTGAGGCGAGGAAGATCGCGATGAGGCGGCCCTGCAGGTTCATGCAACCACTCCCAAGGTGGGGCGATCATTGCCGGTGGAACAAGTCATATCAGCTTGCTCTCGGGAATGCGTGGCAACGATGCTCACAGCATAGAACCTGGAATGCACGATTGCACCTGGTGCTGTCGCTCCCAGTGGTCATCCGCTGAACTCGCCGGTCATGCGGTTTAGGGCCATCAGGCGCGACGACCACACTACAGGGGAACGACGAATGTCGGAGGAACAGGTCAGGACGCCGCTCGACACCGTAGCGGCGCGGCGGTAGCGTTCTGGAGCCGGAGTCGCCCCGGCTCGATTCGACCCGTCGGAGGCTGCATGCGCCGCATCTTCCTGCTCCTTGCCTTCTGCTTCGCTCTCATCGCCGCTCTCTCCGCCTGCGCGAAGAAGAGCTTCATCGTCGTACCGAAGTTCGGGCCTTACACGCTCGTACGGTCCTGGGGAGCAATCGGTACCGGCGACGGACAGTTCCAGGGGCCGACCGATGTGGCGATCGGCCCGAGCGGCCGCCTGTACGTGGCGGACACATGGAATCACCGCATCCAGGTGTTCGACGAGGCTGGTCGCTATCTCTTCCAGTGGGGCGATAGCGGCAGTGCGTCCGGCCAGTTCCGGTCCCCGGTGCAGCTCGCGATCGACTCGGACGGGAAGGTTTACGTGGCCGATGCTGACAACCAGCGCGTCGAGAAGTTCGCGAGCGACGGTACCTACCTGACGCAATGGGGCAGCTTCGGCTCCGGCGACGGTCAATTCCGCGAGCCGGATGGCATCGCTGTCGACGCATCCGGCAACGTCTATGTCGCAGACACGCAGAACCGGCGGCTGCAGAAGTTCGGTCCGGACGGCGCGTACCTCTCGCAGTGGGGGGGCCTCGGTCGCGGAGACGGATCGTTCGAGTGGCCGTGCAGCGTCGCGGTGGACGACAGCGGGTACGTTTACGTAGTCGACGGCGAAGGGTTGTTCGGTGAGATCGTCGACCGGGTCCAGAAGTTCACATCAGACGGCGCGTTCGTCTCGACGTGGGGCAGATATGGTCACGGACCGGGGCAGTTCTACGACCCGATGGACGTGGCGGTGGACTCGCATGGCACCGTGTACGTCGGCGACAGCATGAACGAGCGGGTGCAGACGTTCACACGCACCGGCGCGTACCTCACGACTTGTCTCCCGCTGCGCGAGCGCGAGGGTTATGGAGCGCTCCCCACAGGCATCGCCGTCCGGCCGGACGGCGCGTTCTACGTCGCCGTCCGGAGCAATGGACGGATCCAGGAATTCGCGCCGCGGGAGTAGACGGACCACGCACACTGATGCGGCGGAATCGTTGCCTCGTATTACGGCTGCCGCAGCACGGGAGGCCGCATGAAATTTCGAATCGTGCTCGTCGCTGCGATCGTGTCCTTGTCCGGGGCACTGCTCGCGTCCGCAGAGCCGCGCTCCATCAGCGTCCAGAGTGGCTGGAGTAAGCCGCTCGGCGATCTCGCCCATGAGGTGCGCGACGGCACTTACGTCGGCGTCTCGGCGAACCAGCCCGTCGGACACCAGAACCTGCTGTTCCTGGACGTCAACTATCACGTGCTGCGCGACAAGACGACCGTTCTGCTTCCTGGGTATCTCGCCGTACGTCAGGGTGTCCGCATCACCGAGACCGCGGTCGGCATCCGAGCCATGCTTACGCCGCTGCGCGTGCCGATCTCGCCGTATCTCAAGCTCGGCGTCGCGCTGGAGTTCGTCGATCCGAAGCTGGTCCTTGACACCACCAACGAGTCCGTTTACATCACCGACCCACGCTTCTGGCCCGGGTTCTTGGGCGCGGTCGGCGTCTCGGTACCGCTCGGCGCATCGGCCGGTCTTCGCCTGGAAGGCATGTTCCACGCGATCGAATCCAACCCGGTCGCGGTGAACGTAGGGACGGTGGGGCTGAGCTTCTGGACACGCTTTGCGAAGCCGTAGCCCCCTGGTTACTAGAGTTCTGCCTCCGCGACGGCTTTGCCTTTTCATAGCTGCCGATAGGCTTGGGCGGCCGTGGCATGAACGATTGAGTTCGCTCAAGCCTCTCGAAGACATTGCGCGGCAACGAAGTCAGAAGAGCCCCATGAGGTTGACGCCTCGTGGGGCTCATTCATGTCCGTGGACACGGACGGATCTGTTTGCGGCGCGGGGGAACGCGAGGCTGGCCCGGTACCTTGGGGTGAAGACCTATCCCGTCTGACGCCGATGCGCTACTGAATGATCACCACGCGTGCCGTGACGGTCTCGCTACCCAGGTGTGCGTTGACGAAATACAGCCCCGCTCTCTGAACGATCCCGCGATCCAGGTGCACAACATGCGCGCCGGCCTCCAGCGTCCCGAGCTTCTCGGACGCGATGCGCCGACCGGCGAGGTCCAGAAGTTCGAAGCTCGCACGATCACGGCGTGGCATCGAGAGCCACAGCGAGAATGCTCCGTGTGATGGCTGCGGCATTACCGAGATACGCGCACGCGAAACCTGCACACTGGGTGCCGGATCCCCTACTCCGGCCACCGCACCGAAATACAAATAGCGCGCCGCGTTGCCGGGATAATAGCCGCCAAAGATGACAAGACGGTCGTGAACCGGATCATCGGCAGCCAATGCGTACAGCAAACTGAGCTTCGCGTCACCGCTGAGAAGTGGCGTCCAGTCGAGCTTCCCACCCAGTGAAGTCACCCACAGTGTGTCCGAGGCCGCAACCAGGAAGCGGGTCCGGAGCGCATCGAACACGGGCCCGAAGTTCGATGGAACGAGCTTCGGCCGATTACTCGCGAGAGAATGCCATGCGAGGCTGCCATTCAAGGGCAACTCGCTCGGTCCCTGGGCTGCGCCGAATGAGTCCCGGCCCGCGAACACGACGAGGCTCCCGCGCTGAGCGTCGTAGAGCGCGGCGTGCCGATATTGCGCCGACGGGTCGTTGGTGGTGGATAGCCGTGTCCAGGTAGGAGTGCTTGCGAGCGAGAGCGCCCATGTGTCGGAGACCACGCTTCCCGGGCTCGGGGCCGTCTGGCCGCCAAACACGATCATGCGCTGCCCGGCAGCATCGAAGATCGCGCTGTGATTGCTGCGCGGTGACGGCGGCGTTCCCGCGGTGCTCAATGGAGACCAACCGGACCCGGCGTTGGCCCAGACATCGTTGAATCGAGCGTTCGTCTGATAATCGTAACCGCCAAACAGGAGAATCCGTCGGCGTGGTGCGTCCCAGATCAACGAAAACTCATGCCGGTTTCCGATGCCACTCGCGTCTTCGCTGAGCAAGGACCACAGCCCGACCGCATCCATCGACTTCGCCCACACCTCGAGCAATGTCCCCGTGCTATACGCTACGATCACACGCTTCCCGAGGGAATCATAGAACGCCTCGCCGCTGACCGCCGTGGTTGCCCACAGTGCGGGCGGCGCATCGTCTCCGAGCGAGCCCCACGAGGCGACGGAGTCGATGGTGAGCGACCACACGTCCGCGTGTACATAGTGACCATTCTGGGTCTGGCCTCCCTGCAACAACATCCGATTGCCGATCGAGTCGCACGTGATGGCGGCAAATTCACGGGGAACCAGCGAGCCGCCTGCAGAAACCTGTGTCCAATGCGCCATCGAGGTGTCGTCGAGCGCCAGCGTCCACGCTTCATTCACCGGATTGCCATTGACCGTCGTCGAACCACACATCGCGAGCAGACGGTGGTTGCCCACCACGCCGCCCACGGTCCCTGTCCTGGCGGAAGGATGAGGCGTTGCGGGCGTCAGGAACTTCCAACGCGGCGTACCGGACAACAACAGCTCCCAGGTCTCGTCTACAACGATTGGAGTATGGGAATCTAGCGCCGTGTGTGACGTGCCTCCGAACATAACCATGCGGTCGTAGACTGGATCGTATCCCCAGACGAAATTCCCCCGGCCGAGCGGAGACGTGCCCGCAATCGTCGGCTGGCTCCACGTCAGTGTGGCGAGATCGAGCGCGTTCAGGTCATTCACGAAGGAATAGGCTCCAGTGTTGTCCCGCAAGTAACCTCCGTAAAGGAGTGCGCGATCGCGCTTGCGGTCATAGACAAAACCGTACCCGGTCCGGTAGCCGGGATTGGAACGGGCGACCGATTGCCAGACATGACTGGAGAGGTCGAGCGTCCAGAGCTCAAAATAGTTGGGCAGGCCATAGACATTGACAAGGCAAATGACGCGATTTCGCACTGGATCGAGAATCCCCGACACCTCCTGGAGGTCGAGTGTGGCGCCGCCTTGCGTTGCCGCGATGTCGACCCAGGCGTGGCTCACGAGATCGTAGGTCCATACGATCGTGTTGCTAACCACGATCAAATGGTGGGCGGTGGTATCGAGGAAAGCGAGGTGTCCAAACGTGAGCGGCGGCGGTGGCGCTTCCTGCCAGGTCAGCGCTGCCGCCGGGGTGGCGGCACAGGCCGCAATGATCATGGCAACCGCGAGAACAATCCCGAAGCGTCTGTTACGCATCAGCGCCTCCCCCTCAATCATCGAGCATAGCATGCTCGACAGTCGCCGAACGTCATTCCCGCCCGGCCGGCTTGGCGAACTGCCGCAATCCCTTCCGCCACACGAGGTTCTTGGGCTGTGCCGTATGGGTCCCATAGAAGAAGCAACAGCGGAGAGGTGCGAGAGCGGCTGAATCGGGCGGTCTCGAAAACCGATTCGTGGCACAAACGATGGAGTTCGCTCAAGCCCCTCGAAGACATTGCGCGGCAACGAAATCAGAAGCGCCTCATGAGGTTGGCGTCTCGTGGGTGAGATCCACGAGCCAGATCGGAGAATTACGGAGATTTCGAGTGTAACTATCTGAGGAGCAGTAGCATCTGGCTCGCTTCGGCGGTGCCGAGTCGAAAACGTACAACGTACCACCCGGGCGGAGCCAGGGTGCCGTCAGCACGCCTGCCGTCCCACTGGACGCTGTTGTTACCCGCAGGGAAGAACGCACTTCCAACGGTGGACGCCACGCGTCCGGTGAGATCATATACCCGTACATTAACTTGATCGGGTCTCGCGAGTGTCCACTCGATACGCACAGGGCCGCGGCTTGGGTTAGGAAACACCCTGCCCGCCGGCGCCTGTGTACCAAGTGCAGCAACTACAGCGCTAGAATAACCAATGCGTCCGGCATCTAACCACCCGATGCGATAGGAGTAGGTTCGGCCATCTTGGACGTCGCTATCTATCACGACATAGCCGTCGTGATCCGTCGGCGTCGCCGCCCCTATCCTTGACCACCGGCTATGTTCTCCCATAGCCCGCTCGAGCCAGCATGCTGGATTGATTGTGGGGCTGAATTGCCAGCGCACCGCGATACTGTGCCCCTGGGGCGTTGCCGTGAACATCTCCAGCAGCGTCGCAGTCATACCGCAGCCAATCGCCAACGCACCGATCGTCCCACAGCCGGGCACGCTGGCTAGCGGAGAGTGTGAGGTAAGCCTCACGTCCACACTGTCCATGTCGCAGAACATCGGATCAAGGGCCACATCTGTTGCATCGACTGCAATGCCGTCTGTTGGGCCAAGGCCATTCGCGAAGTAATCGTTGCACCCGAGCTGCACCGGCGAAAGCTGAGTCCATATTCCGTATGCCTTGTTGGCCGCTAATATATTGTTCATTACAGTGACTGGATATCCGAAGTTTCGCGACACAACGATGCCGGAAGAATCGCCAGCAAAGATTGTGTTGGCACTCACATGCGCATCTGTTGGGTTATCAATAATAATACCCGGGCCATTTGTGAAGCCAATCACGTTGTGCTGTGCCACGAATCTCGCCAAACGAAGACGAATACCGGCTCGACGATTATGCACAATCGTATTATTCGTCACGGAGAGATTATCTCCCCCACCCACATCGATCGCGATATTGCATGTCAAAATGGTATTTTGCGCTACCACTGCGTCGGTGCCAGCATGCAATATAATGCCCGTTGCGCAATCGTTGATAATGTTGTTGGAAATTTCGTATGCGTCCATAGCTTCCGCGTAAATGCCAGTGTCATAGTGTTCAATATGGCTATTGGTGAGCGAGCGACGCGGCGTATCGGTCAGTGTGATGGCGGTATTAGTACCACCTGTAAACCAACAGTGATCTATTGATGCTCCGTGAGTGGCCCAGAAAACGCCGCCATCAACCGTATCCGCCTCCATGAATACTTCGAATGCTTGGGCGGCACTGCGTCCACCCAAGTGACATCTATCGATGGTAAGCGTAGCGATGTCCTCTGTATCGAGTTTCACCAGCTGACTAACACCGGAATCGAGAACACAGTTGGAGAAGCGTAGATCGAGGTTGCGCGGGGTCACAGTGACAGTCGTGAGGTTTACGCTTTGCGAGAATGAACACTCAGAGACGAGCAGGGTCCGCGAGTTGAAGAGAAAATTGCGATTGATGACGTCGAGCCCCTCGATTCGAGGGCGTCCGCTACCCCCGAAGCCAAGAAGGGTAAGTGAATGATCAACCAATGGGCGTTCTGAATACGTGCCGCCTCGAACCTGAACCGTATCCGCGCCAGAATCGATCGCCTGCTGGATAGTCGGGAAGTCGTCCGGGACGAAGGCCGAATTGGCGTAGACCACCGTGGGAACAAGGATCCCGCAGATCGCGAGTGTCCAGATCAATCGGATGGCGACCGGGGACATGTTTTGACCTCAAGGGCTGGAGTGGCAGGGATGCTCCCAATGCAAGTGTAGTTCGGCAACGGTCAAATATCGCAAGGAATTAGGGGGAGTCTCCGACAACCGGCACGAGGCAAATGAATCTGCAACGCGGGCCACTGGTTGCGCGCATAGGTGATCGCCCTGCCGAGTGGTGACTTCGGCAATGCCTGCGTTTCCGCGAGCTCGAGCCAGGCGTGGAACTCGTCGAGCAGTGGTCGCGCACGCGCCCGTCGCAGTTCGGCGCGCTCCGCGTCGTCGAGATCTTTCGCTGCCTCCTCGATCTGAAACAGCATCCGGATCCGGTCGATGGCCTCCTTCGCCAACCCCGGGTCGGTCGCCTCGGCGTCGACGAACCTGCGACGGACGTGCGCCCAGCACGCCACCTCCGTCGCTCCACCGGGGAAGAACAGGTGGTCGTAGCCGCCATAGGCATCGGCCTGCAGGTAGCCGGTGAAGTCCTTGAGCGCGCGCCGGTCCATCACGTTTGCGGCTGCGGTGAACTCCTACCAGTGCCGGCCTTCGCGATTGAGGTACATCCACACGCGAGCCTGCCGTGCTCCGTCTTCGGCCGACTTGGCCGCGTCACCGGCTTGTCGTCGGTGTGGACCACTCCGGAGGCGAGCACCTCGTTGCGCAGCACTTCGGCGATCGGCTCCAGCAGTTCGGCGCAGCGCGCCATCGACTCGCACAGCACCGAGCGCGACAGGTCGAGACCTTCCGCCTTGTATTTGCCCTCGAGCCGGTAGTACGGCAGGTGTTCGCGAAGCGCTCGGTGATCACGTGCGCCAGAAACCCGGGACCCAGCAGGCCCTTGTCGATCACCTTGCCGCGCCAGGGTGCGGTGACGACGCCTTCGTGGCACTTCGCGCATGCGTACTTCGTGCGCGCGATCTCGTGCACGATCGAGGTCTCGATACGCTCCAGCTCGCGCGAGGTCTCTTCGCCGAAGGGCTTCAGCTCACCGCCGCAGGCGCAGACGCGGTCTTCGTCCCTGAGCTCGCACACCGTGCACACGAGGGGCAGATGGTCGGGGAACTCGCCGCGGTGCTTGCCCTTCGGTCGCGTATGCGCCGGCACTTCGACCGTGGCGACGACCCGGTGCTGCTCGGCGAGTCGTTCGGCTTCCGCCGCGATGTCGGCCAGGAACAGGCTGCCCTGCAGCCGCAGCAAGTCCCGGGGCAGGACTCGGTGGGCGGCGCCGGCGCCTTCTCGACGTTCCGTCGCGTCCAGTGCTCCATGCGCATCGCCTTGCCCGCCCCGCTCGTGCCCAGGACCGCGTTGATCGAGAGGTCGCTCTGGACCTCGAACCGCAGCGGGTCGTATCCGCCTGGGGTGAGCACAGTGCCCTGCGCGTCGAGGACGCGCAGCAGCCCGACAAATCGCACGCCGTCGAAGAACCCCATCGCGTCCCACTTGCCGGCTTCGATCTCGGTCTTGCCGCTCGGGCTGGCGGTGATGACGATCACCGTGGAGCCCGACTTATAGCTGCCCGAGAGCGCCGTGGCGTCGACTTCGCCAGGTACGGCGGTGGGAATCGGCGCGGGCTTCGATGTCGCGCCGCGAGCGGGCGCGGCCGTGGCGGCTTTCGCCCCAGTCTGGCCGCGAGACGGGGCGGGGGAACGGTCAGCGCGAGCGGGCCTTCCACTGTTCCGGAGGTCGATAGTACGCCACGCGGTTCTTGGGCGGGAGCTTGGCGCGCAGCAGCGCGGTATTCGCGGCGTTGAACAGGTCCTGGGGCTCGCTCTGATCGTCGGGGAACACCGCCACGCCCATGCTCACCGTCACCGAGATCTCGTGCGACCTGCGGTCGAGCGCTTCGACCGTGACCTTCTGCCGCTCGACGAGGCCACGCAGTCGCTCGCAGATCGTGACGACGCCATCGCCCTGCACGGGCCCGGTCAGCAGCACCGCGAATTCCTCGCCGCCCCAGCGCGCCACCGTGTCGAACGGCCGCACGCCGGTCTGCAGCGTGCGCGCCACGTGCTCGAGCACGCGGTTGCCGGCCTCGTAGCCGTAGGTGGTGTTCACGTTCTTGAAGTTGTCGATGTCGACGATGCACAGCGCGAACGACGTGCGCTCCCGCTCGGCGCGCGCCATCTCGTTCAGCATCTGCCGGTCGAAGTACGAGCGGTTGAACGCGCCCGTCATGGGATCGATGAACACCAGCTTCTCGATGCGCGTCGAGCGCTCCCACGAGAACGCGCAGGAATCGGCGAGCAACGCCAGCATCGCCCGCTCCTGCGCGCCGAACGCCTGGGCCTCGGGCGCGAGCGCCTCCAGGTGCCCCAGCGATTCACCGTCCTCCGAGAACACGCCCGCGAGCGCCACCGAGCGAGCCTGACGCTGGAGGCCGGCGTCCTGCAACTGCCGCGACTGGGCGGTGTCATCGCACGCGATGATGAAGCGCGGGTCCGAACGGGCCTTGAGTGCCAGCACGGCGTCGAACGGCGCCTCCTCCGCGAGGCCGTCATCGGTGAGCCGCGGCAGGAACCGCACCGAGGTCCCGCCCATCAGCTCGCTGCCGGTCTGGTCCAGCAGCTCGATCAACCCCGCCCGCGCGTTGCCGCGGCGGGGATCGGAGAATACCAGCGGATCGTCGAGCCGCATGAGTCGGCGCACCTGCTCGCTGCCGGTGAGTGCCCGCGACAGCAGCGCCACGCGGGGATGCAGGTCGATGCCGTCCTGGTGGATCGTCGGCGGCAGCTCGATCGTGATCACATCGAGCGCATGCGCCGACTGGAACCGCATCCGGTCGGAGTTGCCGTCGGTCACCGGCAGGCGTCGGATCGCCCCGAGTTGTTCGAGCCGGTCGAGCGCCACGAACGCGGCCTGCTCGATCTGATTATTGGAACCATGGGTAAGCGCGCGCCGGACTCGTGTGCGCTCGGCAGGCGAAAGCTGCTCCACGGGCAGCAAGCGCTCGAGAAGCTCGCGAAAACCGATGGCCTTACGCTTCATGGATCGAACTGCCTCCCTGCCGAGGCGGCCCCAGTTCGTTCCTTGAACCTCGGGGAGTTCCGCAATGATGTGTCGGGCAACGGGGCACAGCGCCCCTGATGTTGCAATATCTTACCACAGCGAGCGCGCGTTTGGCGCGGGTTCGACGGCGTTTCGAGCCGCGTTCGGAGCGGGTTCGGAGCACCTACGGCGTTGCCGAATGGTGGACGTACGCATTGCGTTTTTGAGTACCCGCCGACCCAGTGAACCAACGACCCACCATGAAGAGGCCGCGCGGACTCGGACCGGAGCAGCCGATCGAACCACGGGATCGGCGACAGCTGAGCCCCTCGAGAGCTCCGATGAAGCCCCGCGGCGAACGCGGGGGTTGCCTCCCGGCTCCGACGAATTCAGCCCGTCGAGATCCCGGTTCCAAGCTCACCCGCCGCGTCGCGAAAATGGCTCGTTTCGGGGTTTTCGCCTTGACACCCCGGAGGCATGGTCATTAGGTTGGAACTCATTGTCTGTCTTTGAATTGCTCGCGAGGGGCGGACCGCCATGAGGCTGTCAGAGCTGTTGAATTCCAATGCGGTCACGCTGAAGCTCAAGGCCCGGACCAAGCGCGAAGCGCTGGTCGAACTGGTCGACGTGCTGGAGTCGGCTCACCAGTTCAACAGCCAGGGCGAGATCCTCGACCGGGTGATGCGCCGGGAAGCCATGATGAGCACCGGGATCGGCAACGGCCTGGCCATTCCCCACGGCAAGGCGCGCTCGGTCGACCGGATGGCGGCCGCCGTCGCGGTGATCCCCGAGGGCATCGATTTCGAGTCCGAGGACGGTCAGCCGGTCTACCTCATCGTGCTGTTCGTCTCGCCCGAGCAGGCCACCACGTTGCACGTGCGCGCGCTCGCGAACCTGTCGCGGCTGCTCAAGGAAGAAACCGTCCGCACGAGCCTGCGCGAGGCGAAGAGCCCCGAGGGGTTCCTGTCCACGTTGCTCTCGGCCGAAAGCGTTTTCATTCCCTGATTCGAGTTCGCCCCCGGGGCCTTGAACCCCGCGGAGTGACTGCGGCGGCCCGTACCCGGCCGATCCATGGATGGAGGGATGATCCGTGCGGTTCCTCGATTCGTGGACCCAGTTGCCCCCCACCGACGTGCTCGCGTGGTTCCTGCCGGTCGGGCTCATGATCCTCCTGGTGTTCCTGCCCGGCCGGGTGGTCGCCCGCGTGGGCACCCTCGGGGTCGCCGCGGCGCTCGCGATGACGTCCACGCTCGTCGATCCGCCGCTGCTCAGGCTCGGCTGGATCGTGCTGTGGGCGCTGCTCGCGTGGGCGGTGTACAGCGAGCGCGTGCCGCGGCAGACGCCGAGCCGGGGACGCCGCACGGGTCTGCTCGAGACGAGCATGGTCGGGCTGCTGCTCGGCATTTCGGTGCTGGTCCTGCTGGTGGTGGCGGTGGCGCGTCAGAACCTGCCGGCGGATCCGGGACGCCGCGCGACCTACGGCATCCTCGTGCTGTGCCTCGGGCTGCTCCACCTGATGCTGCGGCGTCACACCGTTCGGCTCGCGATCGGCATCGCAATGCTGGGCCTCGGCCTCCAGATCATCGAACGCGTGGCCGCGGGCGGGCTGCTCGAGGAACCGGTGGGGCCGGGCTACTCGATCCTGCTCGCCACCACCCTCGGCTGCTCGCTCGCCGTGCGCGCCGGCCGCACGCGCGTGCGGGTGGCCGCGAGCCCGTGGGTCGCCGACGCGCACGATCTGCACGACTGATGCGGCGCGCGCGCGAGGTCTGGAGCTGGAGCACCGATCCCCGCCGGCTGGGGATCGCGCTGTGCATCGTGGGCGCGGCACTGCTGTGGGTGCGGTCGTTGCTCGCGGGCGCCATCGGCATCGAGTTGATCGGTGCCGCGTTCTGGTGCTGGGCGCGCGCGGCGGACGATGCGCCCGAGCAGGTGATGCGCTGGAGCTGGGTGCGGCGGCCGGCGACGGCGCTATGGCTCGCGTTCGCGATCCACGCCGCGTTCCCGGTGCTGGCGCATGGCCACGGCCCGCCGCTGCCCGCGCGCGGCGTGCTGCAGGCGATGCACGGCGGCGCCACGGTGGCATGGGTGGCGCTGTTCCGCGTGATCGAAGCGGGTGCGGTGGTGTGGGCCGGGCTCGAGCTGCTCGCCGCGCTGCCGATGGCGCGCGCGTTCTCGGACCTGCCGGGGCCGTTCCTCGGCACGCGCATCTGGCTGCCCGCGCTGCTGCCGGCGGCGGGGTTCGCGGTGTTGTGGCGGCAGTCCGAGCACTGGATCGACGTGCCGTTCGTGCGGCTTACGGCGATGGTGCTGCTGACCGTCACCGCGGTGCTCGCGGTGCTGCGCGCCTATGCGCGGCGCTCCTGGACCGCGAGCCTGCGCTGGCTCGTCGTCACGGACTGCGCGCTCGCGGCGCTGCTCGTGGCCGGCAATCGCGTGACGCCGCTGGCGTCGTTGCTGCTGTGGTTCGCGGCGTGCGGCACCCACGTGTTCCTGCTGGTGGGCGAGCTGCGCGGCTCGGCGCCGCGCCGGGGCGTCCAGCTCACGCGGCTGTGGCGCGCCGCGAGCTGGACCGCGCTCGCGTCGCTCGCGTGGCCGGCGATGATCGCCCACGGCGTGCGCCCCAGCCGCGTGAACGCGCTGATCGTGCCCGGCATCGCGATCGCCACCGCAATCGCGGCGTGGCTGTCGGTGGCACGCATGCACAGCGCCGAGGAGCGCCGCAAGGTGATGCGCCCCGATCCCGCGCTCACGTCCAGCCATGCGGCCGCGATCGCCGTGCTGATGCTCGGCCCGCTGGCGCTCGCCGTCGCGTGGTGGGGAGGCTTCGAGCCGCCGTGGCGCAGTTCGCTGCTGGCACTCGCGCCTGCCGCGGTGGGCGGGTGGCTCGCGGTGCTGGCGCGCCAGACGCGCACGCGCGCCGTGTGGGAACGGCTCGGCACGCAGGGTGATGCGCCGCGCGCGCTGGCGCAGCGGATCTTCGAGCTGGTCGTACACGTCGAGCGTCGCGTGCTCGCGGCGCTGCGCCAGGTCACCGGCGGCGTCACCGGCGCGATTCACGACCTGCACACCGGCGACGCGCAGGAGTACCTGCTGTTCCTCGTCGGGCTCGGAGTGCTGGCCATGGTGCTGCCGCTGCTGCGATGAACGCGATGGCCGTGCTCGCCGCCCAGGCGCCGCTGATCGCGCCGCTGATCGCGCTCGCCACCGGTGTGCTGATGCTGGCGCTCGACCGGCGCGGCCGCGTGGACCTGTTCGAGTTGAGCACCGCGATCGTGCTGGTGCCGCTTGCCGGCGCCGCGGGGCTCGCAGCCGCGGCGGGGCCCGGCGGGCTGATGCTGGTGCTCGGCCTCGTCATCGCGCTGCTCGCGCGCGACCGCGACAACCTGCTGCAGAGCGAATGCGCGATCAAGCTGCTGTGGGTGTTGGGCGCGGCACTCGCGCTGTCGTGGGCCGGCGTGATGCTGCTGCAGATCTCGACGGGCACGCCGTACACGACTGAGCAATGGGCCGTGCTCGAGATGGGGATCGACCCCGACTTCCTGTGGCGCACCGCGCTGCCGCTGTCGCTGCTGCTCGGCGTCGTACTGCTCGGCGGCGCGCCGTTCCACTTCTGGGCTGCCGATCTGCTGCAGGGCGCGCCGGCGTGGCTCGCGCCGCTCGCGGTCGTGGCGCTGCAGGTGTGCGGCGCCGAGTGGCTCGCCGCACGCATCGCCGGCATCGAGGGGTTCCACGACGGCGCGCGTGCCGTCACCGAGCTGCTCGCGATCGTCGCCGCGCTGGCGTTCGCGATCGGCGGCCTCACGCTCCTCGTGCAACGCCGCCCCGAGCGCCGCGTGGGCACGCTCGCGAGCCTCAACGGCGGGCTGCTGCTCGCGATGCTGGCGTTCGCGCGCGCCGGAGTGGGCGGCGCCGGCGTGATTGCGGGCGTCGTCCCGCGCTGGTCGGCGCATCTCGTGCTCGCGCTGTCGGGCGCCGCGATCCTCGCGCGGTTCCTGCCGGTTGCCGACGCGCGCCCCGGCACACCGCCCGTACTGTTCCGCCGCCACGCCGTGGCCGGAGTCGCGGGGCTCTACGCGTTGTTCTCGCTCGCCGGCGTGCCCGGCACCCCCGGCGCATTCGTGTGGCTCGAGGCTGCACGCGACGTGAGCCGCAGCGGCCGGCCGTGGGTGATGCTGGCGCTGGCGTTCGCGTGGATCGCGAGCCTCACCGTGGCCATGCGCCAGATGCGCGAGGCCGTCGGCGTGGTGTCACGCCGGCCCGAGCCCGGGAACGCGGTGCCGTGGGAGGCGCGGGTCGCGCTGGGAGCGTGCGCGGCGGGGCTGGTGATTCAGCTGGCGCGGTAGCAGCAGCACGGCGGGCCGGCGGAGACATCGCCCCCGCAAGCCCCGCCGAATTGCGTTACTTCCAACCCTACTTCGCCGAAATCTTCTCCGGCTGCGGCTTCATGGTCGGCTTGAGTGGTTGCTTCTCGCGATACTTCACGCCGAGCTGGCTCATCATGAACGAGTACATGTCGGCGGACAGCTCGTTGCGCGCCGACAGCGGGCTGTCGATGCCATGACCGACGCGGGCGTCGGTGCGCAGCAGGATCGGGTGGTTCGACGCGTCCGCCGCCTGGAGCCGCGCCGCCATCTTGCGCGAGTTCATCGGATCGACACGGGGATCGTTGCCGCCGGTGGTGAACAGCACCGCCGGGTACTTCCGCCCGTCGACGACGTGCTGGTACGGCGAATACGCGCGCAGCGCGGCGTACTGCGCCTTGTCCTTCACGGTGCCGAACTCGGTGATGTTGAACAGTCCGTTCGGCGACAGCTCGACGCGCAGCATGTCGTAGATGCCGACGCTCGTGACCACCGCGCGGAACAGCTCGGGATGCTGGGTGATCATCGCGCCCATCAGCAATCCGCCGTTGCTCCCGCCCTGGCAGGCGAGCGCCTTCGCGGACGTGTAGTGATGGTCGATCAGGTACTGGGCGCAGGCGGCGAAGTCGTCGAACACGTTCTGCTTGCGCGTGAGATTGCCGGCCAGGTGCCACGCGTCGCCGAACTCGTCGCCGCCGCGGGTGTGCGCGATCGCGAGGATGCCGCCCTGGTCGAACCACACGCGGCGCGTCGGGCTGAACCCGGGCCGCTGGCTGATGCCGTAGCCGCCGTAGCCAGTCAGGATCGCCGGCGTGTGGGAACCCGTCACGAGACCCTTCGGCATGAGGATCGTGAGCGGCACCTTGGTGCCGTCCTTGGAGATCGCCTCCACCGTGCGCACTTCGATGTCGTCGTAGTGGGCGGCGACCTGGCGACCAGCGCCGTGGGTGTGAGGGTCTTCTTCGCGGGCGTGAATCGCGACCAGCGCCCGGGATGGGTGTAGGTGCCGATCTGCACCGCGACATCGCCGCCGCCGCCCTTCTCGATCGCGCCGATCGTGCTCGCCGGGGGGATCGGCATGACGCCGCGATCGGCCCCGTGGCTGTCGAAGATCTGCACGCGCGACGGGCCGCCCGCGATCTCCTCGACGTAGAGCAGGTCGCCGGCCGGCGTGAACCACTCGATGCCGCCGTCACCCTCGGGCACCACCACCGAGGCCTTCGACAGGTCCGTCATGCCGAGCGGCAGTCGGATTACCTTGCCCTTGGGCGCCCCCTTGCGCGACAGCAGGAACAGGTCGCCGGAGCCGAACTTCGCGTCGACGATGCGATCCTCGAAGCTCGAGATCTTCTGGAACGCGCCGTAGCCGCCCATCGCCTTCGACGCGTCGGCCAGGTACATCGCGTGGTCGCCGCCGTCGCCATTGAGCACGTCCGCCAGCACCCACTTGCCGTCGTCCGAGGAGCTGAGGTTCACCTCCGCGATCTTCGGGAAGTCGCGCCCCGCCACCAGCACGTCCTTCGACGCCGGCGTGCCGAGCTTGTGGAAGTAGACCTGCAGGTAGAAGTCGAGGTCCGCCGCGGGTCGCTCGCCTGTGACGGGATAGCGCGTGCGCCAGAAGCCCGTGCAGTCCGCATTCCACGACAGGCTGCCGCCGGCGGTGCCGCCGTTCACGCCGGGCACTTCGTCGGACAGCTTCTTACCGGTGGCCGTTTCGTAGACATAGGCGGTGCCCGACTCGGTGCCGCCCTTCGACATCGACACCGCCACCATCGAGCCGTCGAGCGACGGCTCGAAGTAGTCGATCGTCGTCGCGCCGGACGGGTCGATCGCGTTGGGATCGACGAGCACTTTTTCGCTGCCCAGGGCATCGAGCGACGTGAGCCGCACCAGTCGCGGCTGCTGCTTGGGCGGCCGGTTCTCGAGCGCGAACCAGTAGTGACCCGCGTGGCGGACTTGGGGCCACGACGGGTACGGGCTCTTTGTCAGCGCCTCGATGTTCTGGAGCACCGCCTTGCGCGTGGGCAGGCTGTCGAAATACGCGCGCGCGACCGCGTTCTCCGAGTCGCTCCACGCTTTGACCGCCGGATCCTTCCAATCCTCGAGCCAGCGATAGTCGTCCTTGATCGTTTCGCCGTAGTACTTGTCCTCGACCGGTTTCTTCGCGGTGTGGGGCAGGCGCGGCGCGGTGGCGGACATGACCGTGATGCAAGCGAGAGCCAGCAGGATCCAACGGCGCATGGTGACTCCGAATTCGATGGGTCGGCGCGAACCGCCTGGGAATTCGGGGAGGATAGCGGAATCGCGCTGTGCCGTGGAGGCAGGCTCAAGACCGCCGTGCAGTGTCCGGGTAAGATGGTGCGCCGCCTTGGAATCGAACCAAGAACCTAGTGATTAAGAGTCACTTGCTCTGCCAATTGAGCTAGCGGCGCGCCAATGCGTTGGGGGGGCTCGTCACGGGAGTGACGGTCCAAGCGAAGATCGCCCGACAAGCTACCCGCACGAGCGGTCCCGGCGCAAGGTGCCGGCGCATTTTCCCGCAGACCGGATTCCGGCAACCAGGCCCGGCCGGCCGGCCGGCCGAAGCCGGAAGTAAATGATCCGTGCTATGTTCGCCCGTCTTTCGATGCCCCTCGAGCAGGCGCCGCCGCGCGCCGTCCGAACGCACGTGTTTTCCGAGGAGTTCCATGACCGGGCAGGTCACGAAGTCGCCATCCCACGCGTTCTTCCTCTATGGGCTGCCGCTGGCGCTCTACCTGGCCGTGATCTTCACGCTCAGTTCCCAGCCGCACCTCCACGCACCGATCGAGTTCACGAACTCGGACAAGCTCTATCACATGAGCGAATACGGCGGCCTGGGCCTGCTGCTGGCGCGCACGCTGCGCGCGTTTCTGCCGGGGCGGCCGCTGGCGAACCGGGTCTGGATCGCGATCGCGCTGGGCGCAGTCATCGCGACGTGCGACGAACTCTGGCAGATGCACGTGCCCGGCCGCGAGTCGAGCGGCTACGACGCGATGGCGGACGTGATCGGCGTGTCGCTGGCGCAGTGGCTCTACGCGCGCTGGATCGCGCGCCGCGCCGGGGCGCGATGAAGCACCAGGCGCCGCGCGGGACGCGTGATCTGCTGCCGGGCGAGATCGAGCGCTGGCAGTGGGTCGAGGAACGCGCGCGCGAAGTGGTGCGCCGCTACGGCTACCACGAGATCCGCACGCCGACGTTCGAGGACTACGAGTTGTTCGCGCGCACCAGCGGCGAATCGAGCGACGTGGTGCAGAAGGAGATGTACCGCTTCAAGGATCTCGGCGACCGGGACCTGGCGCTGCGCCCCGAGGGCACGGCCGGCGTGTGCCGCGCGTATCTCGAGCACGGCCTGGGTGGCCGGGGTCGCGTGCACCGGCTCTGGTACATGGGCCCGATGTATCGCTACGGGCGGCCGCAGAAGGGACGCTACCGGCAGTTCCGCCAGATCGGCGCCGAGATCATCGGCACGCCGGCGCCGGACGCGGACGTCGAGATCATCGCGCTGTTCGTCGATCTGTTCGAGGCGTGGGGTTTCGAGAATCTCACGGTCGCGCTCAACAGCGTGGGCACGCCCGAGACACGCCGCGCCTACGGCGATGCACTGCGCGCCTGGCTCGAGCCGGCGCACAGCCTGCTGAGCGCCGATTCGCAGGAGCGGCTGGTGCGCAATCCGCTGCGCGTGCTCGATTCCAAGGCGCCGGTCGATCAGGCCATTCTGAAGGGCGAACAGGGTGGGCTCGATCCGGCCACGATGCCGCGGATGCTCGACGTGCTCGATGCCGAGTCGCGCGCGCACTTCGACGCGGTGCGCGTGGGGCTCGACGCGGTCGGCATCCGGTACGAAATCGACCACGCCCTGGTGCGCGGGCTCGACTACTACACGCGCACGGCGTTCGAGGTGCACGACACCACGCTCGGCGCCCAGAGCGCGCTCGGCGGCGGCGGCCGTTACGATGGATTGATCGAGGCCCTGGGCGGCCCGCCGACTCCGGGTGTCGGGTTCTCGATCGGCCTCGACCGCGCGATCCTGGCGATCGAGCAGCGCCTGGGCCCGATGGCCGAGCCGGCTGCCGAGATCGTCGTCGTGGCCATGGACGCCACGCGCGCCGGCGCGCTCGCGCTGGTGCGCCGGCTGCGCCGCGAGTTCGCGGTGACGATGGATCTCGACGGGCGCGGCTTCAACGCCCAGATGAAGGCTGCCGGCAAGAGCGGCGCCCGGTTCCTCGTGATCGCGGGCGAGGACGAGTGGCGGCGCGACGAGGTGGTGGTGAAGAATCTCACCGACGGCACCCAGCAGACGGTGCCGCTCGCGAGTCTCGAACACGCGCTGCGCGAGCGGCTCATCGGGAGCCCGGCGGACGCCGCGCCCCGGCACACGACGTGATGGGTTCGAATCCCGGAAAGACGCCATGACGGAACCGATCGTTGCGACGGACCTCAAGCTCGAAGGACTCGACGACTGGCGGCGCAGCCACACCTGCGGCGAGCTGCGCCCGGCGCACGCGGGCGCAGCGGCCACGCTGATGGGCTGGGTGCACCGCACGCGCGACCACGGCGGCGTGCTGTTCATCGACCTGCGCGACCGCTACGGCATCACGCAGGTCGTGATGCGCCCCGAGACCGGCGGCAAGGAGCTGCTGCGGCGCGGCGAGCAACTGGGCAACGAGTGGGTGATCGCGGTGCGCGGCCCGGTCGCGATGCGGCCCGCGGAATCGCTCAATGCCGAGCTGCCGACCGGCGACGTCGAGCTCGACGCGCGCGAGCTGAAGGTGCTGTCGGAGTCGGCGCCGCTGCCGTTCCAGGTGAACGAGGAGCAGAACCTGGCGAACGAGGATCTGCGGCTGCGCTACCGGTTCCTCGACCTGCGCCGGCCCGAGCTGGCCGCGGTGCTGGCGCTGCGGCACAAGGCCGCGATGGCGGCGCGCTCCTACCTGTCGAGCCAGAGCTTCCTCGAGATCGAGACGCCGCTGCTGGTGAAGCCGACGCCCGAGGGCGCGCGCGACTACATCGTGCCGAGCCGCATTCACCACGGCTCGTTCTACGCGCTGCCGCAGAGCCCGCAGCTCTACAAGCAGACGCTGATGATCTCGGGCTGCGACCGCTACTTCCAGCTCGCGCGCTGCCTGCGCGACGAGGACCTGCGCGCCGACCGCCAGCCGGAGCACACCCAGATCGACGTCGAGATGAGCTTCGCGGGCGAGGAGGACGTGTTCCGCGTCATCGAAGGACTGTTCACCGCGATCTGGCGCGAGTGCCTCGGCGTGGACCTCAAGACCCCGTTCCCGCGGCTGACGTTCAACGAATCGATGAGCCGCTACGGCTCCGACAAGCCCGACGTGCGGTTCGGGCTCGAGTTCGTCGACGTGACGTCGATCAGCGCGCGCTCGCCGCGCAACGTGATCGCGAACGGCGCCAACGCGCCGGGCGGCACCGCGGCCGCGATGGTGATTCCCAATGGCGCCGAGATCTCGGGCACCCAGCTGCGCAAGTTCGAGGACGTGGTGAAGGCCGCCGGCGCGGGCGGGCTCACGTTCTTCAAGGTGCTCGACGCCGAGCGCGACAAGCAGCAGGTGATCTTCCCGGGGGGGCTGCTCGACGAATTCCTCGAGCGCGTCAACGCCCGTACCGGCGACGCGGTGGTGTTCACGAACGGTCCGTGGGAGCAGACGCTCAAGGCGTTGGGCGTGCTGCGCAGCCAGCTCGGCCGCGACCTCGTGAAGCCGAATACCAGGGACTGGGCGTTTCTGTGGGTGCGGGAATTCCCGCTGTTCGAGTACGACCCGCATCACAAGGGCTGGGTCGCGCGGCATCACATGTTCACGATGCCGAACCCCGAGCATCTCGACATCCTCGAGAGCGATCCCGGCAAGGTCTACGCCCAGCTCTACGACCTGGTGCTGAACGGCAACGAGCTCGGCTCGGGCTCGATTCGCATCCACCGCCCCGACATCCAGGAGCGCGTGCTGCAGGTGTGCGGCTTCACGAAGGAGCAGGCGCACGAGAAGTTCGGGTTCCTGATCGACGCCTACAAGTACGCGTCGCCGCCGCATGGCGGCATCGGGCTCGGGCTCGACCGCATCGTCATGCTGCTCGCCGGCCGCGACAGCATCCGCGACACCATCGCGTTCCCGAAGAGCGCGAGCGCCGCGTGCCTGATGGACGGCTCGCCCGGCGCCGTCGAGCCGGAGACGCTGAAGGAGCTGGGGATCCGCGCGGATTCATAATAGGTCCGTGACCCGGATCGATATTTCGCCCGGACGCCAACTTGGGTATTGTGGGCGGACCGTGATGCGCCGCGGTCCCGGAGAATCCTCTCTGCCTTGCCGGCGCGTCGACGAAGGTCCGCCATGGCCGAAGACGTCGTTCTCGTCCCCGCATACGACGCACCTGTCGCAGAGCGCTCGGTGTTCCTCCGTCGCGCGGCCGTGTGGACGCTCGGCGGACTGAGCATCACGGCGGTGTTCGCGCTGCTGTCGATGCAGTTCGTGGTCCCGTACGTGTTCCGGGGCGGCACCTGGGCGGTGCTGGCGGTCGTTTACGGCTGCTTCCTGCTGGGCCAGACCCTGGCGCGCCGGATGGTGTATGGCGACGCGAAGGTCGGCGGGTTCTTCCTCGGCACCTCGACGCAGGGCATCTCGCTGGGCTTCCTGCTCGCGATCACGCTCGCCATGGGACAGGTCCAGGACGGGCTGACGGTGATCGGCTACGCGTTGCTCATGACGCTGCTCGCGTCGCTCGCCATGCTGGCCTACGTCTCGATCGAGAAGCGCGAGTTCTCGATGATCCGGGCCGGGCTGTCGATGCTGTTCATCCCGATGCTGCTGCTCATGGGACTCCAGATCGTGTTCCCGATCGGAGGCACGTTCGGCCTCGTCATCGCCGCGGTGTTCGTGGTGGTCTCGGTGGCGGCGATGCTGTGGAAGCTCAACTACGTGGTCCACAACATGCCCGTCGACATGCCGCTCGAAGCCGGATTCGAACTGACGCTCGGAATCGTCGTGCTGTTCTGGAACCTGCTGTCGCTGATGAATCGGCTGCGGCGCCGCTGAGCGACCGGACGTTCTCCCGAACCGGACGAATCCCGGCGGCAAGACGCTCCCCAGCGTGGCCACACGTCATGAGAGATGGCTGTTGCCCGTCCGAGGCTCTGCCTCATGTAACGCGCGCGGCGTTACGCCGCTGGCCGGCGAGTTGCGAGCAGATTGAGCCACCGATACGCGATGAGCGCCATGCCGGCCGGGACGATGACCAGCGTCGCCGTGCGGGAAGTCTGGGTTGGCAGCAGGATCGAGGCGAGGCCGAACGCCAATCCGGTGAGCACCCAGGTCCAGCCCGCGAATCGGTGGAACACCTGTAGCCGGGCCGGATCAACGCCGGCGCACGTCCGGGACGTGACCCTCTTGGGGATGGTATTGCCGGTGAGCACGATGAACGCGGCAAGGATCACCATGAGTGCGCGCTCCGAAAGGTCGTTCGCGCCCCCCCAGCCGTATCGCGCCCCCAGTTTCACGCCGAACGGGATTGCCGGCATCAGTGCGGCACAGACGAGCGCGACGCGCAATTCGACTATCCAATGCTTCGGCTTCGGGCGATTTGCTGCGTTCACGTCGCACCTCGGAGGAAGCGCCGGACCGGCCGGCCCGCCCGTGCGCGACGCGCGCGGGCCGGTGCGGGGAAGCCCAGCCCGACGGTGTGGGCGAAGCTCAACAGCGCGTCCTCGAGCACCGAGAGTTTCAGCCGGTAGAGGATCGTGCGGCCGCGCTTCTCCGCTTCGATCAAACCGGCCTCCTGGAGCACCGCGAAGTGCGCAGACATGGTTGGCTTCGAGACGTCGAATTGGTCGGCGAGTTGGCCCGCGGACATCGGGCCGCCGCGCAGGAGCTGGAGGACTCGTCGGCGGGTGAGGTCGGAAAGTGCCTTGAAGACGCCGTTCATGAATCGATGATTAGCTAATCATCGAAATAATGTCAAGGGGCTTCTTCCGCGGGCATCCGTGCGGGTCAACGCCTCTTCCGTCCGAATCCCGCGAGGAGGAGTTGGAGACGCCGGGGCGTGACCTCGCTCCCGGATCGATCCCTTCGAGCTGGGCTCGGCTCCACGAGGCAGAAGCTCGGCGTCCCCAACGGGATTCGAAGCGGGCAAGCAGGGCAAACCAAGGTCGCAACCTGTCGGCCAAGCGAGGAAAGATAAGGGCTTACGCGAAGAGTCAGACGACGGGAACCGACAGGAGTAGACGCTGGACGGGGACAGTTCGGGGACAATCGAGGGACAGTTGGGTGCTCTGTCTAGCCGTTCAGATCCGATCGGCGGCGGAGCATCAGCGCCCCGTCGCTCGGCGACGCGACTCTCTGATCAGGTCGTTCGCGAAGAGCTTTGCCATGACGTAAATGCTCTGCATCGGATTTGCACCGATCGAGCTTGGGAAAACGCTCGAGTCCATGACGTAGAGCCCCGTCACACCCCAGACATGGAAGTCAGTTCCCACGACAGCGCGCATTCTCCTGGGTCCCATCTTGTCGCTTCCCTGCAGGTGGGCTGAGGTAACGAGCGTCGCGTTGGGTAGGAGCTCGAGCTTGCGTGCGAGATCATCCGCCTGCTGCGCGCTCGTGAACTCAAACGGCGTCGTGGACCCGCGATAGATATCCTCGTGTGAGGGCACAATCACGCGGCGCGCTCCAGCCTTGAACATGATCCGGACGCCATCTGCGATTGCCACTCGAAGGCGCCGCCGGTCTCCGGGAGAGATCTCGTAGTGAATCTCGGGCCTACCCGAAGCGCCAAGCTCAATGCGGTTGTCCTGGGAGGGCGAGTCGATCAGCATGACGCCGAATCCTGCCAAATACCGGTAGCGGCTCACGACGTCGAAGACGTGTCGTCCCGTTCCCGGGACCATCACCGCTGCGTACTCGGGGCCGGCGGACATCGCCTCCAACATGAAGCCCCTTGAAATGGCGTAGTCGTCGACAAACACCGTGGCAGGGGTCCCAGAGGTTGCATCGATCGGCTTGTCGAACACACCGATCACCGGCACTGCGATGTGAGCGACGATTCCGCGGCCGATGGCCGGATTGGTGATGTGGGACTGAAGCAGAAGTGTCGACGAGCCGAGCGTCCCCGCGCACAGAATGACCCGCTGCGCCCTAACAGTGAGCGTGTCGCCTGGGCGCAAGCGAAGCTGCAGGGGATCTCGGAGCACACCTTCGGCGATCCACGGTGAGCGCACGACGAACTGAACGCCGCGAGCCACATCGCCGCCAGAGCCCGGCTCCACTATCACGCGAGTTACCTGGGCATCGGGAATCAGCTCGAGCGGGTCATCCTCTTCGAGCATGGCCGGTAAGAGTAGTGCGGAGACGGATGACCGCTTGTCTGTGACAGCGGTAAGCCATTGCCCCGGCGCGTACGTGTTCAGCTCGTACAGCTTCGGGTGAAGGCCGCTGCGCTGCGCGCCGTTCCAGAGTACGCGATTGTTGCGGTTGATCTCGGAATCTGCCGGCGTCCGCGTGCCCAACATGGCTTTGACCCAGCGGTCCGCCGAGTCGAGGGCAGACAGCGAGAACTGTCCGGGCGCGAGGCGCCCCTCCGCTCGCCACTTCCGGAGCTGGTTCTGAACGCTCGGGTGCGTCGGCGAGAACACTAGATCGATGTTGACGGCCGTGCCACCGCCCACTGACTCCGCGTTGTTGAACAGAACGCTGCCGCTCACCGAGGCGCGATTGCCGCCGCTCTCGAGCAGCTTGGGGTTCGCTCGCGTCGCGATAGTTCCCGGAAGCACGAAGGGCCCTTGATCGAGTAACAGCACCCTTCGACCCGATCGCCGCAACTCGTAGGCCAGGACTGACCCCGCGGGCCCGCTCCCGACGATGATGTCGTCTATGGAGCCATCACGAGCACGGATCTCATGTCCAGTTGAGTCATACTCCAGCCAGGTCGGTGGAAAGTGCGGCGGATCCACGTTGTCCGTCGAAGGCGGTGATGAAGTCTGAGCCAAGCCGGCGATGGCCTGGCCCAAGGGGGATGAGTAGATCGCCTTAAGATAGACAAGGCGGAGCTGCATAACAGTCCGCCGCTCGTTGTTGTTTCCGCATCGCAGCAGACTCAACAGCACGTCCTCGCAAGCCGCGAGCGAGAGGTCAGAAAACCGACTGACAGCGCCTCGCGGAGACGCACAACTAGACCTTGCCTGGGTCTCGAGGCTCGAAAGTGCTGAGCGGATCGCTGGCGATTTCGAGAATGCCGCCCAAAGGCCATCGCGGAGCTGGACGCAGGAGGCTCGCAGGCTGTCGGGGAGGGGCAACGAGTCCGCGGGAAGCCACGTCTCGAACAAGGCGTTGTGGACCCGGTGAAGCGTGGAATCCGAAAGGGCGAGGGAGTCGGCGGCCGCCAGCCGCGTCGGCCCAAACAACTCTGCGAGGGTGATGAGAAGAACGACGGGGAGTATCTGGGTCGCGTTGCGCACCGTCAGTGCGTCTGAAGAGCCGGCTGCCTAACGATCAGCGGATACGCGGCGGATGCCACGGCACCGGTGACTCGATCGTGCGCCGTCACCTCGATGAGCCACTGGCCGAGCGGGTCGTCATCATCCACGCCGAAGTCGAGTGCTGGGTCGGCCATCGTGAATCCGACTCGGCCGTCATTGGGGCAGGAGATATGCGCGTGAGAGGAATCCGAGTATGCCACCACGCGGTCTGGTCGAAGCACCCGGACGCCGACATCAACATGGTACCTGTGCGACGACCCTGCGGATTGGCCTGTCACCAGAAAGGCGATGTACGCCGTCTTGCCACGCTCGACCTCGTGGATCCGATGGATCGTGACGGCAGATCTGAACGGAGTCGACACCCATTGCTCTATGTAGGCGGGCGAGTCAGATACGGCGATGTGGACGGCAAGATGGCCAGGCTGATTCCCGGTGAAGGCCGAGGACGCGAAAGGCACGGCGAGGCCCAGGCAGGCGACGATCAGCGCGCTTGTACGGAGCACAGGTCACCCAGCAGGTTCGAAGTGGTGAAGCACGGCGTCGAGTAGACGACAAGCGGGGCGGGCCCGACGCATCGGCGCGCCGCAGCACGCAACTATGGCGCTGCTCCGCTCTTCCGTTTTCGGCACACACCTTGGCACTCTTCATCCTGATAGCGTCGAGTCTCCAGACGCAGGGCGTCGCCGAAACGAGTGGTCGGGATTCTGGAGAGGCGCCTGCGTAACGCCCTCATTGGAATACCCCCAACGGGATTCTCCGCGGAGAAGAGGGACAATTCCGGCGCCAGAAGCACATGCAGCGCTCGCAACCCATTGCACTGCAACAAAAGATTGGCGTCCCCAACGGGATTCGAATTCTGGACGGCAGGTAGAACCACCGACCACTCATGGCACCAATCCCGCCGAATCGGCCGTTTCCGGCTCCGTCAAGAAGCCGATGGATACCGATAGTCCCGCTGGGTAATCGATGGTTCGGGCACAATTCGGGCACAGTTGCATGTCACGAAACAGGAGCTTCTGAGATGGCTTGGGAACGGCGAAAACGCGGCGGCCTTTATTACACGCGTACGCAGAGGGTCGGTGGGCGGACCATTCGGGAATACTTCGGGGCTGGACATGCCGCGCGAAAAGCATTCAACGAAGACCTGGCACGGCGGGAGACCCAAGAGAGGCAGCGAGCGGCTTGGCGCGGGGAACTGGAACAACTGGCCGCGACGGACGACACCGTGAGCACGTTCAACGCAGCGGCAGACGAAGTTCTTCGGGCCGTGTTGTATGCGGCCGGCTACCACCTCCATAAGCGGGGGGAATGGAGGCAGCGACGTGGCTAGGAAGAAGCTATCGGCCGAACCCAAGCTGGAGGACATGAACGCCCTTCTCGTGCGTGCCCAGCAGGGTGACCGCTCCGTGCTGCCCGCGCTTCGGACCTACCTCGACTCCCACCCGGAGCTGTGGCGGCAACTCGGCAATCTTGCGTTTCAAAGCCAGGCTGCACTCGTGGAGATGGCCGCCGGGAAGAGCGAAATTGTGCAGGAAGCCGTCTTTCGTCGCGCGCGTGAGCTTCGGCGGGAGCTATTGGGTGCCTCGCCCACCCCGCTCGAGCGACTCGTGGTCGGCCGGATTATCGTCGGCTGGCTGCAGGTGCATCATGCGGATGCCCTGTACGCGCGCACCAGCGGCTCTGCGACGCTGAGCCAGAGTGATTGCCTGCGTCGGCGGCTCGAAGGGGCGCAGCGCCGATACCTGGCGGCCATACGCGCCCTGGCGGTCGTCCGGCGGCTCCAGATCCCGATCGTGCAGGTGAACATCGCGGATCGGCAGGTGAACGTCGCACAGACCTCGATGGCCGACACGCACGGTCGACACGCTACACCCCGTCTCGAAGCGCAACAGTGCAACAGCCCGCACCTGGCGCGGCTTAACGGCGTTTCTTGAGGTGCAACGAGGATCAGTCCGTTTCGGGTGACGACAGCAAGAACGCACGCGCAAACACAGGCTTGTTGCGGCGTTGCGGTTCGAGATCCACCAGGAAGTCGCCGTCCTCCGCACGACTACAACGTGGGCGACCGCCCGCAACAGCGCAACAGACCGCGCCTGGCGCGGCTTAACGGCGTTTCTTGAGGTGCAACGAGGATCAGTCTGTTTCGGGTGACGACAGCAAGAAATCACGCGCAAACACAGGCTTGTTGCGGCGTTGCGGTTCGAGATCCACCAGGAAGTCGCCGTCCTCCGCACGACTACAACGTGGGCGACCGCCCGAGGGCTGCCGAGTTCCAACAGCGAGCGTCTGTTGTGTACTCTTGTCAGTAGTGCCCCGGTCTACGAGGGGGTGCCGCTGTGCCGCCGGGTCCCTTCGGGCGGCAAATCTCCAGCATGCCCCGATCGTCGAGCGTAACAAATTCTTGACTCTCCGACATGACTGGCGCAGGGTGCGAAGTCTCAGCGTCGATCGTTCGAGCTTCGCTCCGTATCAAGATGTTCAGAGAAGGGAGCATTTATGAATAAGTTGCTCATCCTTCCAATCGGTGCCGCCTTGATACTGGTAATGGCCGGTGCCTCGTTCGCGCTCACGTCGTATCCGAAGCCGGCGTGTCCGGATACACTGTCCATCATCCGGCTCAAGACGCTGTTGGAGCTCGAAGCTCTCAACAACAACTTCGCGAGCCCGAACATCGTGCTGCGCCGGGCGAGCGTCGGGAATCCGCTGCCACCGATCTTCGTCGGCAACTCGACCGATCTCAAGGAGTCGTCCGCCAACCCGACGTTCGCGCCCTACGTGAGCGCGCTCGTCAAACTGACCGGCCCGGTCCGAGTGGCGCGCATCGGGTCGCCCAACGGCGACACCGTGCTCGGGACTCACGGCGCGCTGGTCGTGTCCAATGCGGCTCCGGGCGACTCCGTGTTCATCGATTGCGGCAAGCTCACCACCATTCTGCCCCCCGCGGTCGGGACGGTGCTGTCGTCCGTCACGGGCATCGGCAACAAGGCCAGCCGCGGCTTCCGCATCATGCCGCGGAACGCCGCCGACATCGTCGACGCGCAGCCGCCGGCGGTGACGGATGGGTATGCCATCGCGGACAACCAGTACCGGATCGTGTTCGACCGAAGCGTCACGACGGCCTCGGCGACGAACTCAGCGAACTACTCGCTGGCGTCGTTGGGCATTGTGAACGCGGCGGTGATGGACGGCAGCAGCGCGGTGATCCTCACCGTTTCGGGGACCGGCCTGTCCCACGGCGATCCCGAGACGGTGACGGTCAACGGCGTCGTCGGGCTGGTGGATGGCGTTGCCATGACCACACCCGCCAGCGTGACATTCTTCTTCGGCGTGCTGACGATCGCTGAGATCCAGGCCCCCGATCCTGGCGCGCTGGCGGGCGCTCCATGCGTGGATCGCTCATCGTTCGCGGGAGCAGGATCCACGCTCGGCACGCGGATGACATTCCACGGTGTCGCGACCGCGGGCTTCGGCAACCTGAATTACCTGCAGGACGAGACAGGCGGCCCGAGGAGCGGCATCGCCTTGTTCGCACCCACCGTGCCGCTGGTGACAGGTCACCGTTACCTGGTCGCCGGGGCCGTGCAGGAGTTCGTCGGCGAGACCGAGGTGGCGAACGAGGTCTTCCTGCGTGATGACGGAGTCGGTTCGGTTCCGTCCGCGATCCTAGATCCCGTGAGTGTGCTGCGTGACACGACCTGCGATGACGCACAATCGCTGCTCACGGGCGAGGACCTTGAGGGTGTCCTCGTGCGTGCGGACAGTGTGCGCGTGGCCGAGGATGCACCCGCCGGTGGGAGCTTCCACGTTGCGGGCCGCTATGGCGTGTTCGCGGACACCATCCTGGTTGCGAATGGTGCCAGTTCCTACACGTTCGACCCGAGCCCCGGTCAGCTCCTCAGGGTGACGGGAGTCCTCACGTTCCGCTCCGGCCGATTTCAGCTCCAGCCACGGAACAACGCGGATATCATCCTGCTCGGGGCCGTCGGAGTTCCCAGCGCTGCGAACTCCACCTGTCCCGCGAAGGTGACTGCCGCGCCGGATGGCAACTGCTGCTTCGATGTGATCGTGCGGGATGTCCTGAACAATCCCATTGCCGGTTCCTCGGTCGTCGTGTCGTTCGGCAGCTGTCCGATCACGTTCTGCCCCACCCAGCCTGCCGGGGTGGTGGTAAACGTGCCCGCGAGCACCGCGCGCGTGTTCACCGACGCCACGGGCACCGCGCACATGTGCATCTGCGTCTCGACGCAGATCGCGTCGTGCACTACGTCGATCTCGGCCGACGGCGTTACACTCTGCACCGGGCTCGTGGCGAGTAGCTGTCCGTCCGACAGTGCCTGCACCCCTGGGGTTTGGAAGAACCTCGGGAACAACGCACCCAGCGCGCGGTTCGGCATGGCGATGGCGTCGAACTACGATCAGGAATCCATCATCCTGTTCGGTGGTGAGTCGTCCGCCAACTACCTCGCGGATACGTGGAAGTGGGACGGGCTCGGGTGGCACCTCGTGTCGATCTCCACCCCGCCTTCGCCGAGAGCGTCGCACGCCATGGCCTACGATCGTGCGCGCAAGCGCGTCGTGATGTTCGGCGGCCTCGGTGTCGGCGGCATCAAGGGTGATACGTGGGAGTTTGATGGCACCAATTGGCTCCTCGTCTCGGTGACCGGCCCGCCCGCCCGCTACGGGCACGGCCTCACATATGACGAGAACCGTGGCCGCATCGTCCTGTTCGGTGGGTACAACGGCGGGTTTCTCGCCGACACGTGGGAATGGGATGGCACGACGTGGACCCAGACTCCCACGACGACCGCGCCCACGCCGCGCCAGGCGTTCTCGATGGCCTACGACTACGCCAGCGGGTTGACGCTTCTTTACGGCGGCAGCGACGCGAGCGGCCCTGTCGGGGACACATGGGTCTACAGCGGTACGGGCTGGCTGCAACTCTCACCGACGGGAGCCACGCCGGGCCTTCGGCAGCAATCGGCGATGGCGTTCAGCGCCGAGGGCAACTCGCTCGTGCTCTATGGTGGCAACGGTCCGGGCACGGACGCATCGACGTGGCGCTGGAATGGTGGCACCTGGGCGATCTCGGTTCCGGGAGTCGGGTCGCTCGAAGACCACGCCATGGCCTATGACCATTTCAACGATCACCTGATGCTGTTCGGTGGCCGGCTCCCCGGCGCGATCGATGGCAAGTCGGACACCTGGGAGTGGTGTTCACCCTGCTCGATGGTAGCCGCGCTGCTCGATACGTTGGACAATGTCATCGTGCCCGATGACGCCGATACCAGCGCGTGGAACAGCGAGACGGATGTCGAGACCGATCCCGTTTCGACCGGAAGCCTCTATCCTCAGTTCGATACCAGTCTCGATAATTGGTACGGGAACATCCCCTGCGATCCGTCGTTCGGCGCGGAGCAGGATTCCACGGATCTCATTGACCCCTGGGGTGAGGAAGCCGACTCGCTCGGGACTCCGGATCTAACCGAGGCGGAGGTCACCGATTCGCTGAACTCGTGGGAGGACCAGTTCTCCGCGATGGCGAAGAAGGAGAGCGATCCGTTCCCGGACAGCCTGGGCGCCGTCATCCCCTATACGCCGCCGGCGCATCGCCACTGCCTCGATCGGACGAAGAAGTATGCGTTCGGCGGCCGCGATATCGTGTTCGTTCATGGGTTGCGGTTGATACCGCTCAAGGACCGCATGTTCGGACTGAACGATTCCTCACTCGTCGATTGGGTCCCACCTCAAGGTGCGTCGGGACTCTCGACGAATCCCACATTCTACGGTGACGGGCACAACACCTACTGGAAGGGTGGCGCGGTCAACTATTGGAAGCAACACATCGATCATTTCCTCAAGGACAAGGGCTACGCTAACCGCTACATCATCGTCGCTTGGCCCGCGACCCAGCGCATGAAGTATGGGATGAGCGCATTCCTCAGCCAGGTCGCCGATGCCATGCATGACGGCACGGGCGTGGTGGATCTGTCCGGGCACAACGACATCCAGGGATTCGGCTCTCCGAGTTTCGTCGTGGTGTCGCATTCCACGGGCGCGCCCGTCGTCGACGCCGCGCTCTCGGTCGCTGAGCATGATCCCGGCTGGAACGCGGGCTACATCGCCGCGCACGCGAAAGCCCACATCGCGATCCAGGGAGCGTTCGGAGGTTCGAAGCTCGCGACGGCCGCCGTGGGAGCTTCCGTGGTTCTGCAGTCGACGTCCATATACTGGGTGTGCAAGCTCTTGCAGTATTGCCTCGGCAGCAATGGCGGCCTGTGCGACCACGTCGTCAACTGGGACACGCCCGTTCGCGGAGTGACGTGGGATCTCATGCCGCTGGTCATGCAATGGAAGTGGGGACCCAAGTTCGATGGCGTTCCGGGGCGGACGGTGACGGTAACCGGCGGGCATCCCAGCTTCCACTGGCCCATCAAGCGCCTGCTGCTGCGCGGACTCGACGACGGTGTGGTGAACACGAATTCGGCGGTCGCGAATCCGAATCCGATGATCATGTGGCCGAGTGGCTACCTGCGGCTCGGGCCCGAGAAGTTCGCCGGCAAGCGCGTCAAGGACATCGGGATCAACGAGGGGATCCTGAAGCGGCGGTCACGAGGGTACGCGAAGGATCAGCTGAAGGACCCGCTGCTCCGTCCGCGGTCGCTCGATCCGATCTTCCCGCCGGAACTGGAGCCGTACCTCACTCGTGTCGCGACCGGATGCACGGACGGTCTCTCACCGACCGGCATGGTCCAGCCGTGGCATATCCCGTCGCTCGGCGGACCCTTGGATCCGAACAATCGCTACATTCATCACTACAGCTTTATCGAATCCGCCGCCGAGCACTACGGGATGACGCCCAATGTGGTCGGGGATGTGTTCCCGGCGAACCAGGAGTATGCGCTCAGCTCGACGATCTTCGGCGACCAGCACAACGCCGAAGAGGTGCGCGTCATCACGGACGACGGGATCCACCAGCCTTACGGTGGCTCGGGCGATCCGGCGCCGCTCATCGACAAGACGAGCGCCGCGGTGAGCAGTGGTCTCACCGTGGAGGTCACGAGCAAGGGCAAGTGCTTCCCGAAGCGGAAGAACAAGCCCTGCAAGGTGTGGAGATGGCACCGCACGTACAACCGGCTCACCGGCTGGAAGGACAACATGGCGGCGGACTACGTGTACGCTTACCTGCTCACCCAACCCGCGGACACGTGCTACCTGAACCCAAACGTGGGTGTCGGGCCATCACGCATTCCCTTCTTCGCGCGCAATGGACGGAATCCCTTCTCTCGCGAGCTGACGATCGAGTTCCAATTGCCCGAGCGGGCGAAGGTCGATCTTGAGGTCTACGACATGCAGGGGCGGCGCGTGCGCTCACTAGCGGCACAGTCGTTCGAACCCGGCCCGCATCGCGTCGTCTGGGACGGCCGGTCGATATCAGGCGCGCTCATGCATCCGGGGATGTACCTGTGGCGGATGCGCTTGAATGGAGAGAAACGAGCGACGGAGAAGGCGCTACTGCTTCACTGAGCGCGCTCGCCATGGCTTTCCCGAGGCGATCGAGGCGGTGTTCCCGAAGGCGATCGTCCAGACCTGCATCGTCCACCTGATCAGGAAGCGCTATTCCGGCGTGTCCACGAACTTCGTCAGGAGCTCTTGGGCGCCTCGCCCACGCCGCTGGAGCGGCTTCTGGTGGGCCGGATCATCGTCGGATGGCTCGAGGTGCATCACGCCGATGCCCTGTACGCGGGCACCAGCGGCTCGGCGACTCTCAGCCAGAGCGATTGCCTGCGTCGGCGGCTCGACGGGGAGCAGCGCCGATACCTGGCGGCCATACGCGCCCTGGCGGTTGTTCGCCGGCTCGAGATCCCGGTCGTGCAGGTGAACATCGCGGATCGGCAGCTCAATGTGGCTCAGACCTCGAGGGGCCCTCTTCGAAGTGCAACACCCGCAACAGAGCGCAGCTGGCGGGGCTGAACTGGTTCTTCGAGAGGTGCAACTACGCGGCCTGTTTCGGGTGACAGGGTGAAAGAAGAACCCGCAGACATTGGTCTGTTGCGGGGTTGCGGCTCCAAATCACGAGAAGCGGCCGATTGCCGAGGCGTCAATACGGCGACAGCTCGGGCCCCGAAGTTCCTGTGGCCAGCGTCTTGTTGTGTACGCGTGCCATTAGTGCCCCGGTCGGCGGCGCTCCGCACCCGGATCGTCCCCACGCACGCGCGTCTGATGGGCGACAACTATTTTTTCCGGACGACGACTGAACCGCCCCGGGTTCTAGAAGATCCAGACCGGGCAGCCGAATGAGAACGGCGACGTGGAGCAGGGCCACCAACGGTTCAAGCGTGCTGTGGATCAAGCGTTGCTGCTGCGTGGGAATCGCGATTTTGCGGATCGTGCAGCATACGCCCCGTTCCTCGAGTTGGTGATCGCGCGACGCAATGCGGGCCGCACGGCACGCTACCAGGCAGAGCGCGCCACGTTGCGAGGCTGGGCGCGGAGACGTTGGAGATCTGTTCGGGCCTGCGGTAACGGCGTGGTGCCGCTAGTCGCGGCGCATGCGTTCCGAACTCTCGCGGGGGACATGATTCACGACAAGGAATGAATCGGCACGTTACATGCTGTACCATTAGCCACGCGGCTGACATCCCCCGACGAATCGTCGGTTCCGCCGACACCCTAATCCCGGTCTTCGGTCTTCCCGGAGGTTTCACGATGATCCGCTATACCCTCGCCGTTCTCGCCCTCGCCCTAGTCTGCGGCTGCAGCAAACAGCTTGTCACCGCCCCCAAGGCGCATGACACGCCCTCAACCCTTGCCACCCGCATTGTCGAGCCGGAGCACGAATGTGTTGGGCAGGCATGGGTGGTGCCAATCGCATCACCGTTCAGTTCGGTCGAAACTCGGGACAGGTATCAACTTGCGGCCTCGATCGCCGCACGCCCGAATTCATTTGGCGGTACCGGGCCAATCGAGGCATTCTTCTCGCCATTCGTAAGCAGTTCTTCCGCTTCGTGGTCCGTAAGCGTGGAGTTTCGAGATGAGCATGAGAATTCGATTGGCCACGTTGAGAGCAACAACAATAGCTATCAGCAGATCGGCTACGCGGGCCAGAAAACGTTCGCGATCATCATGGACGCAGTCAATGGACACCTTCTAATCGACGTTCCGAAGCAGTTCTTTGGGGGTTCAAAAACCGTGACCTACGATGCGCGCTACACTGGCAGAGCAGGAGGCGGCGATCGTTTCTGCTACCCCGATTTTGCCGTCGTCTCAGGAACGGTGCAGCTGAACGGTCAGGGCACTCCGGTCCAGCTTCCCTCGCCCCCTTTCGGGGCCCCGGAGTTGTCTGACCTCAAGATCAAGGCCGAGGGCAATAATCTAGTATTCGATGCGAAGCTAGCTCTTGATGGGTTTAGCGTGAATCAATTTGCCCCTGGCGATCCGAGCGTTCCTTTGTACGATGGCGAAGCGCGATGGGTATTGGGGATCGAAGTCGTCCCCCCTGACGGGCCGCTCTATCGGGTGGCTCAATTCACCAGTACAGATGGGATCGTGACGCTCGTCCCATATGCTGGTGGCGGTAGCCCCGAAGTTGGCCGTGCAGGATTGAATCTCTCGACCAACCACTTGCGCGTAACCGTCCCGATGGAAATCCTGCGGAACAGGAGCGCCCCTGGGTGGGGCTACGCCATCTACTTAATGGCCAAATCGGATGGAATCACGGAACCCTTTCACTACACGCGGAACATCTACGATGGGATCGTGCCGGGTGATGCAATCGGCGACCAGCATCACGGGCACGGCATCCAGGTGGCGGCGGAGTGATCGGCGACATCGGCCTGATAGTGGCGGCCTACGTTCTCACGCGCATGTTCGAGATCTTGATGGGCGCGGGCTCGAAGGTGGTCAGGGTGCTGGCCGCTCAGCTCACCGCCACAGGCGCAGACGCGGTCTGCATCACGGAGCTCACACACCGTCCGCACGAGGGGCAGGTGGTCCGGGAACTCGCCGCGGCGCTTGGGCCTGGGTCGCGGGTGCGCCGGCACTTCGACCGTGGCGACGACCCGGTGCTGCTCGGCGAGGCGTTCGGCTTCCGCCGCGATGTCGGCCAGGAACAGGCTGCCCTGCAGCCCCGGCTCGAATGGCGTCGACGTTCGCTTCTCGCTCGACTTGCCGAACACCAGCTTCCTCAACTCCTGGCACTGGTGGGCGAGCTCGGCGATCTTAGCGTCGCGTTCGGCGATCGTCGTCTCGCGAGCGACGATCAGCTCGCGGTGCGCGAGCACCAGCGCGTGCAGCGCATCCACGTCATGCGGAAGTTCGAGGGCGCGTTCCATCACGTCCTCTTATATCAAACGTGTTCGTGAAATGCGATGACTTCTTTGCGTTCTTCCACTCCAAGCCTTCGAGCAGCATCGCGAGCTGCGCGCGCTCGATCTCGACGCGTGCGCCATCGCCTCGCACCGCGAACGGGAACGTCCCCTGCTCGAGGCGTTTGTACAGCAACCAGAACCCGTTGCGATCCCACATCAGCAGCTTGATCCGGTCCTTCGCGAGGTTATGGAACACGAACACATCGCCGGAGAACGCATCGTCGTGAAACTGATCGCGGATGATGGCGGAGAGCCCGTCATGCGCTTTACGGTTATGCGGTGCACCGCATAATCGCAATTATGCCGGGCGCATCGTTATGCGGAGTCGAGCGCCACGGGTGCTGCGCACGCGTCCCGTTCTCCTTGGATGCGTTGACCAGGGCGCATCGCATGGAACTGGTGAATTC
>JBBRLX010000001.1:0-267955 GCA_038231135.1 Candidatus Eiseniibacteriota bacterium | reverse complement strand
TGCAGGATCTGACGTCAACGGCTCGACGGCCGTGCCAACTGGTTCCGGAACCAGTTGAGCGACGCGTGACGGAACCGCAGCAAGCCGAAACGGCACATCCGGCTGCGGGAATCGGACGGCGAGCAGGTCCTGGATTTCGGGCTTGGTCTTGTGAATCGCTGCCGCGAGCAGGGCGTTGGAATTCCCCGGCCTCAGATGCGGCGCCAACAGCACGATGGCGGTCAGGTGAAGCTTGCCTTCGGCGACATGTTCGAAAATCGCCGGGAACCGTCGCGCGGCCCGCGCGACCTGAATGCGCTTGTACGCGATGTCGGCGGACATGTTCAGCACGTGCACGCAATACGCGAACATCGACGGGTAACCTTCACCCAGGTAAAGCCGGCGCGCATCGACCTCGCCGATCTCGCCGAGCATCTTGGCCGTGGTGCCGCAATCGACACGCACCGTCGCGGCGAGATTCTGAAGCAGGGTGCGGTTGGCGATGTGGCGAAATGAGTTGCTGTTCATGGGTCGCTCACGGAAATGGATGAGCGGGGGCGTTGACGCGATGATTGTAGCGTGGCTCGTTTTCACGCTCGTAGAGCGCGTGAGATCGCGTGAAGCGCATCGTCATGAAAGCGTTCGTGTCAAAGCGCTTCAAAGATCGCGGGCGGGCGCTCTGGGTGCGCAGGCACGTTATCAGCCGAGCCGCGGCGGGGCGTCCCCGATTCGGCCAACAGGCTCGTCAAGCACAATCGCAAGCGCTGATGTAATTTGTTCGGTTCAGAACCCAACCGAGTCTTGCGAACGGGCTTATGCTGCACAAAGGGCAATTGCAACTCGCGCGACCGCCGATCCCAATGCATGGCCTCGACGTCGAGCCACCCATCGTGCAGCTCCGCTGCAGCCAGTGGCTGGTCCGCGCCGAAGACGCGCTTACTTCCCGTGCCATGCTTCCTCGAAATCGCGGTGGGCGACACGGCGACTCTGCAGACGCCACGGCGCGTGTTCTTTTCATCAAATCGGACCCACCACGTCGCGCTCTGACCGGCACTCATCGACCTGTGGCTGTCTCCCGCACAGCGGGAGCCCGATAGCGGCGTTCTCAGTCCGAACACATAGACCATCTGATTTTTGAGCGACTTCACGGCAACGCGGTAACGACAGCGGCACCGACCCATCCCGTTGAGTTCATCCGGTGATTCTCCCGATCGAGCCTGCGCACTGGAAGCATGCCATTCCCCCGCCTAGACACAAACACGCGCCGGAGCGATCCGCCCCGGCGCGTGCCGTGTGTGCCGCAACGCCCCCCCCCCCACTCGCGCAGGACGCGAGTTCAGAGCTACGGGTTTCGCATCGCCTGCGCCGGCTCGCCGCCATCGGCGGTGCGATACGTGATCGTCCCCAGCTTCAATTTCTCGATCTGCGGCTCGATCGTCTTCTTGTCGCCGACGGCGATCACCAGCATGTCGTCGGGCTTGAGCCGCCGGCGGGTGGCGTCGAATACGTCGGAAGCGGTCATGGATTCCAGCCGGGACGGCAGTCCCTGGTAATAATCGGGCGGCAGGTCGAACAGGAACAGCGTGCCGAACGTGGCGACCGTGCTCTCCGAGGTTTCGAACAGCGCGGGTAGCGAGCGCGAGATCGATTCCTTCGCGAGCTTGAGCTCGTCGGGGCTGACCTCCTTCGCCAGCATGCCGTTCACTTCCTTGAAACTCTCCTCGATCGCGCGGCCGGTCACCTCGGTCTTCACGGCGGCGCCGGCGTAGATCGGCGCGATGCCGCGGCGCTGGACGACGGCCGAGAACGCGCCGTAGGTGAAGCCGTTCTTCTCGCGCAGATTCAGATTGAGCCGGCTCGAGAACAGTCCGCCCAGGATCTGGTTCGCCACGTCGAGCTTCTCGAAGTCGGGATCCGACCGCATCACGCCCTGCTGCGCGAGCAGCACCTGGGTCTGGGGCGAGCCGGGCTTGTCGACGATCACGACGCGCTCGGGAATGCGCGTTCCCGCGGGCGGCGGCGGGATCGGCGCGCCCGAGCCCTTCCACGACCCGAACGACTTCTCGGCGAGCTTCCGCGCCTCGGGCTCGGTGATGTCGCCTGCGAGCACCAGCGCCGCGTTCGCGGGCCCGAACGACGCGTTATAGAACTTCACAATATCATCGCGCGTCGCCGCGCCGATGGCCTGCTCGGTGCCGAGCGGAACGTGGCCGTACGGATGGCTCGAGCCGAACAGGCTCGCGGTCGTCACGCGCAGCGCCGTCTGGATCGGCGAATCCTTCTCCTGCATCACGGCGGTGCGCCGGTCGTTGCGCACGCGGTCGATCTCGTTCTGCGGAAACGTGGGGTTCAGCACGATGTCCGACGCGACGTCCATCGCCTTGTCGAGATTCTGGCGCAGCGACTGCACCCATACCGAGCTGCCGTCCGAGATCGTGCCGGACCCCATCTGGGCGCCCAGCGATTCGATCTCGCGCGCGATGCCGAGCGCGTCGCGCTGCTTCGTGCCCTCGTCGAGCATCGCCACCGTGAAGCCCGCGAGGCCCGGCAGATTGGGCGGATCGGCCGCGCTGCCCGAGCGCAGCTGCAGGTGTGCCGAGACGACCGGCAGCGCATGCGACTCGACGAGATACACGGTCAGCCCGTTCGCGAGCTTGAACGTCTTGGCGCTCGGCAGCGGCGCGGCCGACAGGGCGGCGGGCGCGGGCTTCTGCTTCCGCCACGGCTCCGCCGACTCGGCGGGCTTGGCGGCCGCGGCGTCGGCCACGGGCGGCGCCGGCGGCGGCTCGGCGGGGATCAGCTTCTCGCCGGGCACGGCGTGTACCACCACGCGCTGGTTCTTGCCGAGCTGCGAGGCGACGAAGCCTCTTACCTGATCCGCTGTGACCGCGGTGTAGCGCTCGAGGTCCTTATTGAGATAACCGGGGTCCTTCAGATGGTGATTGTAGTAATTCAATAAATTCGCAACACCCGAGAAGCCGCCGAGGTTCTCCAGATTCATGATCATGTTCGAGGTGATCTTGTTCTTGGCGCCGTCCAGCTCCTCGGCCGTGGGGCCCGAGCGCGCGAGCGAATCGATCTCGGTGTCGATCGCCGCCTCCAGCTCCTCGGCGGTGTGGCCGGGCTTGGCGGTGGCGGTCACCTGGAACACGGAACCCAGGGTCAGCGACTGCTGGCTGGCCGACACGTCCTGCGCGATCTTGCGGTCGTACACCAGCGAGCGGTACAGGCGGCTGGCCTTGCCGCGGCCCAAGATCTGGGCGGCCACGTCGGCCTCGGCGTCACCCGGCTTGAAGATCGGCGGCGTGATCCACGACAGGTACACGCGCGGCAGCTCGACCCGGTCGGTCACCACCGAGCGGCGCTCCTTCGAGATCGGGGGCGTCTGCACCGTCACCGCGGGCACGTCCGGGCCGCGCGCGATCGTGCCGAAGTACTTCTCGACCAGCTGCTTCGTGTTCGCGATGTCGATGTCGCCCACGATCGCGAGGCTGGCGTTGTTCGGCGTGTAGTAGCGCTTGAAGAAGTCGCGGATGTCGCCCAGGTGCGCGGCCTGGATGTCCGCGTGCGAGCCCATCACGGACGCGTAGTACGGGTGCCCCTGCGGGAACAACTGGTGGAACACCTCTTCCTCGGCGAGGCCGTACGGCGCGTTCTCGATGCTCTGGCGGCGTTCGTTGCGCACCACGTCCTGCTGGTTCGACAGCATGCCCTGGTCGAGACGGTCGAGCAGGAATCCCATGCGATCGCTCTCGAGCCACAGCGCCAGCTCGAGCTGGTTCGACGGCACGTCCTCGAGATAGTTCGTGCGATCGAAATCGGTGGTGCCGTTCACGAACGAGGCGCCCGCGCCCTCGAGGTACGCGAAGTACGTGTCGGGCTGCATGTGACCCGAGCCCTGGAACATCATGTGCTCGAACAGGTGAGCGAAGCCGGTGCGACCGGCCGCCTCGTTCGCGGGTCCCACGTGGTACCAGAGATTCACCGCCACCAGCGGCAGGCGGCTGTCCTTGCGGAGGATGACGTCGAGCCCATTGGGCAGCGTGTACTTCTCGTAGTCGAGTTTCACGACGGGCACTCTAGCCGAACCCCCCTGCGAACCGAAGCAGCCCGCGAGCAGTCCGAGCGGCATCACCAGCAGTAACGCCCCGGTCAGGGTCCTGAATGCCAGCCCCGCACGACCGCGCGGCGTCGGGGTGGTGATGTGCGCAGCCTGCATGCGTTCTCCTTTGCTCCGTGTACGTTCCCGGATTTCGTTCCGAAGGGTCATCAAGTCCGGGCAGCGTAGTCAGCGGTACCCGGCAGGCACAAACCCGGCGGCCCCGGCGCGGATATGCTCGGACGAGCGCGGAGTCCAGGGCCCGCGACGCACCGGTTCAGTTGTCGGCGACCGCGCGTTCCAGTCTCGCGATGCCCTCGACGAACGGCTCGGGTGGCACGATCAGGCTGACGACGACGACCGGCTCCATGTCGAAGTCGTGGAAGTGCCCGGGGTGGACGATCACGCCCCGATCGAGCAGCTCGTTCGTCCACCCCGCCTCGTCGCGGCGCGCGGGGAGCCGCACCACCGCCGTCCAGCCGCCGTCGGCCGGCAGCACCGTGAGCGCGGGCGTGCGCCCGCACGCGGCGGCGAGCTGTTCGAGATTCCCGGCGATGCGCGCGCGCGCCCGCGCCTGGAACGCCCCGCGATGCGCGAGCCACTCGGGCAGCGCGAGCTGAGCCGGCGCCGCGACCGACAGGAACAGGTCCGCGAGCCACTCGAGCCGCTGCACCGCGGCCCGGCGCGCGGCCGCGGGGCCCGCGACCGCGATCCAGCCGGCCTTCATCTGCGGCAGGCCGCAGACCTTCGAGACTCCGCTCAGCACCAGCGTGAGCGCCTCGCGCTCGCCGGCGAAGCTGGGCAGCGCGCTGCCGTCGCCGGGCGCCGGCGGCGGCGCCGGCGCCGGCGCGCTCGTGACGGCCTCCGTGGCCCGCCGCGGGCGCCCGAGGTTTCGAAATCCCTCGCCCGCGCCGCGAAACTCGGCAGGCCACGCGAAATCCGCGAATACTTCGTCCGACACGATCGCGAGCCCGCGCCGGGCCGCGAGCTCGGCCAGTCGCCGCTGCTCGTCGGGCGCCAGGCACGAGCCGGTGGGATGGTTGGGCTGCACGACGACGATCGCCCGCGCCCGCGGACCGATCGCCTGCTCGAGATTCGCGAAGTCCACATGCCAGCGCCCGTCCCACGCGAGCCGGTACGGGACGACCGCGACGCCCTCGGCGCGCGCCAGCGGCACGAACAGCGGGTAGCTCGGCTGCGGCACCAGCACCGCCTCGCCGGGATCGGCGAGCAGCCGGAACGCGTGCGCATACGCCTCGCTGGTGCCGGCCGTGAGCACGATCGCGTCGGGCCCGACGCTGTGGCCTCGATCGGCGTGGTAGCGAGCGATCGCCTCGCGCGCTCCGACGGCGCCGAGCGGATCGGGGTCGTAGCGCGCGAGCGCGGCTCCGGACCACGCGGCCGGCAGCGCCGGTACGCCGGGCCCAAGTCCGGTGCGCGTCGGATTCGCCTCGGTCAGGTCGATCGTGGTTGCGCCGGCGCGGCGCAATGCCGCTACGCGTGCGGACCAGTCGTTGGGTGCGAGGGTGAACGGCACGCGTGAGGAGAATCGCATCGTCGCAGTATACGCACGAGCTTGTCGCGCCGCGGAACCTGCTTCTAGAGTGCCGTCATGCTCCGCCGTTCCGTGACGTCGAGATGCGCGCCCGCCCGCGCCCGGGTTGCGGGCGTGTGCGCCGTCGCGCTCGCGGCGGCGGCGCTCGCGGCCGCGGCCCACGCGGCGGCGCTGTTCCGGCCGCTGACCGCCGACCCGCGCGAGGCGCTGTCACGGTGGCGGATGGTGTCGTACACCGAGGACTGGCGCTACGGCAGCGACATCACCGACTCCACGAGCCACGGCGGGGTCGAGCGTGATCGCACCGGCATCATCTGGGAGGCCGCCGGCGCGACCACGTTCCGGTGGCAGCCGCTGCGGAGATTGTTCGGCGTGGCGCCGCCGTGGGCCGCGTGGCAGTTCTCGGTTCCCGTCGGCGTGTTCGCGCAGTTCGACAACACCGGCTCGCTGCTCAACACGGACTTCCAGTTCGGCGGCGCGTTCGACGTGCAATGGAACGGACGGCCGCCGGACGCGGAGGCGGAGCGGTTGCTCGAACGGCCGGTCGTGACATCGCGGCTCGCGGTGTTCCATCGCAGCTCGCACCTCGGCGACGAATACCTGTCGCAGTCGCGCTTCGGACACAATCGCGACATCGATCCGGTCGCCGGCAGCGGTTTCGACCATCCGCCGGTCAAGCGCTTCAACCTGACCTACGAGGCGGTCGACGGCATCATGTCGGTCGAGTGGTCACCGCGCTGGGACGACCACGGCTCGATCGCGAGGGCTTACGGCGGCGGCGAATCGCGCCTCGCGCTGCCGCGATCGTGGCGGGTCGGCGAGCTGCATCCGGCGAACTTCCGCTCGCCCGCATGGCGCGCGGGCGCCGAGTTCCGCACGTCCGCGAACGCCGCCGATCCCCATGACGGCTGGCTGACGCGCGCGCTCGACGGCCTCGCACGCCAGCCCCGCTTCGAGACGGGCTGGTACGGCGCCGTGGATCTGCGGCTCGCGAAGCCATACAACTTCGCCGCGGGCGACAACCCCGGCGGCGAGACCGAGGCGTGGACGCCGCGGCTGTGGACCGATGCGCCGTACGGCCGCGAGTTCCGCCACTATGCCGGGTCGTGGCACGCGATGCTGGGCGCCACGCTCTGGCCACGGTCCGCGTCCGAACACGGCGCACCGCTCGCCGGCCGCGAGTGGCTGGTGTCGCTCGAGTGGTACCGGGGCTATTCGCCCGACGGCCAGTTCCTCGACCAGCGGCTGCGCTGGCACCCACGGTGGTACGTGGTGCCGAGCGTCACGGCGCGATTTTGAAGAGGGGGCGGCGAGCTTGCCGTTTGCACACGACAACAGCCGGCCCCGTAGCGGGACCGGCTGTGCGTGGAAAGGCTAGGACTGTCGCTTCGCGACGGGTTACGTACCCTCGCTCCACGTGCGCAGGTACTTCTCCTGCTCCGTCGTCAGCGTGTCGATCGTGATGTTCATCGACTTGAGCTTGAGCCGCGCGACCTCCTGATCGATCACCTTCGGCACCAGGTAGACGTCCTTCTTGAGCGTCTTCGCCTTGCGGCGCAGGAACTCGACCGACAGCGCCTGGTTCGCGAACGACATGTCCATCACCATCGCGGGATGGCCTTCGGCCGCCGCGAGGTTGATGAGCCGCCCCTCGCCCAGCACGTTCACGCGCCGGCCGCCAGGCAGCTTGTACTCGTCCACGAACTCGCGCACCGCACGCTTGGTGACGGCCATGCGGTCCAGCGCCGGAATGTCGATCTCGACGTTGAAGTGGCCGCTGTTCGCCACGATCGCCCCGTCCTTCATGGCGAGGAAGTGCTCGCGGCGGATCACCGACTTGTTGCCGGTCAGCGTGACGAACAGGTCGCCGCGCGGCGACGCCTCGGCCATCGACACCACCTGGAACCCGTCCATCGCGGCTTCCAGCGCCTTCACCGGATCGATCTCGGTCACGAGCACCGTGGCCCCGTGGCCCTTCATGCGCGTGGCCACGCCGCGGCCGCACCAGCCGTAGCCGATGATCACCACGGTCGAGCCCGCGATCAGCATGTTCGTGCTGCGCAGGATGCCGTCGAGCGTGCTCTGGCCGGTGCCGTAGCGGTTGTCGAACAGGTGCTTGGTGTCGGCGTCGTTGATCGCCACCACCGGGTAGCGCAGCACCTTGCCCGCCGCCATGGCGCGCAGCCGGGTCACGCCGGTCGAGGTCTCCTCGGTGCCGGCGAGCACGTCGCGCAGGTAGTTGCGCTTCTTGGTGTGCAGCACGGTCACCAGATCGCAGCCGTCGTCCATCGTGATGTGTGGCCGCGCCTCGATGCACGACACGATGTGCGAGTAGTAGGTCTTGTGATCCTCGCCCTTGATCGCGTACGTGGCGATGCCGTAGTGGTCGACCAGCGCTGCGGCCACGTCGTCCTGCGTGCTGAGTGGATTCGAGCCGCACACGAACACCTCGGCGCCGCCCGCCTGCAGCGTGCGCGCCAGGTTCGCCGTCTCGGTCGTCACGTGCAGGCACGCGGCGATCCGTACGCCCTTGAGCGGGCGCTCCTTCGCGAACCGCGCGCGGATGGCGCGCAGCACGGGCATGTTGCGCTCGGCCCACTCGATGCGCCGGCGCCCCTCCTTCGCGAGCTTGAGATCCTTGACGTGCCCGGCGACGGCGTGGCCGTTCGCCACGGCGCTGCCGTTGCCGTTCGTCATGCGGGTGCGTGCCATGAACTCTCCCTGAAGAAATGTGGTCGTGTCGTGCATCCTGTGATGCGTGCGAAGTGTGCCTGAGCCGTCACGAAAGCTCAATGCCAAAAACCATGACATGGACGCTACATTGAAAATATGATATGCTTTTACATATGAATAAGCGAACAACGCTCGTACTCGATTCCGCGCTGTACGCGGAGCTCAAGACCCGCGCAGCGCTCGAAGGCCGCACCCTCGCCGAGGTCATCGAAGCCGCGCTGCGGGCCGGCATCGATGCGCGGGTCACCCTGCGACGCCCGCGGCTCCGGCTGCCGTCCTACGACCTCGGCCCGTTCCTCGTCGATCCGTCCGACCGCTCGCAGACGGGCGACGACGGCGCGCCCCGTTCGGCCCGCCCGTGATCGCCGTCGACACCGGCGTGCTCGTGCTGGCGCTCAACCGCTGGGGTCCGGATCACGCGCGCGCGTCGCGGCTCGTCGATGACCTCGCGAACGGCACCGTGCCCTGGGCGGTGACGTGGCCGGCGCTGTACGAACTGCTCGCGCGGGTCACGCACCGTCACGCGGTGGCGCGCCCGCTCGCGGCGGCGGACGCCGGCGGCTTCGTGGAGCAGCTGCTGGCGAGCCCGTCGGTGCGGGCGCTCGGCCCCACACCCCGGCACGCGGCGGTGATGCGCGAGCTGCTGGAGTCGCTGGGCGACTCGGGCGTGCCGCCGGAATTCGCCAGTGCCGTGATCCTGCGCGAGCACGGCGTACGGGAGCTGCTGTCGACCGATGCCGGGATGGGCACATTCGCGTTCCTCACCGTGATCGATCCGCTGCACGGTGACGGCTGGCACCCGGACCAGGGTCCGGTGCGGCGCTACCGGCGGCTGCAGAGTCCCGGACCGCGCTGACGGCGGCGGCCGGCCGTCGCAGTCCCGGCGCGTCCAGCCGCACGCGGCTCCGGTCCCGCGGCGGTCACCCCGCCGTCAGGCCTCGGGCTCTCCCGCATCCCGCCACTCTTGCAGCAGGCGGGCCTCCCGGTCCGGCGCGAGCCCCGCCAGGGAACCCGACAACCCGGTCTTCTTCGGCCGCGTGCCGGCCGGCGTGGTCCGGTCCCATTCGAGCGTGTCGCGCGCGGTGTCGGCGAGCAGGCGGAACGTCAGCCCGTGATTACAGGCCCTGGACGCGTCGGCGCGCAGGAATCCCTCGTCGGCGGCCGGCACCCACAGCGGCAGCTCGGACCACGGCTGGACACCGTGATCGAGCAGGAACCGCTCGCTGACCCACGTGAACTGGGCGCTGCCCCCGGTCTCGACACGGCAGGTCTCGAGCACCTCGCCCAGCGTGAGCGGCGTGGAGGGGCCCGTGGCGTTGAACGTCCCCGCGACACCGGCCTCGATGCTGCGCACCATCCACTGCGCCAGGTCCCGGACGTCGATGAGCTGCACGGGAGCCGACGAGACGCCCGGCGCCAGCACCTCGCCCCCGCGCGCCACCCGCCGCGTCCACCACGTGAACCGGTCGGTCGGATCGTCGGGCCCCACGATCAGCCCGGGCCGGACGATCAGCGCGTGCCCCGGGAACGCCTGCTGGACGGCGCGCTCGCACAGCGCCTTGAGCGGTCCGTAGCTCCCGCCGGTCAGCGTCTCGTCGGCGGGATCGGCGAGCACGCCCACAGGGCTGTCCTCGGTCGGCCCCGTCGCCGTGTCGGCATAGACCGAGATGCTCGACACGAACGTGTAGTGCGCCGCCTGGGCCGCGAGCCGGGTCGCCGAATCGCGCACCATTCGGGGCACGTAACCGCTGGTGTCGATCACCGCGTCCCAGCGCCGGCCGGCCAGCGCGCCGAGACCGCCGTCGCGGTCCCCCAGCACGTGCTCGCACGCGGGAAACAACCCCGGGTTCGACTGACCGCGATGGAACAGCGTGATGCGATGCCCCGCCACGAGCGCCGCCTCGACCACGTGACGGCCGAGGAACACTGTGCCGCCGAGCACCAGCAGATCCATTCCCACCTCCCGTTCACGGAGCGCAGCGGCCCTGCGACGTGACACCGGGTGGCCGCGGCAACCTCCGCGCCACCCGGGTTCAGCCCGCGATCACACGGCGCGCGCCAGCGCCCGCGCCCGGTCCGTGCGCTCCCACGTGAACGACGCCTCGGTGCGGCCGAAGTGGCCGTACGCGGCGGTCGCGCGGTAGATCGGCCGGCGCAGCTTGAGGTGCTTGATCAGCCCCTGCGGCGTCAGGTCGAAATGCTTGAGCACGAGGTCCGTGAGCTTCGCGTCGCTGATCTTGCCGGTGCCGTTACTGTCCACCATGACGCTCACCGGCTCCGCGATGCCGATGGCGTAGGCCATCTGCACCTCGCACCGGTCGCACAGCCCGCTCGCGACCAGGTTCTTCGCGACGTAGCGCGCGCCATAGCTCGCGGACCGGTCGACCTTGCTCGGATCCTTGCCCGAGAACGCGCCGCCGCCGTGGCTGCCGACGCCGCCGTAGGTGTCGACGATGATCTTGCGGCCGGTGAGGCCGGTGTCCGCCATCGGGCCGCCCTTCACGAAGCTGCCGGTCGGGTTGATGTGGTACTTGATCCGGTGCGACCGATCCACGAACTTCTTCGGCAGCACCGGCTCGACCACGTGCTTGATGATGTCGCGCTCGATCGTCTTGTGCGCGATGCCGTCGGCGTGCTGGCTCGACACCACGATCGTGTCCACGCAGATCGGGCGCGTGCCGTCGTACTGCACGGTGACCTGCGACTTGCCGTCCGGGCGCAGGTACGGGATCAGTCCCTTGCGGCGGGCGTACGCCAGCCGGCGCGTGAGCGCGTGGGCCAGCATGATCGGCAGCGGCATCAGCTCCTTCGTCTCACGGCAGGCGAAGCCGAACATCAGGCCCTGGTCGCCGGCGCCGCCGGTGTTGACGCCCATCGCGATGTCCGGCGACTGATTGTCGATCGTCGTCATCACGGCGCAGGTGTGGCTGTCGAATCCGTAGTCCGCACTGTCGTAGCCGATCTCGCCGATCACGCGCCGGACCAGCTCCGGCAGCTCGACGTAGCCACGGCTCGTGATCTCGCCGGCCACGATCGCGAGCCCGGTGGTCACGAGCGTTTCGCACGCCACCCGGCTGGCCGGGTCCTGCGCGATCAGCGCGTCGAGCACCGAGTCGGAGATCTGGTCGGCGATCTTGTCGGGATGTCCTTCGGTGACGGACTCGGAGGTGAACAGATGACGTGTGCCCATGGATGCTCCTGTGAAGACGTGCGAGGCAAGCGGCCGGTCCCGGGGGCGTGGCTGCACCACCGGGACGAGAACGCGGATCAGGTGATCGTGATTTCGCTCGAATCGCCGACATTGGCGCGGCGGAAGGCCCCGCGCACCACGGCGTTCTCCCCCACGATCGAATCCTCGAGCAGGATGTTCTCGATCGTGGCGTTGTCATTGACGATGGAATTGCGCACCACGGATCCCGTCACGCGCGCCCGGGCCGCGACCGTGACGTGGGGACCCAGAATCGACGCTTCGATGACCGCGTCCGCGGCGATGGTGACCGGGGGATGGACGATCGATCCCGGCACCTGCGGGTGCTCGCCGCGCCGGTCGAGCAGCGCCCGGTTCGTCTCGAGCAGCGTCTCGTATTTCCCGCAATCGTACCAGCCCGAGATCGGGAACGTCGTGATCGCGGCGCCGCGCTCGACCAGCAGCTGCATGGCGTCCGTGAGCTGGAATTCCCCGCGGGTGCGGACGTTGTTGTGCTGCAGCTCGTGCAGCGCGCCGAACAGCGGCGCGCCGGATGCGAAGAAGTACACGCCGGTGATCGCGAGCTTCGACGCCGGGTGCTCGGGCTTCTCCACCATGCGCGTGATGCGCCCGGCGGCGTCGGTCTCGACGATGCCGAACCGCCGTGGATCGTCGACCTCGCGCACGCCGATCGCGTCGGCGCCGCGGCGCAGCACGCCCGCGAGGTCGGCCTCGAAGATGGTGTCGCCGAGGATGATCAGGATCGGCCGGTCCTGGGCGTGGGGCGCGGCGAGCGACACCGCGTGACCGAGGCCGAGCTGCTCCGGTTGTTCCACGTAATGGACGCGGAGCCGGGGATAGGCGGCGGTCACGAACTCGCGCACGCGGTCGCCCAGGTAGCCGACGATCAGCACCACCTCGTCGATGCCGAGCCCGGGCAGGTCGTCGAGGATGTACGCCAGGATCGGCTTGCCGGCCACGTTCAGCAGCACCTTCGGCTGCGTATACGTGTGCGGCCGCAACCGGGTGCCGGTGCCGGCGACCGGGATGATGGCGATGGGGCTGGCGGTCATTGCGTCCTCGAGTCCGTGAGTCGTTGCTTGAACCAGTCGATCGACGCGATCGGCGTCGGGTCCGCCGCATTCAGCAGCGCGAGGTAGAGGCTCAGCCAGTCGCCGAACTGCACCAGCGACGCGATCCGGGCCAGCCGCGGCCCGGATTCCTCCCTGAACTCCACCACCTCGGCACCCTTCGATCGCACGTATTCGGCGGTGAGTGTCAGCCGCAGGTCGATCGCGGGCGCGTCCTCCGGATCCCTAAGGATCAGCACCGCGGTGCTCGCCGCCGGCGCGACCGGCCGTTCCCAGCCGACCACTTCGTTGTGTTGGAGCTCCGGTACCACCGCCGAATGGGCGAGCAGTTTAGCATTTTCGTTGAGCTGGTTCCTCACGCGGGTGGCGACCGCCCCCAGGCGGTCGGAGCCCGCGTAGATCAGCACGAACCGGCCGTCGAGGCGCCGCGCGATCTGCTTCACCGGGTTCCTGCCCTCCGCCACCGCCGGCGACCACTCGTCGCGCCGCTGCCCGAGCAGGCGCGCCGCGGCGCCCCAGTCCGCCGTCGGGTCCGAGTCCCAGCCGAGCGCGTGCACGAGATACGTGAGCCGCACCCACGACGCGTACACCGCGGCGCGCGGCGGCGAGCCCGCGGGCAGCGTCACGCGAGGCACGCCGTCGCGCTCGCAGCGGCGGGCGAGCTCGCCGCCGGTGGTCATCGCCAGCCGCGGGATCCCGCGCGCCCCGGCGTCGTCGTACAGCGCCAGCGTCTCCTCGGTGTTCCCGGAATACGAGCACAGCAGCGCGAGCGAACGCCGGGTGACGAACGCCGGCCACCGGTACTCGCGCACGGCGATCAGCGGATGCGGCAGCCGGTCGGCCGCGGTGCCGGCGACGAGATCGGCCGCGATCGCCGAGCCCCCGAGCGCGCCGACCGCGAGCAGGTCGGGATCCGCGACCGGAATCCGCCACGGGGATTCGCGGCTCGCCGCGACCGCCGCGGCCACCTGGTCCGGAATGCCCAGGATGCGCGCGGTCATGCCGTGGGCGTCGTGGGCATCGTACGGCGGATCGAGTGCGTCTCCCACGTCAGCGTTCCACCAGCAGGAAGTCCGGCAGCATGGCGTCGATCCGCGTGCGCAGCAGCCCGCGCACCGCCTCGGCGGTCGGCAGCGCGAGCGCCTCCTGCGCGACGAGCTTCAGCTCCTCGAACCGCACGCTGCGCACCGCGGCCTTCACGCGCGGCAGGTCGAAGCACGACATGCTGAGCTCGTCCACCTCGAGCCCGACGAGCAGCATCGCGATGCGGGGGTCCCCCGCCATCTCGCCGCAGATCCCCACCCAGCGCCCGGCGGCGTGCCCCGCGCGCACCGTGTGGTCGATGCTGCGCAGGATCGACGGGTTCAGCGGCTCGTACAGGTGGGCGAGCCGCTCGTTGTCCCGGTCCATGGCGAGCGTGTACTGCGTGAGGTCGTTGGAACCGATCGACAGGAACCGCGCGTGGCGCGACAGCACGTCGGCGAGCCACACGGCGCTCGGCGTCTCGACCATCACTCCGATCTCGAGCTCCGGATCGTGCGGGACCCCGGCGGCCGCCAGCTCCGCCCGCACCTCGGAGCACATCGCGAGCGCGGCGGTCAGCTCGTCCTCGCTCGCGACCATCGGGAACATCATGCGCGCCTTGCCGTGCGCGCTGGCGCGGTAGATGGCGCGGATCTGGGTGCGGAACACCTCGGGATGGTGCAGGGCGAAGCGGATGCCGCGCCAGCCGAGGAACGGGTTCGCCTCGTGCGTCGTGCCGAGGTACGAGGCCACCTTGTCGCCGCCCAGATCCATGGTGCGGAACAGCACCGGCCGTGGGTTCAGCCGTTCGGCCACCTGGCGGTACGCCTCGTACTGCTCCTCCTCGACCGGCAGCTCGAGCCGGTTCAGGTAGAAGAACTCGGTGCGGAACAGCCCGATGCTGTCGGCGCCGGCGGCGATCACCGCGTCCACGTCGGACGGCAGCTCGATGTTGCCGCCGAGATCGATGCGGTGGCCGTCGAGCGTCTCCGAGGCCTCGTTGCGCACGGTGCCGAGCGCCTGCAGCTCCTCGTCGAATTGCGTGCGGCGGCCCTGGTAGTATGCGGTCGTGGGCGCGTCGGGGTTCACCTCGAACACTCCGGCGTAGCCGTCCACCACGCCCATGTCGCCCGACTTCACCTGCTGCATCACGCCGCGCACGCTCATCACCGCCGGAATGCCACGGCCGCGGGCGACGATTGCGCTGTGTGACGTGCGCCCGCCGACCTCGGTGATGAACCCCAGCACGCGATCGCGCTCGAGCAGCGCGACCTCGCTGGGCCCCAGGTCGTGCGCCACGATCACCGCCGGCTCGTCGAGCCGGCCGGCCGTGCGCCGCTCGCCGCCCACCAGGTGCCGCAGCACGCGCCGGGCGACATCCACGACGTCGGCACGGCGCTCGCGCAGGTACTCGTCCTCGATGCCGTCGAAGTGCGACACGACGGACGTCATCCAGCGCCGGAACACGAATCCCGGATAGTGCCGCTCCACGCGCACGCCCTGTTCGACGCCGTTCACCAGCTCGGGATCGTCGAGGATCATGCGGTGGGCGTCGTAGATCGCGGCCTGCTCCTCGCCGAGCTCCGCGGCGATGCCGTCCCGGATCCGGGTCAGGTCCCGGCGCGACGCTTCGAGCGCGCCGTGGAACCGCCGGATCTCCTCCTCGACGTCGGCTTCGGGCACGGGGCCGTCGCGCACGATGAACTCCTCGCGCTCGAGCCGCACGATCCGGCCGAGCCCGATGCCGGGGGCCGCGGGAATCCCTGAGAACTTCACGGCTGCTCCCGCAGGGTTCGCGATCCGCGCGTGCCGGGGCGGCGGGCGTCGGGGCGGCTCACGGCTCACCGCCGAACTTTCCGTCCACGAGCTGCGTCAGCGCGGTGAGCGCGTCCGACTCGTCGGCGCCCACGGCCCGCACCTTGATCGTGGAACCCTCCTCGGCCGCGAGCATCATGACGCCCATGATGCTCTTGCCGTTGACCTCGAGATCGTCGCGGCTCACGACGATCTCCGACTGGAACTTCGCCGCGGTCTTGACGAACATCGCGCAGGCGCGCGCGTGCAGACCGAGCTGGTTCTTGATCAGCAATTCGGCCTCGGTCATGGATGCCACGCGAGGATCAGGCACAGCACCCCGGCTCCCAGCGCCCACTCGGTCGGCGACGGCCGCACGCGCTGGGCGGCGACCAGCCCGAGCCCGAGCCCGCAGGCGAGCACGAGCTGGAACGCCAGCGGGCGCGGCGTGCCGCCCGGCACCAGCAGCAGCGCGACGATCGAACCCACGGCGGCGGCGCCGATGATCGCCCAGGCGTGCACCAGCCGCTCCAGGCGGGGACGCAGCTCGCCGCTCAGCACCTTGGGCCCCAGCCGGTAGCCCCAGAACACGCCCGCCAGGCGCAGGCTCTGGTGCATGGCGTTGTAGCACACCCACAGCACCGCCGCCCCCGCCGGCGAGCCGCCGATCGCGAGGATCAGGCCCAGGCAGGCGGCGAGCGGCCGCAGGGTGAGCCAGAACATCCGGTCCCCGAGCGCCGCCAGCGTCGAGCCCAGCACGTGCTTCACGCGGCGCATGCCGTCGGCGTCGGGCTGGCCCGTGTCCGCGCGCTGCTGTTCGAGCGCGGCGACGGCGCCGAGCGCGAGCGACGCCAGCGTGGGCTGGGTGTTGAAGTACGACGTGTGCTCGGCGAGCCGCTCGCAGCGCTCCGCACGCTCCGGCAGGAACCGCCGCAGCGCGGGCGCCAGCGCGAACGCCCAGCCCAGGCCCTGCTGGCGCTCGTAGTTCCACGTGGCCTGCAACAACGAAGCGCGCGCCGCCATCCGCAACAGATCCCCTTTCCGGAGCGCGGGCACCGTCACGATGCACCGCTCATGAGCAGCAGCCAGGTCAGGAACAGCGCGGCGGCGAACACCCCGACGCGCAGCAACCGGCGCTGCACGAACGCGTGCAGCAACTGCGCGAGGCCGAGTCCGATCCACAGCGGCTGGGCGAGTGTCCAGGCGCGCGACAGCCACACCGATTCCGTACGCGCCAGCCCCATCAGCAGCAGGGTTCCCAGCCCCAGGCAGGCAGCGGAGTAACTTACACCGACGCCGAAGGCGAGGCCAACGCCGGCCGCCTGGCACTGGCCGAGCGCGGCCTCGTTACCGGCGCGCAGCTCGTCCTCGCACCAGCGGCTCAAGCCCTCGTGCTGCCGGCGCTGCCACTTGAGCAGCGGGACTCCCGACGTGGCGGCGATCATCCCCGCGAACACCCCGAGCAGCGCGCAGCCGTCGCGCGCGATGGTGAACGACACCTGCGACGCCAGCAGCAGCGCGAGCCCGGTGCCGACCACGCCGCCCACCGCGTAGTCCTCGGGCGTGCGCGCGCCGACGGGCAGCGTGCTGGCGGCGAGGATCTGCAGCACCACGCCCACGGCGAGCGCGACCGGCATGTCGTGCCACAGCGCGCCGAGCAGCGCCGCGGTCACGAGCGGCTGCGACAGCAGCGTCTGGCCGACCGGCGTCGCGTCGAGCGCCCCGACGCCGCCGAGCAGCACCGTGCCCAGCACCTCGGGGATCACGGCGCGGACCCGGCGCCGCCGCGCACCAGGGACGGATCGAGCTTCTCGAGCGGCTGGGAGCGGGACGCCGGCACGTCCTGCACGGGCAGCGCGACGCCACGGGCCAGCAGCGCCCGCGCGGCCGCGCGATCCGCCGCGTCGAGGTACACCGACTCGTGGACCTTGTCCTTGCCCGGCGCGTAGTGCAGCCCGCCGACGATGAACGTCACCACCGCCGCGCCGCGTTCGATGAGCGCGAGCGCGGTCTGGAGGTCGCGCACCAGCAGGAACGCGCCCCCGGCCGCCGCGTGCTCCACCGCGTGGATCTCGGCGGCCTCCGCCACCGACACGACACGGACGTCGATGTCGGGCGCCGACGACACGAGCAACTCGCGTTCCCAGGCGCTGGCGGCCGACGCGTCGTCGACCACCCAGATTCGCTGCGGATGGAGCCGGTGTCCCCACGCCACCAGCACCTGGCCGTGGATCAACCGATCGTCGATGCGGTGGAGGGACCAGGTCATGCGGCCGGAGCGCGCTGCAGCCGGAAGCTTTCCTGCCCCTTGGTGCGCAGCCGCTCGGCGAGCTCGACCACGCCCAGCGCCTCACGGTTGTGCAGGTAGTCGAGCAGCGCCGGCAGGTTGATGCCGGTGAGCACCACCACCTCGCGGCCGCGCGCCGCCGACACGCCGCAGATGAAGCACGAACCGCCCCAGAAATCGATCAGCACCAGCCCGCCCGCGGGCCATAGCGACACGCGGCTCACGATCTCGTGTTCGAGCGCGGCCCGCGACAGGCCATCGTTCGACAGCCGCTCGACGTCCTCGACCGGCCCGTACACCTTCTCGGCGGCGCGCACCAGCGCCTCCGCCAGATCGGCGTGGGTGACGAGCAGTGCGGGTACGCGGCCCATGCTACTCGGTGTCCTCCCGGACCCAGGTGCGTGCGGCGCTCTTGCGCTTCATGAGTTCCATCAGGTGCTGGTTCAGGCGTTCCGCCGGAGAATACCCGCCCGTCACCTTCACCAGGTAGTTCAGCGCGATGACCTCGGCGATCACCGTGATGTTCTTGCCGGGCGTGATCGGCACCTCGACGAGCGGGATCTGGACGCCCAGCACGTCGATCTTCTTCTCATCGAGCCCGGTCCGCTCGTAGTCCTTCTCGCTCGACCACTCCTGCAGATTCACCATCACTTCCACGCGCTTCTGCAATCGGATCGCGCGGATGCCGAAGATCGCCTGCACGTCGATGATGCCGAGGCCGCGGATCTCCATGTGGTGCCGCAACAGCTGGTTGCCGGTGCCGATCAGCACGTCGCCGTGGCGCCGGGTGACGGTCACGACGTCGTCCGCCACCAGCCGCTGCCCGCGCTCCACGAGGTCGAGCGCGCACTCCGACTTGCCGACGCCGCTGCGGCCCGTGAACAGCAGGCCCACACCGTAGACGTCGACCAGCGACCCGTGCACCGTCGTGTGCGGGGCGAACATGTGATCGAGGTACAGCGTCAGGTAGTGGATGAACGGCGTCGTGCTCTGCGGCGTGCGCAGCACCGGCACCTGCATCTCGTTCGCACGCACCACCAGGTAGGGCGGCGGATCGAGACCCTTGCACACCACGATCAGCGGCATCGTGAACTGGAACAGCCGGTCCACGGCCGCGTGCACGTCCGACTCGCTGAGCGTCGCGAGATACGTGAGCTCGGTCTGCGCGATGATCTGGATGCGCTCGGGCAGGAAGTTCTCCACGAACCCCATGAGCGCCATGCCGGGGCGGTGGATGTCGCTGACGGTGATCTCACGCTGTGACGCCAGCGACTCGGTCAGCTGCTCGAGCTGCAACTCCTGATGCTGGTCTTCGAACAGCCGCGCGATGCTGAGAGTCTGCACGCGGGACCTACCCGGTCCCGCTGTCGAACCCGTCGTCGTCCATCGCTTCGTCGGTCGCGCCGTCCTTGGGGCCGGCCGCCGCCGGGGCATCGGCCGGAGCCGACTTGCCGTTCTGCAGTTTGCCGTGCGAGCGGTCGACGCGGCGGCCCTTGATGCGGCGCAACTGCTCCTCGAGCGCGTCCGAGGCCAGGTCGATCGCGGCGCGGGCCTCGGTCGAGGTCTCGCGGCTCACCACGTCCTTGCCCTTGAGCTTGAGCGTGATCTCGGCGATATGGCGGTAGCTCTCCGCCGTGACGGTGAGGTGCACCTCACTCAGATCGGGCGCGAAGCGCGTGAGCTTCCCGAGCCGCTGTTCGGCGAACGCCCGGTCGGCGGGATCGAGTTCGCAGTGGCGTGCCGTCGTGTGGATCTGCATCGTTCCACCTCCGCTGAGGGTGTGGATCCGGAATCACGGCACGGCCGCCGCGATTCGCGACAGGGTCAGGCGACCCGCCGGCGAAACCGCGCCGGCAGGATATTGAGCTGTTCACGGTACTTTGCCACCGTGCGGCGGGCGATTTTGAGGCCCTTCTCGTGCAGCTTCTTCGCGATTGCGTCGTCGGACAGCGGACTGCGCTTCTCCTCCTCGTCGATGAGCGTCTTGATGATGTTCTTGGCCGAGCGCGCCGACACGTCCTCGCCGTCCTCGGTCTCGAGCCCGCTCGAGAAGAAGAACTTGAGCTCGAACACGCCGCGCGGCGTCTGGACGTACTTGCCGCTGCACACCCGGCTGACCGTCGACTCGTGCATGTCGATCTGCCGCGCGACCTGCTGCAGCGTGAGCGGCCTCAGGAACGCGATCCCCTTGTCGAAGAACTCGCGCTGTTCGCGGATGATGCAGCTCATCACCTTGATCATCGTCTTGCGGCGCTGTTCGATGGTCTGGATCAGCCAGCGCGCCGAATTCAGCTTGCCCTGGATGTACTCGCGCGTCTTGAGCTCGTCCGAGTTCGACTCCGACTTCTTCTTCTCGCGCAGCACGCTCTCGTATGCCGACGAGATACGCAAGCGCGGCAGGTGGCGGTCGTTGAGCACCACCACGTATTCCTCGTCCACGCGGTCGACGAGCAGGTCGGGCGTGACGTACTTGGGCTCCTCGCTCGACACCTGCAGGCCGGGGCGCGGATTCAGCGTGGCGATCACGTCGGCGGCGGCCTGGACGTCCTCCGCCGTGCACTTGAGCTGCCGGGCGATCTCGGGGAACCGCCGGTTCACGAGATGGTCGAAGTGGTCGTGGATGATCTTCCACGGCAGCGTGTCCTTCTCGCCGCGCGCCTCGAGCTGGATCAGCAGGCACTCCCGCAGGTTGCGCGCGCCCACCCCCACCGGCTCGAGCGCCTGGATCACGCACAGCACGCGCTCGATGTCCTCGACCGGCCGGCCGATCGCCTCGGAGATCTCGTCGAGCGAGCTGGCGAGCCAGCCGCTGTCGTCGATCGATCCGACGAGGAACTCCGCGACCGCCATGCGCTCGCGCGGCAGGTTCAGGAAGTGCAGCTGCTCCATCAGGCTCTCGGCCAGCGTGCCGCGGGTGACCGGCACCTTCTCGAGGAACTCCATGCTGGTCTCGCTCTGCGGCACGTAGGTGCGGTCGAGTCCGTCCTGCATGTAGTCCGACCAGTCGATCGGATCCTCCTCGCTCGGCGTCTCGCCCTCCTCGTTCGCGGTCTCCTCCGGCGAGTCCTCGCGGTCGAGATCCTCGTTGTCGGTGATCTCGTCCACCTCTTCGAGCAGCGGATTCTGCATGATCTCCTGCTTGAGGATCTGCTGGAGCTCGAGCGTCGGCACCTGCAGGAGCTTCAAGGCCTGCTGCAGCCGCGGCGTCATGATCAGCGCCGGGCGCATCGACAGATTGAGCGAAGGCTTCATGTCCATGATGGGTCGTCGACTCCTAGAGGCTGAAGCGTTCTCCGAGGTAGATCTCCCGGGCACGCGGATCCCGGGCCAGCTCCTCCGCGGTGCCCTGCAGCAGGATTCTGCCTTCGTACATGATGTAGGCCCGATCCGTGATGCGGAGCGTCTCCCGCACGTTGTGATCGGTGATGAGCACGCCGAGACCCCGGTCGCGCAGGCGGCCCACGATGTCCTGGATCTCGGAAACGGCGATGGGATCGATGCCGACGAACGGCTCGTCGAGCAGCATGTAGAACGGCTGGCGCGCCAGCGCGCGCGTGATCTCGACGCGCCGCCGCTCGCCGCCCGACAGCTTGCTCGCGACGCGGTCGGCGAGTTGGGTCAGGTTGAGGTCGTCGAGCAGCTGGGCCAGCCGGTCCGCGCGCGCCGCCGGGGTCATCTTCATGGTCTCGAGCACCGCGAGAACGTTCTCGCGCACGGTCAGCCGGCGGAACACGCTCGGCTCCTGGGCCAGATAGCCGAGCCCACGGCGCGCCCTCAGATACACGGGCTCGTCGGTGATGTCCTCGCCGTCCATCGCGATCGTGCCCTGCGACGGGCGCAGCAGTCCGACGATCATGTAGAACGTCGTGGTCTTGCCGGCGCCGTTCGGCCCCAGGAGCCCCACGACCTCGCCACGGCGCACGTGGATGGACACGTCGCTCACCACGCGCCACTTGCCGTAGTAGCGCACCAGGTGCTCGGCCCGGAGCTCGCGGCCGGCTACGCCGGGGGCGGCGTCGTGTTCGCGGGGCTCGGCGTTCACGGTCATTTGCCGCCGCCCGACTGGATGAGGCCGCCGGTCCCGATGCGCACGGTGGCCTGCACCTGGCGCTTGAATTCGAAGTGCCGGAGATTGGGGTCGCTCTCGAAGCCGTAGCCGGTGAGCACGTCGCCGCCGCGCTCCACCCGCACCAGGTGATCGATCGGCACCACGACCTTCTGCTCCTTGTTCAGGAACGTCAGCACGTCGCTCGACATCCGGGTGCCCTCGGTGGTCTGGAGCACCACGTTGCCGCGCGCGGTCATGTTGCGGGTGCGCTGGTTGATCTCGCCCTTCGCGGCGACCAGCTCCGAGGACTGCTTCGCCTGGTCGTCGAAGAAATCGATGCGCACCTGGTGCGCCAGGATCAGATCGCGGGCGCTATAGGTGGCGGCGTCGTGGGCATAGAGCTTCCAGTCCACGTGACCGGCATCGGTCTCGGTGATCGCGAAGTCGCTGACTTCCTGGTCCGGAAGCTCGCCCGTCATCGCGGCAGGACTCACCGACCGCTTCTGCGAGCAGCCCGCGAGGGCACCCGCCGTGAGAACGGCGAGGAGCCCCGACCGAACGAGGATCGACTTCCAACGACGCTGTCGCATGATGGACTTCCGGATGCGTGAGGGATGAGCCGTGGTGTATTGGCTCACGCTAACAAAGGGTCCGTGCGTGCCGCAAGCACGGTGTGTGCCAAACTGGGTGCAGTCAGCAATTCGCAGCAATTCCAAGACCTTATCGGTATTTTCGAGCGCCATCTTGACCACGGAATGGTCATCCGCGACCACTTCGGGTCCCCCCCGTCCCGGATCTGCCACCGGACGGCGTCCGGGGCGTGGACGAATCGCACTTCTGCCTACATCCCATTGGGATTCACGGAGCGGCCGAGCGATGGCGGGCGCGTTGCAGTGCGCCCCGGCCGGCGGGGGCACCCAAACCCGGCTACTCGCAGCTGCTGAAGAGGCCCAAATGCAAGGCGGCTAAGAGTGAGGGGTAGGGTTCCGCAGGCGTGGACCGAGCGCAGGCGTGGACCAGAATTTGACACGCAACCCCGTGCCGCGAAGCCGTTCGGGGTGAGGTTCCGGAGGCGGGGACCGAGCGCAGCGCGGGAGTGCAGGGATGCACGGAGCGCTGCGCGAGTAGCGAGGCCCCGCCAGGAGGGCGGGGCCGAGCGTCCCCGCCGGAGGAATCTCACCCCGAACGGCTTCGCTGCTCCGAACCTCACCCCGAACGGCATCGCTGCTCCGAACCTCACCCCGAAGGGCATCGCTGCTAAAGCGACCAGCCAACGCAGCCATCGAGCGTCTTCTGCAGCCTGCTAGACGCCAGCTCTCAGGCAGTCGTGAAGATGCAGAATGCCGAGCGGCCGCCCGTCGGAGTCCACGACGACGAGCGCCGTGATCGGACCCTCCGCCCGCTCCTCCATCGCCCGAACCGCTGCCGCGACGTGCGTGTCGGGATCGATCGTGCTCGGCCGCGCCGTCATGACCTCGGCCGCGGTCAGGTGCCACGGATCCGGATGGCGCATCAGGATGCGCTTGAAGTCCCCGTCGCTGATCACCCCGGCGAGCGTGCCCGACGCGTCGAGCACGACCGCCATCCCCAGCCGCTTCTCCATGATCTCGAGCATGACCTCCCGCAGCGTGGCCCCGAGCGGCACCGCCGGCAGCGCAGCCCCCGCGTGCATCCGTTCGGCGACGCGGCGCGACGCCACGCGCCCGAGCAGCCCGCCCGGATGCAGGAACCGGAAGTCCTCGGGGCTCACGCCCCGCCGCTCGAGCAGCGCCACGGCCAGCGCGTCGGTCACCACGTGGGCGACCGTGAGGCTGGTCGTGGGCGTCAGGTCCATCGGGCACGCCTCGCGCAGCGGACCGGTGACCAGCGCCACCGTGCTGCGGCGCGCCAGCGACGACTGCGGCGCCGCCACGATCGACAGCAGCGGAATGCCATGACGCTCGACGTAGGGCAACAGCGCCAGCAACTCGTCGCTGGCCCCGCTCTTCGACAGGAACAGCGCTGCGTCGCCCGTCGCGAACAGCCCGGCGTCGCCGTGCATGGCGTCCGTCGGATGCAGGAACACCGCCGGCGTGCCCACGCTCGTGAGCGTCGCCGCGACCTGGTGCGCCAGCAGTCCGGACTTGCCGACGCCCGACACCACGACCTTGCCCCGGCACGCCGCGAGCAGATCGACGGCGCGCAGGAACTCGTCGCCGATGCGGGCCTCGAGCGCCGCCACCGCGGCCGCCTCGATCCGCACCACCTCGCGCGCCCGCTCGAGCAGCGCGGCCGCGTTCGCGGGGGCGGTCATCGTGACCTCGGACGGGATCGCGGGGCCGCGGGCACCTGGTAGCGGTCGAGCACCTGCTGCCAGGTGCCGTTGTGCTGGAGGATGCTCGTCACGATCTCGCGCACCGCGCCGCGGCCGCCGCCCGCGCGCGTCACCGTCTTCGCCACGCGCTTCACCTCCGGGTCGGCGTCGCCCACGGCGATCGGCCACGCCACGCGCCGCATCAGGGCCACGTCGGGCAGGTCGTCGCCGGCCATCGCGCACGACTCCCAGCCCGCGCGCTCGCGCGCCAGCACGCGCTCCGCGACCGCGACCTTGTCGGCGACGCCCAGGTAGAATTCGAGCCCCAGATCACGCATGCGGCCCTCGACCGCGAGCGAGCCGCGGCCCGAGATCACCACCGGCAGCACGCCCAGGTCCTGCGCCCACTTGAGCGCGAGCCCGTCGCGGATCCAGAAGCTGCGGCCGTCGCCCGCGCCGTCGAACGTGATCGTGCCGTCGGTGAGCGTGCCGTCCACGTCGAGGAACAGGATCCGCACCGGCCCCGCGATCGGCACGGCGGCGCGGGTCGCGGCCGCGCGGGCGCCGGGCCTGGCCCGCCCCGCCGGCGCGCCGCGGGACGCGGGGCCGCCACGCTTCACCGGCGCCGGGCCGCGGCGCGCGGGTGCACGGCGGCGCTCAGGCATGGGCGCGCTCCGCCGCGGCGTCGCGCACGCGCACCAGCTCGTCGAGCAGCTCCGGGGCCTCGGCGAGCGGCAGCTGGGTCGCCGCGTCCGACAGCGCGCGCGCGGGGTCCGGGTGCGTCTCGAAGAACACGCCGTCGACGCCGCACGCCACCGCCGCGCGCGCGAGCGGCCGGGCGAAGCTGCGGTCGCCGCCGGTCTCGGTACCCCCGGGGCGCTGCAGGCTGTGGGTGGCGTCGTACACCACCGGCCAGCCGAGGCGGCGCATCACCACCAGCCCGCGCATGTCGACGACCAGGTCGTGATAGCCGAACGTGGTGCCGCGCTCGGTGAGCAGGATCCGCTCGCAGCCCGCCGCTCCCAGTTTGTCCACGACCTGCCGCATGTCGTCGGGCGCCAGGAACTGGCCCTTCTTCACGTTCACCGCCCGGCCGGTGCGCGCCGCGGCGACGAGCAGTGCCGTCTGACGCGACAGGAACGCGGGAATCTGGAGACAGTCCGCCACCGCGGCCGCCGCCTCGCACTCGCCGGGCTCGTGCACGTCGGTGAGCACCGGCACGCCCAGCTCGCGGCGCACGCGCGCCAGCGCCGCCAGCGCCTCGTCCAGCGGCAGCCCGGCGAAGGACCGGCCGCTCGAGCGGTTCGCCTTGCGGTAGGACGCCTTGAACACGTAGGGCAGGCCGCGCGCGGCGCACGCGTCCTGCATCGCCCGGCCCACCTCGAGGCACAGCTCGGCGCTCTCGACCACGCACGGGCCCGCGATCACCAGCAGCGGCGCGCCGCCGACGCGGGCGCCGCCGATGTCGAACGTGCGGCTCACCGGCCGGCCGCCCGCTCCCGGCGCTGCTCCCCGGCCGCAGGCTCGTCCGCGGCCGCGAGGTAGGCGTTGTCCCCGAGCCGGGCGCGGCGGCGCTCGAGCGCCGCGCGCACGAAGTCCACGAACAGCGGGTGCGGCTCGTGCGGCCGCGACTTGAGCTCCGGATGGAACTGCACCGCCAGGTACCACGGATGATCCGGCAGCTCGATGATCTCGATCAGCTCCCGGCCGACGCAGCGGCCCGACAGCACGAGGCCGTGCGACTGCAGTTGCTGGGCGTAACGGTTGTTGAACTCGTAGCGGTGGCGGTGACGCTCCTCGGTCTCGGCGGCGCCGTACGCGCGCGCGGCGAGGCTGCCCTCCTTGAGCGAGCAGCGATAGGCGCCGAGCCGCATGGTGCCGCCCTTGTCGGTGATGCCCTGCTGGTCCGCGAGCAGATCGATCACCTTGTGTTCGGACGTGGTGTCGAACTCGGTGGAGTTGGCGTCGGACCAGCCCGCCACGTTGCGCGCGAACTCGATCGTGGCCACCTGCATGCCGAGGCACAGCCCGAGGTACGGCACGCCGCGCTCGCGCGCCCAGCGCGCCGCGGCGATCTTGCCTTCGATGCCGCGTTCGCCGAACCCGCCGGGCACCACCACGCCGTCGACGTTGCGCAGCAGCTCCGCGGCGCCCTTCTGCTCGATCTCCTCGCCCTCGATCCACACCAGCCGCACGCGGGCCCGGTGCACCGCGCCCGCGTGCACGAACGACTCGATGATGCTCTTGTACGCGTCGCGCACGTGCGTGTACTTGCCGACCACCGCGACGTCGCACTCGCGCGACGGGTGGTGCACGCGGTCCAGGTAGTCGCGCCACGCGGTCAGGTCCGGCGCGCCGGTGTCGATCGCCAGCTCGCGCACCACGACGTCGTCGAGCCCGCCCTGGTGGAACACCACCGGCACGTCGTAGATCGAGTCGACGTCGGTGGCGTCGATCACGTTCTCGGTCGGCACGTTGCAGAACAGCGCGATCTTCTCGCGCAGGTCGGTGGTGAGCGGCTGCTCGCTGCGGCACAGCAGCACGTCGGGCTGGATGCCGATCTCGCGCAACTCCTTCACGCTGTGCTGGGTGGGCTTGGTCTTCATCTCGCCCGCCGCCTTGATGTACGGCAGCAGCGTGACGTGGACGAACAGCACATCGCGGCGGTGTTCCAGCTTGAGCTGGCGCACCGCCTCGAGGAACGGCAGCGACTCGATGTCGCCGACGGTGCCGCCGATCTCGACGATGTGGACGTCGGCCTGGGTTGCGAGCGCGAGCCCGGTGATGCGCTTCTTGATCTCGTCCGTCACGTGCGGGATCACCTGCACCGTGCGCCCGAGGTAGTCGCCGCGGCGCTCCTTCGACAGGATGGCGTCGTACACCTGGCCGGCCGTGACGTTGTGGCCGCGGGTGACCGACGCGCCGGTGAACCGCTCGTAGTGCCCGAGGTCGAGATCGGTCTCGGCGCCGTCGTCGGTGACGAACACCTCGCCGTGCTGGAACGGGCTCATCGTGCCCGGGTCGATGTTGAGGTAGGGGTCGAGCTTCTGCAGCGTGACCCGCAGCCCCCGCGCCTTGAGCAGCAGTCCGAGCGATGCGGCGGCGATGCCCTTGCCGAGCGAGCTGACGACGCCCCCGGTGACGACGACGATCTTGGCCATGCGTTCAACCCCTTCGCGGATTGCTGCCGGTAGGCATCCCTGCTCAGCCGCGCGGGCCGCGCAATTCCAGCGCCGCGAGCTGCTCCGGTGTATCGACTCCGGCGAACGGCCGCTCCCCCACCACCACCCGGATGCGCACGCCGCGCTCGACCGCGCGCAACTGCTCGAGCCGCTCCGCCAGCTCCAGCGCCCCCGGCGGCCAGGCGGCGAATTCGAGCAGCAGCTCACGCCGGAACGCATACACGCCGGCATGGCGCAACGCGGGCCCGCCGCGCGAGGCCTGGGCCAGATCCGCCCGGCTAAAGTAGAGCGCACACCCGCCGGCGTCCACCACCACCTTCACCACGTGTTCCGACGCCAGCTGAGCCAGATCCGGCTCGTGATGCGCGATCGTTCCCATGCGCAGCGCCGGGTCCGCGCGCATCACCTCCACGAGCCGCGTGACGGCGGCGGTCTCGAGCTCCGGTTCGTCGCCCTGGAGATTGAGCACGAGCCCCAGGTGCGGCCGCTGCCGCGCCACCTCGGCCACGCGGTCGGTGCCGCTCGCGCACGCCGCCGAGGTCATCGCCACGTCGGCGCCGAAGCCGCGCGCCGCGGACGCGATGCGCGCGTCGTCGGTCGCAATCACCAGCTCGTCGATGCCGCGGGCGTTGCGGGCGCGCTCCCACACGTGCTGCAGCATCGGCTTGCCCCACAGCGTCGCCAGCGGCTTGCCCGGAAACCGGGACGCGCCGTACCGGGCGGGGATGACGCCCAGCACGGCGCGCGGATCGAGGCCCGGTACGTTCACACTCCGACCGCGAGCTCCGCGATCATGTCCGCCACGTCCTTGCCGCTCTTGTGGAGCGCCGCGGTCTCCTCGGCCGACAGCTTGAGCTCGATCACCTTCTCGATGCCGTTGCCGCCGATCACGACCGGCACGCCGATGAACAGGTCGCGCAGCCCGTACTGGCCATCGAGCAGCACCGAGCACGGCACCAGGCGCTTCTGGTCGGTGAGCAGCGCCGCGACCATCTCGACCGCGGACATCGCCGGCGCGTAGTACGCCGAACCGGTCTTCAGCAGCTTCACGATCTCGGCGCCACCGTCGCGGGTGCGCTGGATGATCGCGTTCAGCCGGTCCGCCGGGATCAGCTCGGTCACCGCGATGCCGCCGACCGTGGTGTAGCGCGGCAGCGGCACCATGGAATCGCCGTGGCCGCCGAGCACCATCGCCTGCACGTCCGCGGCCGACACGCCGAGCTCCATGGCGAGGAACGCGCGGAACCGCGCGCTGTCGAGGATGCCGGCCATGCCGATCACGCGGTGCTTGGGGAACCCGGTGGTCTTCCAGAACAGGTGCGCCATCACGTCGAGCGGGTTCGTGACCACGACGACGAACGCGTTGGGCGCGTGCTGCTTCACCGCCTCCGCCGCCGGCCGGATGATGTCGGCGTTCGCCTTCAGCAGGTCGCTGCGCGACATGCCCGGCTTGCGCGGGAAGCCGGCGGTCATCACCACCACGTTCGCGCCCTTGACCGCGGCGAGGTCCGTGGCGCCGGTGATGCTGCCGCCCGTGCGCCACAGCGGCGACGATTGCTGCATGTCGAGCGCCTTGCCCTGCGGCATGCCGTCCAGCTCGGGACGATCGATCAGCACCACGTCCGCGAGCCCGCGTTCGGCGATGTACAGCGCCGTGCTGGCGCCGACGTTGCCCGCTCCGATGACCGCGACTCTGTTCTTCACTGGCATCCTCCCTGGCGACCGGTGCCGGCTCGGAATCGCGGCGCCGGAACGTAGTGGTGTCGGACCGCCCGAGCGGCGGCTCGAATGTTCGAACTCCCGGTCATGACAAACGCCACGTCACTGCGACCAGGTCGCGGCGACGTGGCGTTCGCGGAACCCCGTGATTCAGTTCAGCGAGGATTCGACCGCGATGACATGAACCTTCTTGCGCGTGCCCTTGTAGCGCACGAACTTCACCTCGCCGTCGATCATGGCGAACAGCGTGTCGTCCTTGCCGCGGCCGACGTTGGTGCCCGGAAAGAACCGGGTGCCGCGCTGGCGGACGATGATCGAACCCGCCGGCACACGCTCGCCGCCGAAGCGCTTGACGCCGAGCCGCTGCGCGTTCGATTCGCGGCCGTTCTTGGACGAGGACTGACCTTTTTTATGAGCCATGACTTGCTCCCGTGTGCCCCTAGACCTGGATCGCGGTCACGCGGATGCGCGTGAGCTCGTCGCGGTGACCCTTGCGACGGCGATATTCCCGGCGGCGTTTGAACTTGAAGATCTTGAGCTTGGGGCCGCGCATGTGATCGACGACTTCCGCGACCATGCTGGCGCCCTTCACGTACGGCTGGCCGACGGTGATCGAGTCGCCGTCCGCCAGCAGCAGCACGCTGTCGAACGTGAGCTGCTGACCGATGTCACCGGTGAGCCGCGCCACCGAGACGACTTCGTCCGGGGTGACCCGGGTCTGAATTCCATTGATGTTCACGATGGCGTACACGCCAACACTCCGAATCTTGGGGCTTTGCGGTTTGGAGCCGCCCGGAATCGCCGCAGGACGGCACCTACCGGAGGCCAGAGGAATAGTGACCGTGGTTTGTAACACGCCCGCGCGAGCGCAGTCAAATGCGGTCGGGGTTCACGAGCGTTCGATGCGGCTAAACCTCACGAAAAAAACCCGGGTTTACGTTCGTTTACACTCTTGAACGCCGGCGCAGAACGTAGCAGGATGGCGCCAGAACTGTGTTCCTTGCCCCGACATCGAGTCCGCCACCATGCGCCGCGCCATCCTGCCGCCATTCCCATGCTTTTGTTTCGCGGTGTTCGTGCTCTGCATCCCGATGAGCCACGAGCTCGTGGGCCCCGTCGCCCATGACGCGCGGCCGCACCCCACAATCCAGCCGCCGCATGGCGGACCCCGTCTCGAGCGGATGCAGGCCGACTCGGGTCCGCTCCTGACCCCCACCGGGCATCTCGACCTCGCGGTCGCGCCCGGACTTGACCGCACCCCGCCGCGGGGCGCGCCGCGCCGTTACGCAGCGCGCCCCGGCGGGCTGCTGGCGCGCGCGGATTCCACCACCACCGCCCGTGAGGTGCAGCTGCAGTAGAGTGGGGCTCGTGCTCCGGGTGGCGGTGAGCCGCCGGGGGTAAAGCGCAGGGGGTGCCTGCGCGATCCGGCCGGCATCGGAGTGCTCCGCCATGAACCGCATGAACCAGGGCAACGCGTGGAAGATCGCGGCGGTGTTCGCCGCCGGGCTGACGGTGGGCTGCATGGCGAACGGATCCCGGCTGGGAGCGCAGCCCGGCGCCGACTCCACCCCGGCCACGAAGGGCTCCGCCACGGGGGTGCCGCTGCTGCTGGACCGCACCGACATGCGCATCGGGACCACGGTGCATTTCTCGCACGTGCCGAACGTGTCCGAGGTGAACGACCTGACGCAGGTGCGCGGCCTCTCGCACGTGGTGCTGTCGCTGGACGGCTGGCCCGCGGACATCAACGCAGTGTCGTCGCTGGCGCAGGTGCCGGAGGAATCCGACGTGGTCGTGATCCTGCCGGGCTATCCGCCGTCGCGCGCCGCCGGCGAGGTCTGGAACTACCTGCGCAGCTCCGTGCGGCTCGTGATGCTCGTGCAGACGCAGCCGCCGAACCAGAACGTGGTGGACGACATGAACAACATGCGCCACCTCGAGCGCGTGATCGCCGAGATGGACCAGCCCGCGCGCACGGGATTCGAGCGGCTGCAGCGGCCGCTGAGCTTCCGCAAGATCATGTCGTAGCCGCGCGGCCGACGCCGGCACGGGCCAGGGCCCAAGGTACGCCTTCGGCGATTACGTGCCGGGCACCGCCCCCACCACCTGCTTCGAGATGTCGAGCTTCTTCTCGGTGTACACCTTCATCTCGCCGCGCTTGAGCTGGGGGTCGTCCTTGAGGTCGACCTGCAGCCGGAAGCGCTTCTCCAGCTCGGCGAACCGCCGGCCCTCCTGCTCGACGAAGAACAGCGCGATCTCGGGCGCCACCTTCACGGTGATGCGCTTCTCGGTGCCCATCGCGCGCACCCGGCGCATCAGCCGCTCGAGCTTGACCAGCATCGTCTCGGGCGACGGCACCTTGCCCAGGCCGCCGCAGTGGGGGCAGTCCTCGGTATAATAGTGCAGCAGGCTCGAGCGCTCGCGCTGGCGCGTCATCTCGATCAGTCCCAGGTCCGACACGGCGAACGCCTTGGTGCGCGCGCGATCCTTGCGCAGCTCGTTGCGGATCTCCTCGAGCACCGCGCGCTTGTTCGCCTCGATCTCCATATCGATGAAGTCGACCACGATGATGCCGCCGATGTCGCGCAGCCTGAGCTGGCGCGGCACCTCCTTCGCGGCCTCCATGTTGGTGCGGAAGATCGTCTCCTCCTGGTTCTTCTTGCCGGTGAACCGGCCGGTGTTCACGTCGACCGCCACCAGCGCCTCGGTGTGGTCGATGCAGATGTAGCCGCCCTTCTTGAGCCACACCTTGCGCTCGAACGTCTTCTCGATCTGGGGCTCGATCTCGAACGCGTCGAAGATCGGATCGGTGCCCTTGTAGAGCTGGACCCGGTCCCGCAGCTCGGGCGACACGGCCTTGAGGTAGCTCTGGATCTCGGCGAACGAGTCCTTGTCGTCGATCCACACCTCTTCCACGTCGTCGGTGAACAGGTCGCGGATCAGGCTCGCAGTCATTTCGAGCTCGCGGTGCACGAGCGCGGGCGCGCGCACCGACGCCGCCTTGCGGTCGAGCTTCTGCCACAGCCGCGTCAGGTGCTTCACGTCGGCGTCGAAGTCGGGATCGCCCTTGCCCTCGCCGGCGGTGCGGGCGATCAGTCCCACGCCCTTGGGCTTGAGATCGTTGATGATCGCCTTGATGCGCTGGCGCTCGGCCCGGTCCTCGATGCGCCGGGACACTCCGACGTGCTCCACGCCGGGCATCAGCACGCAGAACCGCCCCGGCAGGCTGAGCTGCTGGGTGACGCGCGGCCCCTTGGTGCCGATCGACTCCTTGGTGATCTGGACCAGGATCTCCTGGCCCTTCTTGAGATGGTCCTCGATCTTCGGGACGGGAGCGCGGCGGCGCCGGTGGCGGTCGCCGTTCTCCTCGAGATCGGAGATGTCCTCGAGCTCGTTCAGCGACTCGGCGAGATCGGAGGCGTGCAGGAACCCGGTCTTCGTCAGCCCGAGGTCGACGAACGCCGCCTGCATGCCGGGGAGCACCGCGTTGACGCGGCCCTTGTAGATGTCGCCCACGTGGCGGCGCTGCTCCGCGCGCTCCACGAACAACTCGGCCAGTTCGCCCTCCTCGAGAATCGCGATGCGGGTCTCGTAGGAATCGGCGTTGATGACGATTCGTTGTTTCACGAAGGGATCCTTCAGGCGGCGGGAGCCGCCGATGGTCCGCGATTCGACGTCATGTCGTGCGCATGCCGAGCAGCTCGAGAGGATCGAGGCGCCGCCCGGACGCCTCCACCCACAGCATCATCCGCTCGACATCGGTCGTGCGGGAATCCGCCGCGGGGATCAGCAGGGCGATCACGTCGTCCGGCCGCGCCTGGGCACGCACCGTGAAGCGGAGGTGCATGTCGAGCGCGGGACGGCCGTCCTCTTCGGTCACTTCGACTGCGGCAATCGAGGGTCGGGCATCGAATTCGCGGGTCTGGCCCTCGCTCTGCCGGCGCACGATCACGTGCTCCCGGGCGAGCAGCTCCGAGACCGCCGCGTGCAGCCGGTCCCCGAGCGTCTCGGGGGCGATGCAGGCTTCGGCGAGATACGACGCCGGGAAGCGGACCCGGTACGACGCACCGTCGAGCTGACTCATGAGCGAAGGCGTCTTGAACAGGATGGGACGAAACGCGAGCACCTGGAGACCCTCGGGCAGCACCGCATTCAACCGATCGGCGAGATCCACCGCGGGCGGCTGCGAGAACTCCAGGTCGAACGCTTCGGCCCGTGAACGAAATCCCAGCGGCAACGGCGGCCCGAACGACATCTTGAGGTGCGGGTGATGCCCCTGGGTGAACGCAAGCGGCAGCTGCGAACGGCGCAGCGTGCGCTCCCACGTGCGCATGAGATCGAGATGCGACGTGAACCGCATCTCCGCGCTCTTACGAAACACGATGCGAAACCGGGTGCTGGTGGCGAGCCCGTGACCGGCGCCACCGTACCGGGAGGCGCGCGGCGTCAACGGCAGCGCATGCGCGCGCCGGCCGCGGCGGCCGAACGTCGATTCGGCGGCAACCGCGGCGCGGGCCGCGGCGATGTCGAGCGGCGCGTGCGGCTGCTTGACCCACGGCCGCTGCGGGCACTCGACCACGCCGCACGAGAAGCACACGTCTTCGAGCCGGCAGTCCTCGGTGATCGCCGCCTTGTCGGCGCGCAGCTTCTCGCGCACCAGGAACTTCTTCGTCACCGGCGACTGGATCACGTCCCAGGGCTGCTCGAGCTCGGTCGAGCGCTCGATCAGCTGCCGCTCGGGATCCATCCCCAGGTCACGGAACACGTCGAGCCAGGTGGCGAACCGCAGATGCTCCGTCCAGGCGTCGAACCGGCAGCCGCGGCGGTACGCCTCCTCGACGGCCAGGCACAGCCGGCGGTCGCCGCGGGTGAACACGCCTTCGAGCAGCGACGTCTCGGCGTCGCGGTACTTGAGCGTCACCGACTTGCCGCGCGCGGCCTGTCGCAGCACGCCCAGGCGGCGGTTGAGCTCGGCCGTGCTGACCTGCTCCGCCCACGCGAACGGCGTGTGCGGCTTGGGCACGTGCGGCGACACGCTCACCGTGATCCGGAACCCGCGGTTGCCGACTTCGCGCGCGCGCTGATACGCCTTGTGCCCCAGATCGAGGATCGCCTCGAGGTCGTCGTCGCGCTCGCCCGGCAGCCCGCACATGAAGTACAGCTTGGCGCCGGTGTAGCCCTCGCGCGCCGCGGTCGCGACTGACGTGAGCAGCTCCTCCTCGGTGTGGTTCTTGTTGATGACGTCGCGCATGCGCTGGCTGCCGGCCTCCGGAGCCAGCGTGATCGAGCCCTGCTTCTGGGCGGCGATGCGCCGCGCCACTTCGGTGGGCACGTTGTCCGGGCGCGTCGACGGCAGCGACAGCTGCACCCGCGTCGGGCACAGCTCGTCCGCCAGCGCCGCCACCTGTTCCACGATCTGCGTGTGATCGGTCGTCGACAGCGAGATCAGCGAGACCTCTTCGAGCCCGGTCGAGGCGAGGCCGCGCAGCACCTCCTCCACCACCTGCTGGGCGGGCTTCTCGCGCACCGGCCGGTTGATCATCCCGGCCTGGCAGAACCGGCAGCCGCGCGTGCAGCCGCGCATGATCTCGACCGACAGCCGGTCGTGCGTGATCTCGCCCACCGGCAGCAGCGGCGCCGCCGGATAGTTCGCGCTGTCGAGTTGCCGCACGTACGCCGAGTTCACGCGCGACGGGAAGCCCGGCCGCGCGACCGGCACCAGCCAGCCCTCCGCGGTGTGGCGCAGCTCGTAGCCCGACGGCACGTAGACGCCCGGAACGTGCGCGAGCGTGCGCAGCAGCCGTGCCCGCGAGTCGCCCGCGGCCTTGGCGTCGCGCACGGCGTCGACGATGCGGTGGATCACCTCTTCGCCGTCGCCCACCAGGAACGCGTCGATGAACTCCGCCATCGGCTCGGGGCTGAACGCCTGGGCGCCGCCCGCGATCACCAGCGCGTGGCGCTCATCGCGATCCAGCGTGCGCAACGGCAGTCCCGCCAGGTCGAGCATCATCAGCACGTTGGTGTACTGGAGCTCGTACTGGAGCGAGAACCCGATCACGTCGAAGCGGTCGGCGGTGGCGTGCGAGTCGAGCGAGAACAGCGGGATGCCGAGGCGGCGCATCTCGGCCTCGGCGTCCGGCCACGGCGCGAACGTCAGCTCGGCGGCCGTGTCGGGGCGCTGGTTGAGCACGTGGTGGATGATCCGCATCCCCAGATTCGACAGGCCGATCTCGTAGGCATCCGGGAACGCGAGCAGCACCCGCACCAACGCCTCGTCCAGCGGCTTGCGCGGGACGTGCAGCGCGTTCCCGAGATAGCGGTTGGGCTTGGAGACCCGGGGCAGCAGCTGGTGCTGGATCAGATCGGGCGTGGAAACGTTCATGGATTCCGTGGTCGGGACGCGAAAGGTGACACCCGGGCCATGCGCGAAGGCCCATGGCGGGCGTACGGGGCGCAGCCGAAACGACAGCAGTGGGTTGTCGAAGCCGAGGTCCGGCGTTCGAACGTTTTGTAACGGACGAAGTTAACACAGGCACGTCGGGCCCCGCCAACGAAGCTGCTACCATGCGGCCATGCGCCCAGATTCGCTGCTTCCGGAGTGTCCATGAGCCTGGCCGAAGACCACTTGTCCGGCTCGACCGGCGTCGCCATGCGATTCCTGGACGAGCTCGAGACCTGGCTCGCCACCGACCGCTCCCGCGCCGCCGCCGGGCTGCGCCAGGCGCTGTACGAGTGGCTGCGCGCGGCCCAGGCCTCCCAGCCCACCATGGCGCTCGTTCACCAGCTCGCGGCCCGGGCGCTCGAGGTGGCGAACGCCGGGGTGTCCCGCGAAGTGGGTGCGCCCGAGTTGCGGCAGTCGCTCAGCCAGTCGTGCGCCAGCGAGCGCGAGGACCTCGCCGCCGCGCAGCTCGGCGCGGCGCAGCTGGCCGTCGGGCTGCTGAACGAAACCGACGCGTTCGTCGCCACGCTCTCGGCCAGCTCCGCCGTGCGCGATGCGCTGCTGCTCGCGAAGCGCCTGAACCGCGCGCCGCGCGTGCTGCTGTCGGAGAGCCGGCCGCTGTTCGAGGGCCGCGCCCTCGCGGCCGGGCTCGCCGCCGCCGGCATTCCGGTGTGGCTGGTCGTCGACGCCGCGCTGCCGATGCTGCTGTCGGGCGCACGCATGGTGTGGATCGGCGCCGACGCGATCACCGACCGCGGCGTCGTGAACAAGGTCGGCTCGTTCGCGCTGGCGCTCGCCGCGCGCGAGCACTCGGTGCCGGTCTACGTGATCGCCACCCGCCGCAAGTTCCTGCCGGCGTCGACCGGGGCGCTCAAGATCCAGGAGCTGTCCCCGGATGAAGTGTGGACCGAGGCGCCGCGCGGCGTGCTGCCGCGCAACGTGTGCTTCGAGCTCGTGCCGTTCGAGCTGATCCGTGGCATCGTGGTCGAGGACGCGGTGCTCGGCATCACCGAGGCCCGCACCGTGGCGCTCGACCGCGCGCTGCCCGAGGAGCTGGCGAACAGCTAGTTTCACGGTACGGGACATGAATGGCGGAGGGCGCCTGGGAAACTCCGCAACACCCGCAGGTCGTCCGGGTCGCGCGCGGCGTTCGCCGGTGGCGCCGGGATCGCTCCTGATCCTCGGCCTCGCGCTGCTCGTCGTGGCGGTCGTCCAGCGGCGCGCGCTGAGTTCGTTCTTCGCCCCGGACGATTGTCTGCACATGGAGCAGGCGCTGGGAATCCTGCCGACGCCGGCCATGATCTGGCGCATCCTGAGCCAGGTCGTCTACTTCCGGGTGATGCTGAAGCTGTTCGGGGCCGTTCCCGCGCCGTTCATGGCGGTGAATCTCGCTGTGCACCTGGCGAATTGCGGTCTGCTGTTCCTCGTGGCGCGGCGCCAGGGCGGCTCGCGCACCGCCGCGACGCTCGCCGTGATCGTGTTCGGCGCGTGCCCGCTGTTCGTCACCGTGCTGCATCGCGCCGTCACCCTCAACGATTCGCTCGCGCTCACCTGCTGGCTGCTGGCGTGGTGGGTGCTGCAGCGGCGCGCCCGTGGTTCCACGCCGGTCGCCGCGGCGCTATTCGTGCTCGGCCTGCTCAGCAAGGAATCGATCCTCGCCATGCCATTCCTGCTGTGGATCGTGCCGCCATTCGAGGACCGGCGTCCGGTCGCCCAGGACGCGGCGGCGCCCGGCGTCGCGCCGCCCGAACCGGCCCGGCCGCGGCCGGCCCTCGCCTCCCGGCTCGCGCTGCCCGCAATTTCCGTGATCGCCGCGGTGGCGTTCTTCGCGATCCAGCCGTCCTCCTCAGGCACCCCGTACGCCATCGCTCCGGGGATGAACGTCGTTCGCAATCTCGCCACCTACCTGTCGTGGTTCGTCTCCGTGTGGACGACGCTGCCCGATCGCGTGGGCGCGTGGGATCCGGCCGCGTGGCGGGTGGCAGTGCCCGCGGTGGTCGTGCTCGCCGGCGCCTGGCTCGCCGCGCGGCGGGACCGGGGGCGCGTCCGATCCCTGCTGATGTTCGGCACCGGCTGGTGGGTGCTGGGCCTGCTGCCGGTGCTGCTGCTCGCGAACCGGGCATACGGACACTACGCATACGCCGCCAGCGCCGGCCTCGCGGTGGCGCTGGCGACGGCCATCGAGGCGCTGACCGGCGCCGCGGTTTCGCGGAGCCGGCCCCGGCTCCGTCGCCTGGCGGTGCCGGCCGTGGCGGGCGCGATCGCCGCGGCCTACGCGATCCAGGCCAATGCCACGATCGACCACCGGCTGCATGCCATGGTGGAGCACTCGGACCTGCTGCTCGACCCGTTCCTGCGCGGAATTCAGGTGGAACGCAACGTCGGGGAATCGCTGCGCGGGAACCTGACGCCCGCGACCCGTGACCTCGTATTCTTCAGCCCCACGGGGGCCTCACGCACGTTCGGCGCGCGCTCGGGACGCGAGTATCCGGAGGTTCGCGACCAGGGCTACGATCTGGTCGAGGCGCTGTCCGACTCCGGCCGGGTCGCGCGGGTGTTCTTACCCGGCGTGACCCGGGTCGCCTACGTTCACGATTGGAGCAATGCGTATCTCGATCGCGAGGTGTTCGTACCCGTCGGGGCGGGATTCATGTGGCACGCGGGAACCGGGGCCGCGGCCGCGATCGCGATCGCCGAGCTCATGACGCGGTATCACTGGTCACGCCCGGCACCCGCGTTCCTCGAACGCGTGCTCGTCCGCTATCCGGACGAACCCCGGCTGCGGTTCGCCTACAGCGTCGCGCTGCTGCGGTCCGGCCGGCCCGACGCGGCGCTCGCCCAACTCGCCGTGATCGAGCGAACGGCGCCGGACGATTCCATCGGGCGCCTCGCCCACGCGATCCTCGTCGGTGCGGGGCGCTACGACTCCGCCGCCGCCAGCGACTCCTCCTCGCGCAGGTAGCGACCGGTCCAGGACTCCGGCGTCGCGGCGACCGTTTCCGGCGGGCCCTCGGCCATCAGCCGGCCGCCGCCGTCGCCGCCCTCGGGACCGAGGTCCACGATCCAGTCGCAATTTCGGATGACGTCGAGGTTGTGCTCGACGACGACCACGGTGTCGCCGCGCGCGACGAGATCGTCGAGCACCGTGAGCAGCTGCTGGATGTCGGACCAGTGCAGTCCGACGGTCGGCTCGTCGAGCAGGTAGAGCGTGGGCCCGGCGCCCCGCGCACCCAGTTCGCGCGCGATCTTGAGCCGCTGCGCCTCCCCCCCGGACAGCTGGTTCGACGGCTGGCCGAGCGTGAGGTACCCGAGCCCCACGCGGCGCAGGATGTGGAGCGCGCGCGTGAACCGCGGCTCGGCGGCGAAGTGCTCGAACGCCTGGTCGGCGGTGAGGTCGAGCGCCTGCCGGATGTTGAGCCCGCGGTAGCGGACATCCAGCACCTCGCGGCGGAACCGCGCGCCGTCGCAGTCCTCGCACGGCACCACGAGGTCGGCGAGGAAGTACATCTCGACCGTCACCGAGCCCGCGCCCTCACAGGTCTCGCAGCGCCCGCCCGTGGTGTTGAACGAGAACGCGCCGTCCTTGAGACCCTTCGCGAGCGCGACCGGCTGGCGCCCGTAGATCTCGCGCAGCGGAGCGTAGGCACCGAGGTAGGTGACCGGGCAGGAGCGCGGCGAGCGTCCGATCGGCGACTGGTCGACCATCACCACCCGCTCGAGCGCGTCGAGCCCCGTGATCGAGCGATGGGCGCCGGGCGGCTCGGGCGCGCGCTCCTCGAACACCACCTGAGCGGCGCGGAACAGCACGTCCTCGACCAGCGCGCTCTTGCCCGAGCCCGATACGCCGGTCACGGCCGTCAGCCGCCCCAGCGGAAACCGCGCGGTGACGTCCTCGAGGTTGTGCTCGGTGGCGCCCTCGACCGTGATGAACTTGCGGGGCTGGCCCGTCACGCGCTTGCGGGTGACGCGCTTCTCGCGCCTCAGGTAGCGGGCGGTGTCCGTGGCGGCGGCGGCGAGCGCCGCCCCGCCAGGACCGGCGTAGAGGATCTCGCCGCCGCGCTCCCCCGCGCCCGGGCCCATGTCGATCACGTGCTCGGCCACGCTCATCACGCGCGGCTCGTGCTCCACCACCACCAGCGTGTTGCCGCGGCCGGCGAGCTCGCCCAGGATCGCGGTGAGCCGGTCGGTATCGCGCGGGTGCAGGCCGATCGTCGGCTCGTCGAGGACGTAGAGCGTGTCGGCCAGGTTCGCGCCCAGCGCATTCGCCAGCTCGATCCGCTGCGCCTCGCCCCCGGACAGCGTGCGCGTGAGCCGGTCGAGCGTGAGGTAGCCGAGGTCGACGCGCCGCAGGAACTCGAGCCGGTGGTCCAGCTCGCTCAGCACCGGCCCCGCGATCCCGCGCTCGCTCGCCGAGAACTCCAGCGCCGCGAAGTACTCCGACACCGTGCTCACCGTCATCGCGTTCACGTCCGCGATCGTCCGGCCGCCGAGCCGCACGCGCAGCGCCTCGGGCCGCAGCCGCGAGCCGCCGCACGCGGCGCACGGCACCGCGGTCTGGTACTTCTTCACCACGAACCGGTTGCCGACGGAGTAGCTCTTCTGCGCCAGCCGCTCGAGGAACGGGATCGCGCCGCGGAAGCCGGGTCCGCCGTCCATCAGCAGCTCGCGCTGCGCCGCGGGCAGCCGGCGCCACGGCATGTCGAGCGCGATCCCGCGCTCGGCGGCGAGCTTCTCGACCCGGGGCCAGAATAGCTTCTTCCACGATCCCGCCCACGGCCGGATCGCACCCTCCCGCAGCGTGAGCGACGGATCCGGCACGATCAGCGAGCGCTGGAACGTGAGCACGTTGCCGAAGCCGCGGCACGCCGGGCACACGCCGATCGGGCTGTTGAACGAGAACAGGTTCGGCTCTGGCCGCACCGCGGCCCCACCGCATGCGGAACACTCCCAGCGCTCGCTGCGCGGCTCGAACGGACCCTCGCCATGGCGCAATTCGAGCCGGCCCTCGCCGCGGCGGAACGCCGCCTCCGCGGCCTCGGCGAGCCGCGACGCTTCACCCGGCTGCCACGTGAACCGGTCGACCACCACGCGCACGGTGCGCTCCGCCTTGCCCAGGCGCGGCAGCGGATCGAGCGGCGTGATCGCGTCGTTCGAGAGGATGCGCGTGTAGCCGGCCTTGAGCAGATGACCGGCGTGCTCCTCCCAGCTCATGCCGGCGGGCCGCGTGACCGCCGCGACCACGATCACCGGCTCGCCGGGCTGCCACGCCGCGGACTCGCGCGTGATGCTGTCCGGCGAATCCGCCGCCACCGGGCGGTCGCAATCCGGGCAGTGGACGGTCCCGAGCCGCGCGAACAGCAGGCGCAGGAAGTCGTAGAGCTCGGTCGTGGTGCCCACCGTCGAACGGGCGCTGCGCGCCGGCGCGAGCTGCTGGATGGCGATCGCCGGCGTCAGCCCCGCGATCCCGTCGACGTCCGGCCGCGGCAGCCGATCGAGATACTGCTTGGCGTAGGTGGACACCGACTCCACGTAGCGGCGCTGGCCCTCGGCGTACAGCGTGTCGAACGCGAGCGACGACTTGCCCGACCCCGAAACGCCGGTGATCACCGTGATCCGGCCCCGCGGAATGTCGACGTCGAGGTTCTTGAGGTTGTGCTGGCGGGCGCCGCGGACCTGGATGAAGTCGCGGCCGGGAGCCGGGTTCACAAGAGGGTCCTCTCGCGCGCTGCGGTTGGAACCCGATCGCCTGCCGGTTCCTGGCGACGGGAGCTATGCGGCCGGAACCCGTGACTATAGCGGAGGGCGCAAGGCGGGGCGACGCGGGGAGGGAAACGCAAACGGCCCGCCCTTCCGTGAGCGGGCCGCTGCAACGAACTGGAGGAAAACCGGCCAGCCCTAGCGCAAAGCCTCCAGCTGCGTCGTTTTGTAGCGGCGTGCGGCGATACGAAACACGTTCCCTTTGCGTGCTTCATCCCGTTCGCACACGGCCGGCACTCGCAACGTGGAACAAAAACGGGGATTGGCCGACGTCAGGCGCCAACCAATCCCCAAGGACGTGCCAGGTCCTAAATCAATTTACTTCTTCTTCTTTCCACCCTTCTTGGCAGCCTTCTTCTTCGTGGCCTTCTTCTTCGCCGGCATCGGAGAATCACCTCCTCGGTGGTATCGAACCATCGGCACGCGACTGATACGCATGCCACAACACTGATATTGGCCGCCGAGCTGCTCGGCCGGGGCGGCCACGTCGCAGCGCGCCCGAGCGCACCGCATGGCCTCGATCTATACAGAGGCACGTAGCATGCCAATCGCACATCGACGAACACCGGATGTCGCAAATGACTGATATTGGTGGGCTTTGAGGCGGGGTCGGCGATGTCTGGCCGCGGAGCAGGTGTGGATATCGCGGTGGACAGAACCTGTAAGTGTCTAGTTTTGTGCTGTGTTACGCGGAACACTCAAGTTATCAGCTTGTTCCACAATCACTTACGATCAACTGTCCATTTCGTTGCTGGTGTCAAGATACTTGACGATCGACGGCTTCTTCCATGCGCAGCCGCCGCAGCTTCTCGATCAATCCCTGGCGGGAGATCCCGAGGATTCTCGACGCGCGGCTCTTGTTTCCCGCGGTGAGACGCAGCACTTCGCTGATGTGATCGGCCTCGATCTGCGCGAGCGTGCGCAGCGAGATGGCTTCGGAGTCATCGGTCGATGCATCGGTATGCGTGGCGCGGCGACCCAGCACTTCGGGCGGCAGATGCTCGGCTTCGAGCCGCTCGCCTTCTTCGAGCAGCGCCACGCGCTCGATCACGTTACGCAGTTCACGCACGTTACCCGGCCACGAGTACGCCCGCATCTGAGCGAGCGCGTCGGGGGTGACCTCGGTGAATTGCTTGCTGAACTTCCTCGAGAACTCCCGCAGGAAGTGCCCGGTGAGCAGTTGCACGTCGTCGCCGCGATCCCGCAGCGGCGGCAGATGGATCCGCACCACCTTGAGCCGGAAATACAGGTCGTGGCGGAACCGCAGCGCCTTCACCTCGGCCTCGAGATCCTTGTTGGTGGCGGCGACGATGCGGATGTCGACCGCGATGTCCTCGGCCCCGCCGACCCGCTTGAAATGCCGCTGATCGATGAACCGCAGCAGGCGCGCCTGGGTGGGCAGCGGCATGTCGGCGACCTCGTCGAGGAACAGCGTGCCCCCATCGCACAGCTCGACCAGGCCCTTCTTCAACTCCGAGGCATCGGTGAACGCGCCGCGCTCGTGGCCGAACAGTTCGTTCTCGAGCAGATTCTCGTTGAACGACGAGCAGTTGATCTCCATCAGCGGGGATTTTCCGCGGTCGCTGCGGTAATGAATTGCTCGGGCGACCAGTTCCTTGCCGGTCCCGCTCTCGCCGGTGATGAGCACAGACGTGGCCTGGCTGCGCACCACCTTGTCGATGAGCCCGCGCACTTCGCGCATCCTGCCCGAGTGCCCGACGATCTCGTCTCCGGAATAGTTCCGCCACGCCTGGCGCCGGTAGAGGTCGAGCTCGCTGGCCTGCCGGAAATTCTTGCCCGCCGACTCCACCGCCAGCGCGATGTCCTCCATCTCGTAGGGCTTCCTCAGGAAGTCGCAGGCCCCGAGCTTCATGGCGTCCACCGCCGATTGCACGTCGCCGAACGCGGTGATGACGATCACCTGGAGCAGCGGATCCATCTCGCGGACCTTGCGCAGCACCGACAGCCCGTCGGTGTCCGGCAGCCGCATGTCGAGGATCATGACCTGGGGCCGCTCTTCGGCGGCCTTCTCGAGGCCCTCGCCCCCGGTGCTCGCGACCTCGACCTTGAGCCCGCGGGCCCGCAGCACCTTGGACAGCGACTTTCGGATCAGCAGCTCGTCGTCGACGACCAGCACCGAGGTCTTCATGGCAGCTCCTCGGTGCGGCCCGTGGGTTCGGTCGGGACCGGGAACGACACGCGCAGCGTGGCGCCGCCGCCGCTGGGATTGTTCTTCGCGGTGATCATGCCCCCCACGTCCCGCACGATCTGCACCGAGATCGGCAGGCCGAGCCCGGTGCCCATCGAGCGGGTGGTGAAGAACGGGTCGAACACCTTCTCCATCAGCTCCTTCGGAATCCCGACGCCGGTGTCATGGAACGACACGTCCACCATCGACCGGCGGGTGCGGTAGCGCCGCACCCCGGTCGTGACGTGGAGTTCACCGCCCTGGGGCATCGCCTGCACGGCGTTGAGGCTCAGGTTCAGGAACACCTGCTGCGTCAGGTCGGGGTCGGCGTAGACCAGCGGCAGGTCGGGCGCGTAGTCCTTGTGGAGCTGGACCTGGGCGTCCCCGAGCTGGAGCTCGAGCATGTCGAGGGTCTTCTCGAGCACCTGTTCGAGGTCGCACGGCTGCGGCCGGGCCGCCGGTGGCTTCGCGAACAGCAGCAGGCCGGTGATGATCTGCTCGATGCGGTCGAGCTCCTTGATGACGTCTTCCAGGTCCTCGCGGCGGGGGTCGTGGGGCTTGAACTTGGAGCCCACGAACTGCACCGTGGTGCGGATGCCGGTCAGCGGGTTGCGGATCTCGTGCGCCACGTAGGCCGACAGCTCGCCCAGCGACACCAGCCGGTCGATCTTCTTCTGGAATTCACCATCCTCGGACTCGGAGATCGCCTCGGCCAGCACCACCGAGCCGACCAGGTCGCCATCCTCGTCGCGGATCGGCAGCGCCTCGGCCTTGAGCGTCAGTTCGCGGCCCTCGGTTTCGAACTTGAAGTCCCGGGTCTCGCGGGACGCACCCTTGAGCCAGCGTGCGTCGGCGCCCGGGAACACCCGGGACCCCGCGGTGCCGATCAGCGCGCCGGACTCGATGCCGAGCAACTCCTCGATGCGGCGGTTGTTGTAGACCACACGCCGTTCGCGGTCTAGACCCACCACGGCCTGTTCCAGCGCGTCGAGCACCTGGGTGGGCCAGGGCGCGATCTTGCCGGCCGTCTCCGGCTCGGCGGTGCGGACCGCGGCATCGTTGCGCATGCATCCCTCCGTTGGACGGTCGCGGCGTGATTGATGGGTAGCACAGGGCGGGGGCGGGCGCCATGGAAACCCGCATGTCCGCAACATTATCGCCCGTCTGCGGCGGCAGCGTCCGGGCTCGCCGGCGCGAGTCCGCCGGGGTTTGGCGCGGCCTCGTCCCCCCTGTTAGACTCGCTCCCCTCATTCCCCTTGTGCCATTCCGTGTTCCCCTTGTGTGTGATCGTCCGCCATGCCGGACGAGGAGACTTCGATGCTCAATATCCTTCGCGCCGGCAGCAAGCGCACCAAGACGATCTGGTGGATCCTGATCGTGATCACGGTGATCACGTTCCTCGGCGGCTTCGTGTTCCTGCTGGGCTCGGGCCTCGGAGGCTCGAATGGCGCCCGCGTCGCGGGAGCGGTGGGCAGCGTGAACGGTGATCCCGTGACCCGCACCGACTTCACGACCGCGCTCGCGGAGCAGCGCCAGAACTACAAGCAGCAGTACGGCAGCGAGGCGGCCGATCGCGACCTCAAGATGCTCGAGGTGCAGACCTGGCGCTCGCTCGTCTACCAGCGGCTGATGGCACAGCAGGCGAAGCACGCCGGGCTGCAGGCCACCGACGGCGAGGTGGTGCTGTCGCTCAAGACCCAGCCGCCTACCATGCTGCAGTCGGCTGCCGGATTCCAGACCAACGGCCAGTTCGATTACGCCAAGTACCAGGCGGCGCTCAAGGACCCGAACGTCAACTGGTCGCCGTTCGAGGACATGATCCGCACGCAGCTCCCGACGCGGAAGCTGCAGGAGCGCCTGATCTCGTCGCTCAAGGTGTCCGAGCCCGAGCTGCTCGACGCCTACAAGCAGCGCTACGACAAGGTGGATGCGACCATCGTGCAGATCCCGCCGGACATGGCGGCGGCGCCCAAGGTCGCGGAGGCGGACCTGCAGCGCGCCTACGACAAGTACAAGAGCCGGTTCATGGCCGCGGCCCACACCGAGCTCGAGGTGCTCATGGTCCAGAAGAAGTACGGCGATTCCGAGATCCGCACCGCGAAGGAGCTGGCCGACGGCCTGACGCATCGCGCCCGCGGCGGCGAGGATTTCACGGCACTCGCCCGTGATTATTCCGAGGGTCCCGGCTCCGACAAGGGCGGCGTGATCGACCGCGTGTTCAAGATGAGCGACTTCGACCCGGTGATCGGCGGCAGGATCGCGGCGCTCGCGCCCGGGCAGATCGCCGATCCGTTCCAGGATGCCAGCCGGTTCGTGATCATCCGCCGGCTGCCGCCCGATTCGGCGTCGGGGCCCACCGGCATCCGCATCGCCCAGATCGTGGTCCGCGTGCGCGCGAGCGACGACGAGCTCCGCGTCCAGGCCGACAAGCTCAAGGCGCTGCTCACCGAAGCGAAGCGGTCCGGGCTCGGCAAGGCCGCCGCCTCGGCGGGCCTCGCCACCTCGACCACCGGCGCCTACGACGCCAACAACACGCCGCCCCAGCTCTACGCCGTCCCGGAAGCCGCCGACTGGGGACTCAACGCGAAGCTCAAGGACCTGAGCCCGGTGTTCGAGGGTCCGGACGAGTTCGTGATCGCGCAGGTGACCCGCCAGTCGCCGGCCGGGCTCGCGAGCCGCTCCGAGGTCGAACAGCAGCTGCACCAACTCGCGGAGCTCGACGCCCGGCTCGCGGCGAGCAAGCCGAAGGCGGACGCGATCGCCGCGGCGCTGAAGCAGGGCCGCACGCTCGAAGAGGCCGCGGCTGCCGCGGGCGTCCAGCCGTTCCCGATCACCGGCACCACGCGGGCGACCCCTGATCCGCGGCTGCAGAACGCTCCGGAGGTGCTGGGCGCCCTGTTCGGCGCCAGGGCCGGTCAGGTCATCGGGCCGACCGAGACCGTGGCCGGATGGTATTTCGCGCGAGTGACCCGGCAGACGCTTGCCGAGCCGGCGGCGTTCGTCGCGGCCAGGTCGCAGCTCATGAGCGAAATCCTGGAACGCCGGCAGCGTCAGTTCCTGAGCTCCTACCTCGCCGAACTGCGGGGCAAGTCCAAGGTTGAGGACATGAGGCTCGACTCGGTGAACTGAGGCATGCGATGGCGGATCCGCGGGGCATGGCCCGGCGGATCCGCCTGCCGTCCGTTTGTGATCCCTGAACGGGGCCTGGCCGAATTACTGGATGGGCTTGTTCTCCACCGATTTCACTTCCGGCGCGCGCGGCGGAGGGGGCGGCGCGTCCTCGCGGGTCATCTCGTCGTTGAGCTCGCGCTGCGCCTTGCGAAACTCGCGCATGGCCTGGCCGAGGCCGCGAGCCATTTTCGGGATCTGGCTCGGTCCGAAGATCAACAGGATGATCACGAACAGCACCATGAGTTCCGATCCACCCATTCCGAACACGTGAGTCTCCCTTGCGAGCGCTGCGTGAACTGCTATTCGAGGCGGAGCCGGCTGCGATCGCTGCCGAGCACCACCGTGACCTCGGCTCCGTCCGCGCTGGACGTCTGGCGGATCACGGGCGTGCCGCCCAGGAACCGGGCGACGGTCTCTGCGGAGGATACATCTTCGCGGCGCGCCACCACCATGGATCCGAAGTAGTCCGAGCGATCGGCGTTGCGCACCTCGGTCACCTGGAACCCGCCATCCCGCAGGTAGGTAGCCACTTTGCCCGCAATTCCGCTCTCCCCAGATCCGTTGAGCACCTGGACGCGGATCGGCCGGGCGTGAGTCGTGGTGTCGGTGCGGAACCGCGTCGTGGGCCGGAACCGGGCGTAGGCGGTCGACAGCGCGAGCGCCACGACCAGCACCGCGAGCACGCCGAGGACCGCGCGAGCGAGCGGATTACCGCGCGAGCGGGCCACGTATCCGTCCTCGACCCCGGGGGGTCCTGGCCGCCGGACGCCGGCGGCCGAGGCGCTTGATCGCGCGGCCGAGGCGCCGCCACGTATTCTCGAGCGACTCGGGCAGCACCCGGGTCTCACCCACCGTCGGCATGAAATTCGTGTCGCCGTCCCAGCGCGGCACGAAGTGCATGTGGAGATGACCGGGGAACCCGGCGCCGGCGACCCGGCCGACGTTGATCCCGTAGTTCATGCCGTGTGGATGATACTCGGCCGCCAGCGCCTGCTCGGCGAGCGCCGCCAGCTCGAGCACGTCACGCCGCTCGGCGGCATCGAGATCGGTGAACTGCGCCTTGTGCTCCATGACCGCGACCATCAGATGCCCGGGGTTGTAGGGATACTTGTTCAGCATCAGCATCGCCCGCGGGCGGCGGGCCAGCACGAGATTCCCGCGATCGTCGGCGCTGTCGCGCACGCGGCAGAACAGGCACGGCGGCCCGGCGCCGGGCGCCGGATCTGCCGGGACCGCCTTCCGGCCACGGCCGCGCCGTGCCTTGCCGGTCGCGGCGGCATCGATGTACGCCATGCGCCACGGCGCCCACAGCCGCGCCAGACCGGGAGCCCTAGCCGGCATCGGGAGCGCCGCCCCGCGAGCCCAGCTCGCGCCACACCCGCTCGGCCTGCTTCAACTGATCCACCGTGTTGATGCCCAGCAGCTCGCGGTAGTCCGCCGCGCACACCACCGCCACGCGGCGGCCGGCGCGGCGCATCAGGTCCATGGTGTCGGTGAGGTAGTACTCACCCTGCGCGTTATGGGCGGTGAGCCCGGCGAGCGCCTCGTGCAGCGCCGGAACCTCGAACACGTAGATGCCGGAGTTCACCTCGTCGATCGCCTTCTGCTCGGGGCTGGCGTCGCGCTCCTCGACGATGCCGATGAGGTCGCCGTTCGGCCCGCGCAGGATGCGCCCGTAGCCCTTGGGATCGGGCAGTCGCATCGACAGCACGGTGGCAGAGCAGCCGGATCGCGCGTGGCCCTCGATCAGCCCGTGCAGCGTGGCGGCCCGCAGCAGCGGCGTGTCACCGCACACCAGCAGCATGCGGCCTTCGAAGCCCTCGAGCGCCGGCCCCGCCATCAGCACGGCATGACCGGTGCCGCGCTGCTCGGCTTGCACGACCCATTCGACGTCCGAATCCGCGAACGCCTCGCGCACCCGCTCGCGCTGGTGCCCGATCACGACGAGCTGCCGGCCCACGCCGAGGTCGTCGAGCGTGCTGAGCACGTGCGCCAGCAGCGGCTGGCCGGCCATCGGATGCAGCACCTTGGCGAGATCGCTCTGCATGCGCGTGCCCTGGCCCGCGGCGAGCACGAGCGCCACCACATCCGGATGCCGGTACTGCGTCATCGTGGCTCCCATTCGAGATTGTCGATCAGTCGCGTGGCGCCGACGCGCGCCGCGACCGCCACCAGCACCTTCCCGCGCACGGCCTTGACCGGCGCCAGCGTCGCGGCGTCGACCACCGCCACGTAGTCCTCACGCACCGACGGCGCGTCGCGCCAGGCGCGCCGCACCAGCCGCACCAAGGTCGCGGCGCGGCGTTCGCCGCGGTCGAGCGCCGCCTTCACCTCGGCGAGCCCTCGCGACAGCGCCACCGCGTCGGCCCGCTGCTCCGGGCTGAGATACAGGTTCCGCGACGAACACGCAAGGCCGTCGCGCTCGCGCACGGTCGGCGCGCGGCGCACCCGGACCGGAATCAGCAGGTCCTTCACCATCCGTTCGATCAGCCGGGCCTGCTGCGCGTCCTTCTGTCCCAGCCACAGCACGTCGGGGGCGACCGCGTGGAGCAGCTTCGCCACCACGGTCGTGACGCCGGTGAAGTGTCCCGGCCGCGAGACGCCCTCGAGCGTGGCATCGAACCCTTCCACCCGCACCCGCGTGCAGTCGCCGGGCGGATAGATCTCGTCGGCGTCCGGCTGCCACAACACATCGACGCCGGCGGCGCGCAACAGCGCGCGGTCGGCGCCGATCGGACGCGGATAACGCCGGAAGTCCTCGTGCGGTCCGAACTGGAGCGGATTGACGAAGATGCTCACGACCACGCGATCCGACGTGGCGCGCGCCCGCCGGACCAGCGACAGGTGGCCGCGATGGAGCGCTCCCATGGTGGGCACGAACGCGATCGTCGTGCCCTCGCCGCGCCAGCTCGCGATCACCCGGCGCAGCGCGGCAATGCCGCGCACGACCCGCATCGAGCCCGTCCGGCGGTGTCCGCGCGCGCGGGTCGCCCCGGCACGGCGGCGGCGCCCGGCGGACGGCCGGGTGCTCAATAGGACTCCTTGTCGCTCGGGAACCGCCGCTCGCGCACGTCGGCGACGAATCGCTCGAACGCCTCGCGGATCGTGGTCGACAGCTCGGCGTAGCGGCGCACGAACTTGGGGGTGTGGCCCAGGTAGAACCCCAGGAGATCGTGCGTCACCAGCACCTGTCCGTCGCAGCCCACGCCGGCGCCGATGCCGATGGTGGGCACGGTGAGCGCCTTGCTGACCTCGGTGCCGAGTTTGGCGGGTATGCCTTCGAGCACGATCGAGAAGCAGCCGGCGGCCTCCAGCAGCTTTGCCTCGCGCAGCAGCCGCTCCTGATCGGCCTCGCCGCGGCCCTGCACCTTGTAACCCCCGAACGCGAGCACCGACTGCGGCGTGAGGCCGAGGTGCCCCATCACCGGGATGCCGGCATCGACGATGCGCTTCACCGACTCGACCACACGCTCGCCGCCTTCGAGCTTGATCGCGTCGGCGCCGCCCTGCTGCACCAGCCGCCCGGCGTTCGCGACCGCCTGTTCGACGCTCACCTGGTACGACATGAACGGCATGTCGCCGATCACCAGCGCCGCGGGCTTCGCGCGCGTCACGGCGCGGGTGTGATGCAGCATGTCGGCCATCGTCACGGGCAGTGTGCTGTCGTAGCCCAGCACCACGGTGCCGACGCTGTCGCCGACCAGCAGCATGTCGACGCCAGCGTCGTCGGCGAGCCGCGCGGTGGGAAAATCATACGCCGTCACCACCGTGATGGGCTGGCCCTTGCGCTTGAGCTCGAGCACCTGGGGTGCGGTGACCTTGTGGCGACGGGTGCGGCCGGCGCCGACCGACGGCTCGCCGGTCACGTCGCGGCTCCGCGGTCGATGGGTGCGTAGTACGTGGTGCCCTGGCGATGCACGATGATGCGTTGCATCAGGTCCTCGAAGTCGTCGGGATTGTTCACGAAATCGATGGCATTGGTGTTCACCACCAGCAGCGGCGCTTCGGCGTAATGAAAGAAGAAGTGGTTGTAGGCGTCGTTCAGCTGGCGGATGTAGTCGCGGCTCATGTCGCGCTCGAACGTCCGCCCGCGGCGCGCGATACGCATCATGAGCGTGTCCGGGTTGGCCTGCAAATACACCACCACGTCCGGCTTCATCACGTCGAGCTCGAGCCAGGCGACCAGCCGGTCGTACAGCGCCAGCTCGCGCTCGGACAGGTTGAGCCCGGCGAAGATGCGGTCCTTCTGGAACAGGTAGTCGGACACCATGCGCTCGTGGAACAGGTCGAGCTGGCGGAGCGAGCGCTGCTGCTGGTAGCGGCTGAACAGGAAGTGCATCTGGGTCTGGAACGCGAACCGCTCGCGGTCCTGGTAGAAGTCCTTGAGGAACGGGTTCTCCTCGACTTCCTCGAGCACCAGCCGGGCCTGGAGCCGCTCGCTCATCAGCCGGGCGAGGCTCGTCTTGCCGGCCCCGATCACCCCTTCGACGACGACGTACCGGTTCTCGGCCATGGGCTCTGGAAGGGGCGCCGCGCGGCCTTAAGGCGTCAGTTCCACAGCCGGCTGCCGCGCCGCACCGGCGGACGGGCGTCGAGACGTGACAGCTGGTTCAGCAGCGTCTCCCCCGTGACCGGATGCACGAGCAGCGGGTCCAGCTCCATGAGCGGCACGAGCACGAACGAGCGCCTGGTCAGCTCGGGGTGCGGAATCTGCAGATCGGCCTCGTCGATGATCAGGCTGCCGTAGAGCAGCAGATCGAGGTCGATCGCGCGCGGGCCCCAGCGCTGCTGGGTGCGCACCCGGCCGAGGCGCTTCTCGATCAGCATCAGGTTCCACAGCAGCTGGCGCGGCGTGAGCTCGGTGTCGATCTGCGCCACCGCATTGAGGAAGTTGGGCTGCTCCACCTCGCCCACCGGCTCGGTGTCGTACAGCGACGACGCGCGCACCAGCAGCGTCTCGGGCATCCGCGCGAGGTCGTCGAGCGCCAGGCGGATCATCGCCTCGCGTTCGCCCAGGTTCGATCCCAATCCGATGAACGCCTTCATGACGTACGCGTCCTCTCCACTTCGATCACCGCGCGGCCCCCGGTGGTCCAACCCAGGTTCTGCTTCGAGATCCGCACCTTGACGGAGCGGACGTTGAATCGTTCCAGGATCGCCTCGGCCGTCGTGGCCGCCAGTTTCTCGAGCAGGTGGAAGCTCTGGTCCTCCACCACCTCACGCACCGTGCGGTACAGCCGGTCGTAATCCACCGCGTCCGCCAGCCGGTCACTCGACTCGGCCCGATTGTCCATCGGTTCGAGCTCGAGATCGACCTCGAGGCGCTGCCCGGCTTCCTTTTCGTATGGCCGGGCGCCGTGATGTCCGAACACGGACAGGCCCTCGAGACGGATGACAGCCAACGTGCCTCCACGGTCCGCAAGCTCGAAAGCGGCAGCCTCGGAGGACGGCCACCGAACCATCCGGAGTCTAGGAGCGGCCCCGGACGAGGGTCAAGCCTCGGGCTCGATCCGCCGGCTGGATACGACGGTACGCGGGCAGGTGGTCGCGTTGCTCGAGCAGTCCGAGGTTCGTCTCAACGACTGCCACATTCGTGACGTGCTGGCCGGGCGACAGGTCACGATCAGCTCCCGCCGCTGAATGGGCGTGCCATGCCGGCGGGCGCCTACTTCTACGAGCTGAACGCGAACGGTGAGAGCCAAGCGCGGCGAATCGTTCGCCTGCCCTGACCCGCTGGGCGGTTGCGAACGCGCTTGCGTTCGGGCGCCGGGCGCCGGTAACGCAGCGCCGGGCCCCGCACTCACACCGGGACGCCGAATTCCCGCAGCGCCTGGTTGAGCGACGTCTTCAGGTCGGTCGAAGGCTTGCGCTGGCCGATGATCAGCGCGCACGGCACTCCGTACGGGCCGCACGCGAACTTCTTCGGCATCGCGCCCGGGATCACCACCGCGCGTTCCGGGATCTCGCCGCGCGTCGTCACGGCGGTGGGTCCGGTCACGTCGACGATCGATGTCGACGCCGTGAGCACGAGACCGGCGCCGAGCACCGCGCCCTGCCGCACGCGCACGCCCTCCACCACGATCGCGCGCGAGCCCACGAAGCAGTCGTCCTCGATGATCACCGGCTGCGCCTGCGGCGGCTCGAGCACGCCGCCGATGCCGACGCCGCCCGACAGGTGCACGCGGCGGCCGATCTGCGCGCACGATCCCACCGTGGCCCAGGTGTCGACCATGGTGCCTTCGCCCACGCGCGCGCCGATGTTGACGTAGCTGGGCATCATGATCACGCCGCGCTCGAGGAAGCTGCCGTAGCGCGCCACGCCCGGTGGCACCACGCGCACGCCGGCGGCGGCCAGGTTCTTCTTGAGCGGGATCTTGTCGTGGAACTCGAACGGTCCGACCGCCATCGTCTCCGACACGCGCAGCCGGAAGTACAGCGAGATCGCCTGCTGGATCCAGCCGTGGGTCACCCAGTCCGGGCCGCGCGGTTCGGCCACGCGCAGATCGCCGGCGTCGAGCGCCGCGATCGTGCCGTCGACGGCGCCCCGCACCGCGTGATCCTCGGCCGGCAGCGTGCCCGCATACGCCGCGGCGATCGTCTGCTGCCAGCGCTCGAATGGGTAGTCGGTCATGCGCAGTCTCCGGGGACTCAGGCGATGTGACTTATCCGCTCGAGCGCCTCGCGGCACTGCTCGAGCGTCGGCACGAGCGCCCAGCGCACGTAGCCCGCGCCCGCCGGGTCGAACCACGAGCCCGGCATCGCGACGAGCCCCGCGCGCAGCAGGCGCTCGACGAACGCAGTGTCGTCGCCGTCCGGCACGCGCATCCACAGGTAGAACGCCGCCACGCTCGCCTCGACGTGCCAGCCCTTGGCCGTGAATGCGGCGAGCATCACGTCGCGCTTCGTGCGGTAGACGTCGCGCTGCGCCGCGGCATGCGCGTCGTCGTTCCACGCCACGATCGCGGCGCGCTGCACGAACTCCGGCGTGGCGACGCCGACGTTCGGACGCAGCCGCCGCAGTGCGTGGATCAGGCGCGCGTCGCCGGCCATGAAGCCCGAGCGATAGCCGGTCATCGCCGAGCGCTTGCTGAGCGTGTGGAACGCCAGCACGTTCTCGAGCCCGCACTCGAGCATCGAGTGCGGCCGGGCGTCGCCGAAGAACACCTCGGCATACGCCTCGTCGGCGCCGACCCAGTAGCCGAACTGCCGGGCGTGCGCGCCGATCGCGGACAGCTCGTTCAGCTCGAGCATCGAGCCCGTGGGATTGTGCGGACTGTTGAGCCACAGCAGCGCCGTGCGCCGCCAGATCTCATCGGGCACCGAGTCGAGCCGGAACTTCCAGCCATCGGCGGAGCGCAGCGGCACGAAGTGCGGCTCGCCGCCCGCGAGCCGCGCGGCAGGTGCATACACCGGATAGGCCGGCGTCGGGATCACGACGAGATTCTTCTCGGCCTCGCGGCCGATCACCGCGAACGCGAGCAGGAACACTGCCTCCTTGGTGCCGTTCACCGGCAGCAGCTCCGTATCCGGATCGAGCGTGATGCCGAACCGGCGCTGCGCCCAGCCCGCGGCGGCGCGGCGCAGCTCCGGCACCCCGGCGACGGTCGGATAGCTCGAAACCTCGGGCACCGCCGCGCGCAACGCATCGCGGATGAATGCCGGCGTGCGCTCGCGCGGGTCGCCGATGCTGAAGTCGATCGGCGTGACGCCGGCGGGGATCAGCTCGCGGCTGCGCCGCTCGAGGCGCACGAACGGATATTCGCCGGGACCCTCGAGCAGCGGATTGATCGGGCCGGGCAGCGACACGTGGGCGCCGACGCGGGATGAAGTCATGCGGCCGCTCCGCGGGTGGTGAGAAACTCCGCGAGCCAGCGATACGCCGGTTCGAGATTGCCGATCGGGCAGTACTCGCCCGCCTGATGACACAGCTCGGGACGGCCGGGACCGAAGTTGAACGCCGGGATGCCGGCGGCCGTGAACCGCGCCACGTCCGTCCAGCCCTGCTTGCCCGCGAGCTTCGCCGGGAACCGCGCGACGAACTCTTTGACCGCGGGCGCGTCGAGGCTCATGTCGCCGGCCGGTGCGCGATCGACGAACCGCAACTCGAACTCCGCGGGCACGCGTGCGCGTAGCGCCTGCTCGGCATCCGCGATCGACATGTCGGGAGTAAAACGATAGTTGAGGTTCGCGACCAGTTCGTCGGGCACGACGTTGCGCGCGCGCCCGGCGGTGAGCGTCGTGACCTGCAGCGTCTCGATGTACTCGACGCCGTGGAGCTGCTTCGGCTTCACCGGCACCTGGGTGATCTCGGCGAGCCACGCCGCCGCGCGGCCGATCGCGTTCACGCCGGTCCACGGTCGCGCGCTATGCGCGCTCTTGCCCGTCACCCGCACTTCGGCGTTGATCACGCCATTGCAGCCCAGCTCGACGCCGAGGTTCGTGGGCTCGAGCAGCACCGCGAGGCTCGCGTCCGCGAGCCACGGCAGCTCCTGCAGCACGCGGCCGAGACCGTTGCCGGTTTGCGGCCCTTCTTCTCCGTCGTAGAACACGCATGCCAGATCGAACCGCAGCGACATCGGATCGAGCGATTCGATCAGCGCGAGCATCACCGCGTCGCCGGACTTCATGTCGGTGGTGCCGACGCCGTACAGCTTGTCGCCCTCGCGGCGCGCCGTCGCGTTGCCCTGCGCGGGCACGGTGTCCGTGTGCCCCGCGAGCACCACCAGCGGCTTGCCACGCTGCGGACCGCGCCAGATCAAGCTGCGTCCCGAGGCCAGCGTCTCGCCGCGCGTGGCTCCCGCCATCCGCAGCCGGCCGCGGATGAACTCCACGACCGCGTCCTCGTGGCCCGTCTCGCTCGGGATGTTCACGAGGGATTCGAGCAGGACGAGCAGGGAGTCGGTGGACACGGTGTCGGGCATACGCGCGACTCTAGCATCGGGTGAGCGAAGGCCGCCAACCGTGCGCGATTGCGGTGGTTCGGAGGGAATGGGCTCCGGAATGGGATTGCGTGAGCTGTTTGCGGGTCTGCGGCGATCGCGGCTAGCCTCGATGAATGGAATCCCTGCCGAACACGGCCGCACGGGCGGTCGCCCCGACCGCCGCCATCGCCCTCCCCGGCAAGGACTCGCTCGATCTGCTGCACCGGATCTCGACGCAGTTCCTGTCGGATCTCGAACCCGGGCAGGGTCGCGCCACGATGTTCTGCGAGTTCCGCGGCCGGCTGCTGCACCGCGCGTGGGTGCAGCGCGATGCATCCGGAATGGTGTGGCTGCTGCGCGACGATGCGCCCGCCAGCGAGTTGATGGCGTTCCTCGATCGCTCGATCTTTCGCGAGGACGTGCGCCTCGAAGACCGCACCGGCGACGCGAACGCGCCGTTGCTACCTTTGGGCGAGACGTTCGTGGACGATCTCGCGCGAATTCGCGCCGGCCACGCGCGACATGGCCACGAGATCGCCGAAGAGTTCACGCCGTTCGAGATCGGCCGCGCGCACGAAGTGCATCTAAGCAAGGGCTGCTTCACCGGCCAGGAGGCGCTGATGCGGCTCGTCACCTATAAGAGCGTGCGGCGGCGGCTGGTGCTGGTGGAAGGTTCGGGGCCGCCGCCTGCTGTGCCCTACGACGCGCGACGGGACGATGCGAAGCTGGGGCGCATCACGAGTGCTCATGCGTTGCCTGCGAGCGGCGCGGAGGCGCGCTGGCTGGGGCTGGCGGTTCTGGGACGGGATGTTGGGACGCCGGTGCCGGCACTTGCGATCGGCGATTTGTCGACGCTCGAGCGAGCCGAGGCGTTTGCGGAGACGCGGGCGCTGGGGCTGCCAGAACAAGGCGCAGACCTCGGATGAATAGGCGCGTAGACCGCATCGCCGCGCGAGGTCCATCGCGCATCACCTGCATGTTGTGGAGGTGTGATGGTTGAACCAACTCGCGATGAGCCGCAATTCAACGCCCTGTTGGTAATTTCTGAGTTTGAGTGCGCCCCGGAATACATTACGGAGATTCTTCAACTCGATCCTGCCCGCTGCGAAGGACTACTTGTTCATGATGAAGGCGGCTGGGCACTTCAAGCACCCGCAACCGAGGAAGACTCCGTCGAAGCCCGGATGGAAGCCCTTTCGAGCTTGATCAGAGATCACGCAGATCGATTCACCGCCCTTCCGAGAGGCGCTCGAGTAACCGTTGGATATGGGGTGTTTAACAAAGAGCGCGAATCTCTTGGATATATCCCGAATCACTGCCTCGAGCTATTCGCGCGTATCGGTGCGGGGCTTCAAATAGTGCCATAGGGGCTCTTGGAAACCGCGTCCAGTTTTCCCGGCGACCTTCTGACGATGCTCGCGCCCCGGATGATTCTCGCGAGCTGTAACCCATATCCCCGGTCCGATCTGTTACCAGTGTGCCCGGTCCGTACCATCGAATTAACTTGACGACCCACGGGTTGGGGTAACCGACGCCTCACCGCGCTTGCCGCATTGGGCGTCTGTCGCCGTTCAGGCTACGTGCGGCGGCCTCGATCATCTCCGGACGCGAATATCTCGCGACCCTTCACTCCGCACGCTCTCGCGAGATCCTCGAGCGCGAAATCAGGTGCCATTAGAATTGAGAGCTGAAGAGCCCCCGCTCACCCAATTCTCGTGAGCGACCCATGACCTGGTATTCGCTGACTCATCTCGCTGACGGTGACATTGCTCGTGGACTGCCGGTGAAGTTCGCCCGGGTTTCTCGCAACGCGACCGAGGCGCTCGCCTGGCTGGCAGAATTCGACGCTCGCCGGCTGTACCTGCCGGCGGCGCATCCGTCGATGCATTCCTATTGCGTGCATGAGATGAACATGGAGCCGGATCCGGCCTTCAAGCTCATCCGCGTGGCGCGAACGGCGTGGAAGTTCCCGGCCCTATTTCTGGAGCTCGCCGCGGAGCATCTGCACCACAGTTCCGTGATCGCGCTGGCGCCGCATCTCACGCCCGAGAATCTCGACGAGTTGCTGGCGGCGGCCAGGCACAAGACCCGGATCGAGATCGAACGGCTGCTCGCGCAGCGGTTCCCTGGAGTTGCGCCCTCCGTAATGGCTACGTCGGCGGCCTGCGCCGAACAGGCCCCGGGGCCTGTTAAGTTGACATCTGCGCAACAGGCCCCGGAGCCTGTTGAGACGTCGGGGCGGCTGGCCCTGGAGTCGGAGTTGTTCGCGCAGCAGGCCCCGGGGCCCGTTCAGACATGTGCGCGGCGCCAGCCTGGCTCGCAGGAACTTCGGCGCACGATCGGTGAGACCAACTACGGCAAGTTGCAGTATGCCAAGTCCCTCGCGAGCCACCGAACCACCGGGCGGGACGCCGAGGAACTCCTCGGACAGGCATTGGATCTGCTCGTTCACGAACTCGAACGGCGCAAGTTCGGGGCGACCCAGCGGCCGCGTAGGAAGGCAACGCGTAGCGGCGCACATACGGAATGCGCGAACGAGAATCGTAGGTACGTTCCACGACACGTGAAACGCGCCGTGTGGCAGCGGGATCACGGCCAATGCACGTTCACGAGCGACACCGGCAAGCGCTGCCCCTCGCGATCGCTACTGGAATTCGATCACATCGATCCGGTGGCGCGTGGCGGCGAAGCGACCCTTGCAGGCATGCGGCTGCGGTGCCGCTCGCACAACCAGTACACGGCGGAATGCGAGTTCGGCGCCGATTTCATGAGCCGCAAGCGGGGACTCGCCCGGGAAGCAGCGGCGCAGGGACGTGCGCAGGCAGCCGAGGCAAGAGTCGCAGCCGACGAACAGCAACGGGCGGCCGCAGCGGCGGCAAAGGCCGACGCCATGAACCCGAAGAGAAACGTGATGCCCTGGCTGCGACGGCTCGGCTTCCGCGCCGAGGAGGCACGACGCGCGGCGGAGCATTGCGAGACCATGTCCGACGCTTCGCTCGACGAGCGAGTCCGGGCCGCGCTGGCATTCCTCGGTTCTAATTCAGCTCATCGCGTGCGTCGAGAGTCGTTTACACCCGGACAGCAAGAATGCGTGGCCGTTTCGGGGAAGGCGTCGCCATGAACAACGCCCTCACTCCTCCCCGCCCCCCTCGTCATCCTTGCCCGGCGCATCCACGACGATCGCGTCGGTCGTGAGCATCAGCGTCCCGATGCTCGCGGCGTGCTGCAGGGCGCAGCGCGTGACCTTGGCGGGATCGACGATCCCCGCGGCGTCGAGGTCGCAGTACACGCCGGCCAGCGCGTCGTAGCCGAATCCGCCGGTCTGCTCTCGGGTGCGCGCCACCACGACCTCGCCGCGCTCGCCGGCGTTCTCCGCGATCTGGCGGGTGGGCTGCTCGAGTGCGAGGCGCACGATGTCGTAGCCGATCTTCTCGTCGCCGCGCGCCTTGCTCGAATCGAGCGACTTCTGCGCGCGCAGCAGCGCGACGCCGCCGCCGGTGAGCATGCCCTCCTCCACGGCCGAGCGCGTCGCGGCGAGCGCGTCGTCGAACCGGTTCTTGCGCTCGGCCAGTTCGAGCGCGCTCGCGGCGCCGACGTGGATCAATGCGACGCCGCCGGTGAGGCGCGCGATGCGTTCCCTGAGCAGCTCGCGGTCGTGGTCGGTGCCGGCGCCGGTGAGCGCGCGCTCCAGCTCGGCGACGCGCGCGCGGATCGCCACGGCGTCGCCGCCGCCTTCGATGATCGTGGTCGAGTCGTGATCCACCACGACCCGCTTCGCGCGCCCCAGGTCGGGGGCGTGGAACCGTTCCAGCGAGCGGCCCATGTCGCGGGTCACCAGCGTGGCGCCGGTCAGCACGGCGAGGTCCTCCAGCAGCTCGCGGCGCCGCTCGCCGCTCGCGGGCGCACGCACGGCCACGCAGTGCAGCGTGCCCCGCAGGCGGTTCACGACCAGCGTGGCAAGCGCCTCGGCCTCGACGTCGTCCGCGATCACCAGCAGCGGACGGCGCGTGGCGGCGGCGTGCTCGAGCACTCCCAGCACCTCCTGCGCCGCCGACACGCGCAGGTCGGTGATCAGCACGAGCGGGTTGTCGAGCACCACCTCCATGCTCTCCGCGTCGGTGACGAAGTACGGCGACAGGTAGCCGTGGTCGAACCGCACGCCTTCCACCACCTCGAGCGTGTCGGTCATGCCACGGCCTTCGTCGATCGTGATCACGCCGCTCGCGCCCACGCGGTCGAGCGCGTCGGCGACCATGTTGCCGATCGTGTCGTCGCCGGCGCTCACCCGCGCCACGCGCTGCAGGTCGGCGCGGTTGTTCACGGTGCGCGCCTGGCGGCGCAGATCCTCGACCACCGCCTCCACGGCGTGGTCGATGCCGCGCTTCACGGCCATCGGATTGTGGCCGGCGGCCACCGCCTGCAGTCCGCGTGACACCAGGCTGTGCGCGAGCACGGTCGCGGTGGTGGTGCCGTCGCCCGCGACCTGGCCGGTCTTGATCGCGACCTCGCGGACGAGCTGGGCGCCCATATTCTCGAAGGGATTCTCGAGCTCGATCTCGCGCGCGATCGTGAGTCCATCGTTCGTGATCGTGGGATTGCCGTCGCGGTGATCGATCACCACGTTGCGGCCGCGCGGGCCGAGCGTGACGCGCACCGCGCCCGCCAGCTTGTCCACGCCCCGGCGCAGGGCATTCCGCGCTTCGTCGTCGAACTGGATCAGCTTGCCCATGGGCTCGTCCCTGATGCGTGCGGGCCCGCGACCCGCACTCGTCCAACTGGCTGCATTGCAGTGACCTAGGGCACGGCGCTCAGATGATGCGCGAAACGCCGCGCGAACGCCTTCACCTCGTCATCGGCACCCGGCTGGCGCGCCGCGAGGGCGAACCAGCGGGCGGCGGCGGTCGAATCGCCCGCCATCGCGAAGCATACGCCAGCATCGGTCGCGGATTTCAGCGGCGCGTCCGCCGCGGTCGCAAGCCTTGCGTATTCGTGCGCCGCGGCCGTCCAGTCGCGCGCGCGGGCGAACACCGCCGCGAGTTCGCGGTGATCCGCCTCCCAGCGCGGATTCTCTGCGCGCGCCGCGGCCGGCTCGTCTAGGGTGCGCAGCTCCACCCAGCCGGCGGTGCTGTCGTAACGGAAGAACCGGTCCGGTCCGGGCGCGGCGCCGGCGCCGCGCGCGGCGTATTGCGACATGTAGCCGCCCGACAGCGTGCTGTCGCCGTACCACACGCGCAGCGCCGGAGCGCCCGCGGTGAGGAACCCCACGTTGCTCGGCACACCTCCGAAGAACAACCGTGAGTGCGGTGCGGGCCGGGGCTCGCGCTGCAGCAGGTCGGCGCGCAGGAACTGCACGAACGCGGCGGCGCGGTTCTGATACCACTCGGTGCCCCAGTCGAGCGACGGCGTCGCCGCCTGGCCGGCGCGCAGCACCGCGAGCGCGATCAGCACCGTGAGCGCGACCGAGCGCTCGCGCGCGAGCCAAGCACCCGCCAGCAACCAAACGCCGAATGCGCCGAGCAGCGTGTAGTACGAGTGCCAGCCGAGCGCGGGCCACAGCACCGGCAGCCAGCCGAGCAGGGCCCACACGATCGTGCACGCCGCGAGGTGCGTGCTGTCGAGGGGCCGCGGGTCCGTACTCGCGGGCGATACGATGTCCGCCGCGCGGGACCTTGGCACCAGGGCGAGTGCCGGCACGCCGGTGCCCGCGCCGGCCGCGGGCGATCCGCCGCCCTCCCGCCGTTCGTTCCGGAACGCCCACACCACAGCGAGCACCACGAGCACGATCGATGGCGCGGCCCGCACCAGCACGCTCATCCAGCCGTGATCCGGCGCCGGCGGCTGGTCGAGGTTCACGGGGACGCGCAGGGTGTGCAGCACGATCGCCGCCGGTGAGGTCACCGTGGTGCCGTCCGCGGAACCCGCTCCATGCGCGACACCCGTCAGCATTGCCCGCACCGCCGGATGCACCAGCGCCCACGCCACGGTCACGGCCGCGAGCGGCAGCACGCGCAGCAGCGTGGCACGCGGCGCGAACCGGCGGGTCGCGATGGCGACGGCGAGTGCGATGCCCGGCACCACGGCCGCGGTCTCCTTGCTCAGCAGCGCCACCGCCAGCGCCGGCGCCGCGATCCACACGCTGCCGAACGCGAACGCGTCGATACACAGCAGCGCGAACAGCAGCATCCACAACTCCTGGGCGCCGGCGACCCACACCATCGGCACGGCCCACGCCGCCATCACCGCCACCCCCGCCGATGCGATCGCCGCGGCACGCGCGCCGGCGAGGCGGCGGGCGAGGCGGTAGTAGACGGCGAGCACCGCGAGCGCCAGCAGCAGGCTCGCGACATGGAACGGCAGCTCGCGCGCGCCGATCGTGCGTTCGAGCGCCCAGTAGTGGAACTCGCGTGACACCGGCCGCCACCACCCGAACATCAGCCGCGACGTTCCCCACAGCGACGCGAACGCCCGGTCGCGCACCATGTCCAGGAACACGTAGTCGTCGTTGATGAACGGCACGCGCAACGCGTGCAGCCAGTGCACGAGCAGGATGCCGCCGGCGAGCGCGAGCGACACCGCGCCGGATCCATGGCGCGACCGTGGCGCGACGGGCGCGACGGGCGGACGCTGTCGTGGCCGCGGCGTCATCGGGGACCGTTCCGGATCGCGGCGCGGCGGGCGCCGAACGCGCGGGCGAACGTGCGCGCGTCGGGCGTGGACCGCGATGACTCGACCACCGCACGGTACGCCCGTGCCGCGCCCGTGCTGTCGCCGGCCATCTCGTGCGCCACGCCGGCATCGTAGGCGTACGCGATGCTTTCGGGCGTGGCGCTCCACAGCTTCGCGTATTCCCCGGCCGCGCCGGGCCAGTCGCCGGTGCGCGCGAACAACGCGGCCAGCTCGGCGTGATCCTCGCGCCACCGGGAATTCATGCGCATCGCGCCTGGCACCGGCTCCGCACCCGGGCGCACCTCCGCCCACCGCACCCCTGAGCTGTCGTAGCGGAAAAAATAGTCCGGCGCGCCGTCCGCGGCGCGCGGGCGGTAGGACGACCAGAACCCGCCGTGGATCGTCGAGTCCGCGTACCACACGCTGAACGCGGGACTGAACCACGAGTAGCCGAGCCCGATGCTGTTCGGTACCCGCGAGAAGTACAGCCGCGAGCGTGGCGGCAGCGCGGGATGCATGCGCAGCAACTCGGCGCGCAGCCGGCCCACGAAGTACGCCTGGCGTCGCTGGTAGAGACTGGCGCTGAAGCTCCACACCGGCGTGTCGGCCTGCACCGGCTCCAGCATCGCCACCGCGAGCAGCGCGACCGACGCCACCGCGGGGCGCCGCGCCAGCCAGGTGCCGATTGCGAGCCATGCCCCCATCGCGCCGAGCAGCGTGTAATACGGATGCCAGTCGATCGACGGCAGCACCAGCGGCAGCCAGCCCACCCCCGCCCACGTGAGGCCCAGCATCGCGGGTCGTGGCGGTGCCGGCGCGTCCGGCGCGTCGGCCTGTGCACTCCGGCGAGCGCGCCGCGCCCGGGCAGGAGCGGCGCCCCCGCTCGTCGCCTCGTTGCCACCCCCGGTCGCACCGCCACCCGCCGCTCCCCGCGCGAACGCCGCCCACGCTCCGAGTGCCACGACGACGGCGATCGCGGGCAGTGCCGGCACGATCGCGGCCGCCCATCCCGCCTGGGGATGCGGCGCGTACTGCAGGTTGATCAACGTGCCCAGCGTGCGCATCGCGGTGGTGACCAGCGATTCGGTGCGGCGTGGCAGCTCCACGTCGAGCTGGGCCGGATGCAGCAACCGGTCGCGCAACGTGGGATGCACGACCACCCACACCGTCACCAGCGCCGCATGCGGCGCGATGCGGCGCAGCGCCGTTGCCGCGCGCGCGCGCGACACCCACAGCGCCCACGCGAACCCGAGCCCCGGCGCCACGGCCGCCAGCTCCTTGCTCAGCAGCGCGCCGGCGAGCGCCACCAGCGCCAGCCACGCGCGGCCGCGCGCAACCGCGTGCAGGTAGAGCAGCACCCACACGAGCATCCACAGATCCTGGACACCCGCCGCCCACAGCAGCGCGCCCGACCACGCGGACAGCGCGGCGAGCCCGGCGCACGCGATCGCGGCCACGCGCGGCCCGGCGGCGCGGCGCGCGAGCGTGAAGAACAGCGCGAGCACCGCGACCCACAGCGCGAAACTCACGGCGTGAAACGCCGGTTCGCGCGGGCCGAACAGGCGCGACAGCGACCAGAAGTGCAGCTCGCGCGACCACGGCCGCCACCAGCGCCACAGCAGATCCTGGCCGCCCCACAGCGCTCCGAACGACGCGGTGCGCACGCGGGCGAGGATCTGCCAGTCGTCACTGATGAACGGCATCGGCAACGCGAAGCCCCACGCCGCCGCGAGGTAGGCCACGAGCAGTGCGATCACCGCGAGGGTGCCCGGCGGCCGCGGCCCGCGGGCGGCGCTCAGCGCGCGCGCTCCCACAGCAGCCGCGTGCCCTTGAGCGTGAGCGTATCGTCGACGCGGTTGATGGTCTCGCACTCGGGCGCGATGATCGCCGCCCAGCCGCCGGTCGCGATCACGTGCGGCGTGCCGCGAATCTCGAGCGCGAGCCGGCGCACCAGTGCGTCGACCTGGCCGGCGTGCCCCCACAGCACGCCCGCCTGCAGCGACTCCTCGGTGGTGCGGCCCACGGCGTGCGGAGGCCGGCGCAATTCCACGCGCGCGATGCGCGCCGCGCGGCGGAACAGCTCCTCCGCCGAGGTGCCCACGCCCGGCGCGATGATGCCGCCCAGGTAGTCGCCGCCGCGGCCGATGCAGTCGAACGTGGTCGCGGTTCCCAGGTCCACGACGATCGCCGGTGCGCCGTAGAGCGCGCGCACCGCGATCGCGTTGGCGATGCGGTCGGCCCCGACGGCGGACGGATCCCTGTAGCGGATCGTCAGGTCCTCCGCCGACGCCGCGGACACCTCGAACGGCGCGGTGGGCGCCAGGCCCGCGAGCGCCGCAGTCCATGCCCCGGTGAGCGCGGGCACCACGGAGCACAGCGCGGTGCCGTCGAGCTTCGCCTCTCCCGCCGTGGCGAGCAGCGACCGCACGACGAGCATGACCTCATCCGCCGTCTGGCGGGTGCTGGTGAGCCGCCAGAACCCGGCGACCTTCTCGCCGTGGAACAGCCCCAGCGTCGTCTCGCTGTTGCCGACGTCGACGGCGAGCACCCGCGCGGTGCGCCCGGCTGCGCGGGCCGCCCGGGAGCGGGTGTTCGCGACACGGGTCTTCGAGCTGCGCGCGGAACTGCGCCGGCGCTCAGGCATGGTCACCTCCATCGATCGGTCGGGGCCCGGGGACGAGCGGCTCGGCCTCGGGCTCGGCTGCAGCCTCCTGCCGTCGCCGCGCGACGAGGTACGACAGCAGCACACTCAGGAAATACAGAAGCGTCATCGGCAGCGCCATGATCACCTGGGCCGTCACCACGTCGCCGGGGGTGATCACAGCGGTGATGAAGAACACCGCCACGATCGCGATCCGCCACTGCTTGAGCAGGAAGCCCGGCGTGACGAGGCCGACCGCGGTGAGCGTCATCGTGACGAGCGGGAGCTGGCACACGAGCCCGCACGCCAGCGCCATGTTGTAGAAGAACCCCAGCAGCGGACCCAGCTGGATGTCGGCGTGCATGCTCGGCGTCATGAATTGCATCAGCACCCGCAGCACCAGCGGCACCAGGTAGAAGTACGCCACGGCGACGCCGATCACGAACAGCACCATCGAGCCCATTGCCATCGGCAGGATCATGCTGCGCTCGCGCTTCATGAGCCCGGGCACGACGAACAGCCAGATGCGGTAGAACACGTAGGGCAGCACCAGCACCAGCCCGATCAGCAGCGACAGCTTGAAGCGCTCGTTGAACGCCTCGAGCGGTGACAGCACCACCGCGACACCGACCGTGCGATGCACCAGGTCCTCGAGCACGCGCGGCGCGAACCACCAGCCGAAGCTGGCCCCGATCACGGCCGCAATCACCGAGTGGAACAGCACCGACCGCAGTTCCACGAGATGGTCGAGGAACGGCATCTCGCCGGTCTGGCGCGGATCGGTCACGACGTTCCGCCCGGCGCCGACTCGGGCGCGTCCACCTCGACGTCGCCGGCGAGCACCCGGACGACTCCGCCGTCGCCGGTGTCGACGAGCAGCGCACCCACGGGATCGAGCGCGCGCGCGACGCCGCGTACGCTGCCGGCCGGAGTGCGCACCGTGACGGGCGCGCCCCAGAACGCCGCGCGGCGCGACCACGCGTCGAGCGCGCGGCGCGGATCACCTTCTGCGTGCTCCGTCCACAGCGGCTCGAATGCGTTCAGGAACTCCGCGGCCACGTCCTCGCGCGAGGCCGGCGCGGCCGCGCTCGACGCGAGCGCCAGCGCCACGGACGTCGCGGTGTCGCGCAGCTCCGGCGCGAATTCGTCACGGGACTGGAGCACGTTCACGCCCACTCCCACGACCGCGGCGTCGAGCCCGTCGGGAGTCGACCGCCGCTCGCACAGGATGCCCGCGAGCTTGCGACCGTCGAACAGCACGTCGTTCGGCCATTTGAGCTCGGCGCGCACATGGAGCCGGTCGAGCGCCGTGACCAGCGCGAGCCCGACGACCAGCGGCAGCGACACCAGCGGCTCGGGATCGCAGTCGAGGTGCAGCACGAGCGACAACGCCAGCCCGCGTCCCGGCGCCGACTGCCACGTACGCCCGCCACGGCCGCGGCCGCGGATCTGCGATTCCGCGATCACCGTCGCCCCGTCGGGGGCGCCCTGGGCGAGCGCGTCCCACGCGTCGTCGTTGGTCGACGCCGTTTCGGCGCGTACGACCAGCTGCCGCCCCAGCCGCCGGGTGGCGAGACGCTGCGCGAAGCGGGCGCGATCGAACGTATTCTCAGGCAATGGCTTCCGACTCCCGGTTCAGGTCCGACGCGAGGCGGCGCCGACGGCGGCGGTCATCCCACTTCCTCGATCTCGAGGCTGAGGTCGAGCGCCGGCGCCGAATGCGTGAGCGCGCCCACCGAAATGTAGTCCGCCCCCGTGAGCGCGTACTCCCGCACGTTGTCGAGCCGGATGCCGCCCGACACTTCGACCTCCGGCCAGCGCTTCGCGCCGGGCCGCATGCGCGAGCTGTCGGGCGGATGCTCGCGGCACCACCGGTCCACCTCGCGCACCGCGGTGGCAACCTCCTCGGGCGAACGATTGTCGACCAGCACGCGATCCACCTCCGGGCGCAGCGCCTCGGCGAGCTGATCGAGCGATTCGACCTCGACCTCGAGCAGCAGGTCGCCCTGCCGCGTGCGCGTGATGCGATCGATCGCGGCCGTCAGGCCACCCGCGGCGCGGATGTGATTGTCCTTCACCAGGTACATGTCCCACAGCGCGAGCCGGTGATTCTCCCCGCCCCCGCAGGTCACGGCGTACTTCTCGAGGTAGCGCAGCCCGGGCGTGGTCTTGCGCGTGTCGAGGATGATGCACCCGGTGCCGGCCACGGTGTCGACGAACTTGCGGGTGAGCGTCGCGATGCCCGACAGGCGCTGCAGGAAATTGAGCGCGGTACGCTCCGCCTTCAGCACGCTGCCGGCGTCACCGATCACCTGCGCGCACGCGGCGCCCGGCTCCACCTGCGAGCCGTCGGGCAGCAGCTTGCGGAACTTGAGATTGGGATCGGCCTCACGGAACGTGTAGCCGGCGATGTCGACACCCGCGAGCGTGCCCGGCGACTTGGCCACGATCGCCGCGCGCGCCTTGACCCCGGACCGGATCGTGTTCAGCGACGTGATGTCGCCGGTGCCCACGTCCTCGGACAGGGCGTACCGGATGAGTTGAAGCGCCACGGTTTCGAGCATGACCGGTCATGCTACCCGAGCGGGACCGGAGCGGTCGAGCCGCGGCGGCTCCCGGCCCGCAGCGATTCGAAGCGCTGCGGCCGGCCGCGCCGCACCGGTCTACAGCAGCGTCTCGAAGTACGCCAGCGGAGCGTTCCGATAGGCCGCGCGGCCGCGGTCCGCGAACCCGCAGCGCGCGTAGAACCCGCCCGCGCCGGCCGCGGCGTCGTACGCGTCGAGCCGGATCGCGTCGGCAGGCCATTCGCGGCCGATGCGCCGCGCCTCGTCGAGGCACTGGCGGCCGAGCCCGGTGCGTTGCAGCGCCGGCGCCACCGCCATGTCGAGCAGGTACAGCGGGCGCTTGCAGGGCGTGAAGTAGCGGGGGTCGATGGCCCACGGCTTCCGCGTGCCGAGCCACAGCTTCGCCACGACCCGGCCGCGGTGTTTCGCGATGAAATACCGGCCCGCCCGCATCTGCGCGAGCACGCCACGCACGGTGCCGAACGACGACCACGGGCCCGTCCCGTATACGGACGTCATGCGGTTCGCGACGGCCTCCTTGAGCACGGCCATCGCCGGAGCGTCGTCGACGGTGGCCAGGATCAGGCGAACTCGCAGGCGGCCTCCTCGCCGTGGCGCGGGGTGCGGCGAACCGGCCGTGCCGGCTGCCAACGTCAGCGCCGGCGGGCGCGTTTCGCCCGGCCGCGGCGGCCGGTGTCCGCCGCGCGCCCGGTTCCGACTCCGTGCATCGCGGCCGACGTCGACAGCGACCGCACCTCCTCGATGCGGTCGCGGATCGAGGCCGCCCGCTCGAATTCCATCAGCTTCGCGGCGGCGTGCATCTCGGCGTCGAGCCGGGCGATCAGCGACTCCGGACCCTCGCTGGCGATCTCGTCCAGGAACTGTCCGACGTCCTCCGCCGGCTCGGAGCCGATCGCATCCGCCACCGACGTCGAGCGCATGACCTGCTCGATGCTCTTCTCGACCGACCGCGGCGTGATGCCGTGCGTCGTGTTGTATTCCATCTGCTTCGCGCGGCGGCGCGAGGTCTCGTCGATCGCGCGGCGCATGGAATCGGTCATCACGTCGGCGTACAGGATCACCTTGCCGTTCAGGTTCCGGGCCGCGCGCCCGGCGGTCTGGATCAGCGAGCGCTCGGAGCGCAGGAACCCCTCCTTGTCGGCGTCGAGGATCGCGACCAGCGACACCTCGGGCAGGTCGAGCCCCTCGCGCAGCAGGTTGATGCCGACGAGCACGTCGAAATCGGCCAGCCTGAGCCCGCGCAGGATCTCGACGCGCTCCAGCGCGTCGATGTCGCTGTGCAGGTAGCGGACCTTCACCCCCATCTCGGCCAGGTAGTCGGTGAGGTCCTCGGCCATGCGCTTGGTGAGCGTCGTGACCAGCACGCGTTCGTGGAGTGCGACCCGCGCGCGCGTCTCGGCGAGCAGGTCGTCGACCTGGCCCGCGATCGGCTTCACCACGATCGGCGGATCGATGAGCCCGGTCGGCCGGATGATCTGCTCCACCAGCACGCCGCTCGAGCGCTGGATCTCGTAGTTCGCGGGCGTCGCCGACACGTAGATCGTGGGACCGGTCAGCGTCTCGAACTCGTCGAACCGCAGCGGCCGGTTGTCGAGCGCCGACGGCAGCCGGAACCCGAAGTCGACCAGCACCTGCTTGCGCGACCGGTCGCCCTCGTACATGCCGCCGATCTGCGGCACCGTGACGTGCGACTCATCGATCACCAGCAGGAAATCCTTGGGGAAGTAGTCGATCAGGCAGCCCGGCCGCTCGCCGGGAGCGCGGCCGCTCAGGTGGCGCGAATAGTTCTCGACGCCGGCGCAGGTGCCGATGGTGGCGAGCATCTCGAGGTCGTATTCGGTGCGCTGCTGGAGCCGTTGCGCCTCGAGCAGCTTGCCCTCGTGGCGGAACTGCGCCAGCCGCTCGTCGAGCTCGTGGCGGATCGCGGCGAGCGCGGTCATCAGCCGCGGCTCGGGCGTCACGAAGTGCTTGGCCGGATACAGCGCCAGCCGCTCCATGCGGCGCTTCACCTGGCCGGTGACCGGGTCCACTGCCGAGATGCGCGCCACGACGTCGTCGTCGAGCTCGATGCGCACGATGTCGTCCTCGTAGGCGGGATGCACCTCGATGACGTCGCCGCGCACGCGGAAGTTGCCGCGGCCGACCTCGATGTCGTTGCGCGTGTACTGGATGCGCACCAGCGTGTCGAGGATGTCCTTGCGCGTGGCGCGCTCCCCCGCCGCCGCGTCCAGCCGCATGCCGCGCCAGTCCTCGGGCGCGCCGAGCCCGTAGATGCACGACACGCTCGCCACGATCACCACGTCCTCGCGCTCGAGCAGCATCGACGTGGCCTGCAGCCGCAGCCGGTCGATGTCGTCGTTGATGCTCGCGTCCTTGGCGATGTACGTGTTCGTCTGCGGCACGTATGCCTCGGGCTGGTAGTAGTCGTAGTACGAGATGAAATAGCCGACCGCGTTGTCGGGGAAGAACTGCCGGAACTCGCCATAGAGCTGCGCCGCCAGCGTCTTGTTGTGCGAGATCACGAGCGTCGGCCGCTGCCACTGCGCGATCGCGTTCGCGATCGTGAACGTCTTGCCGGACCCGGTGACGCCGAGCAGGGTCTGGTAGCGGTGCCCGGACTCGAGGCCGTCGACGAGCTGCGCGATGGCCTCGGGCTGGTCGCCGTCGGGCGCGTAGGGCTGGTGAAGTTTGAAGGTCATGACCGCTCGATGCTACCGGAGCCGTCCCGTCGCGGTCGAGGCGGCCGCCGAATCCCGGGAGCGGCGCCGGCCGGCGCGAGGCTAAGGGACCTACTCGCCGCCGCGGACCGCGTACGCGCGCTCGTTCGTCTGGAACTGGGCGAACGTGTCGGGGCTCTCGAAGTAGTAGTTGCGGCCGTGGTATACGAGGTGCGGCGACTTGGCCGTGGTCGCGAACCGCACCTGGCTGACGGGATCCGTCAGGTGGCGCGCGTACTTGAGCGGATCGGCGAGGAACGCCGCGCGCGCCTTGACGTCCGAGAAGAAGAACACGTCGTGATCCACGAACACGGCGCCCGCGGAGTCGATCACCGCGGCGCGCGCCGGATTCACGACGCACGGCAGCTTCGGCGCGATCGCCTTCACGTAGGGCGCGGGGTTGCGCGAGAAGATCGCCGGGCACGGGGCGCAGCAGAACGCGATCGGCAGCTGGTTCACGTAGATCGGGTCGATCAGGGTGCTCAGCTTGCGCTTCGCGACCGCGCACTTGTCGTTCAGCGACACCAGCGAATCGGGGAAGATGATGCGCGGCAGCTCGCCGTCCTTGTGGGGCGCGTACCGCTGGGCGTGGGCCGGCGTGGCCAGCGTCATCGACAGCAGCAGCAGCACGAACGCGGCGCGCAGCATCCTGGAAGCCTCCCCCGGGCGATTTTGAGCGGAATTGGGCGTTGTCATGACGGCCGCCGGCAGCGACCGACCGAGTATACCGTGTGCGGGCCGGGCCGTCCCGCAAGAACCGGTCAATTTCGCGGCGGTTTTCGGCGGTTCCGCGGGCATCCGGACCGCGATTTCGGTCCGGCCTATACCGCCGTGCCCGCGTCCCACTCGCCCGCGCGCTCGACCGGCGCGACGACGTTGGCGATCAGCAGCCCCGCGACGAGCGCCGACAGCATGATCACCATGCGGAACGCGCTTTCGACGCCGACCAGCACGTGCTGCTCGAGCAGCAGCGCGAGACTCTTGAAACCCACGCTGCCCGGCACGAGCAGGATCACCGCCGGCACCAGCGTGACCGCCGACGGGCGGTCCCGCCAGCGGGCGTAGAGATTGCTCGCGACCCCGGCCGTCAGCGCGCCCGCGAAGATGCCGAGCTCGGGGTCCAGCAGCCGGGCGCCGAGCCGCCCGCCGTAGAACGCCAGCACGCCGGTGGCGGTGATCCACGGCAGCTCGCGCACCGGCGCGCGGAATAGCACCATCAGGCCGGCCGGCGCGAGCGCCAGTGCCAGCCATTCGGTCCACGCTGCCAGCTCGCGGGGCTCGGCGATGTGCGGCGGTCCGACCGCCAGCGCCGCGACCCGGGTGCCGAGCGCGACACCGAACCCGATGCCGAGGAACAGCACGATCGCGCCCGACAGGCGCGCGGTGCCGGAGGCGAGATGGCGCGTCGACAGCTCCGTCATCGCGGTGGTGATCGTGAGCCCGGGGATCAGCACGATCAACGCCGCGAGCGTGGCGACGTACACCGAGCACGCGCCAGTCACCAGGCTCAGCGCACCCATCAGCGCCGACGCCACGAACGCCGCGAGGGGTTCGAACACCCGCCCGGCCCGCCCGCGGCCGGTCACCGCGGCCAGCAGCCCGACCACGAGTCCGCCCACCGCGGCCAGCCCGATCTCGCGCCCGCCGCCGCCCAGGAACCGCGCCGAGGTCGCCGCCGCGAGGCCGTACGCCGCCACCGTGAGCGCGGGCCCGTAGCACGGCGGGCGGGCGGCGATCGCCTCGATGCGCGCGGTGCCGCCCGCGGGGTCGAGCGTCCCCTTCAGCACCTCGCTCGCGACCTGGTCCACGTCGACCAGCCGGTCGAGCTGCACCTCCCCCGGCTGCACGCGCAGCAGATGCGTGCGCTGCAGCTCGGGCGAGCCGAACCCCGCGAAGATCCCGGTGGGCAGCGAAAAGAACTGCGCCTCGAGGCCGAGCTTCCGCGCGACCTGCGCGAGCACGTCCTCGAGCCGATGCGCGGGGTAGCCGTAGCTGTGCAGCGCGCGCCCCAGCCGCAGCACGAACCCGACGCGGTCGTCCGCGCCCGGTTCGAGGCTGCGGCCCGGGCTGGGCGCCCCGCCGCGCGGGTCGCGGCGGCTCACCAGCGCTGGCGCGCCGTGTAGCCCACCACGACTTCCTTGCCCGCCGGCACGGTCACGGTGAATTGCAGCGTGTTCGCATCCTTGCGCACGAACTCGTGCGTCTTCTGGGTGATCTCGACGTCGCCGCCCGCGTTCTCCTCCACCACGATCTGCACGCTCGTGGACTTGCGGTTGCGGAGCTTGATCTCGACGCCGTACTCGCGCTCGTGATCCGATATCCGCTTGTTGGACGTCTCGCGGCGCTCGGCCGCCAGGTCGAACGCCGTGCCCACGTCGAGCGTCAGCTTCTCGCCGTCGGGTGTGTGATTGATGGTCGTCTCGCCGGTGAACTGCAGCGCGCCGCCGGCGTCCTGCTCGTAGAACCGCACGCGGCCCGCCGGCAGCGGCATGCCCAGCCCGGCCGCCCGGTCGTTCACGACCTCGAGCTGCGCGTGCACGCCCGCGCCGTCGCCGCGGTACAGATAGCGCGCCGCCACCTTGATCGGCCGCGCGTCGTACATGTCGAGCGTCTGCGTCTCGCGGTCCCGCAGCGTGGCCGGATGATCGATGGTGTAGAGGTGGTATTCACCGAACGTCTGCTCGGTCATGTCGGACTTCGCCTCCGCCTGCCCGGCCACGGCCATCGCGCGGAACATCGGCATCGGCGGCGGTGACGCGTTCACGCGGTTGGGATCGCCGGCCACCAGCTTGAGCGTGGCATCGGCGAACTCGCGCCCGGTGGTGTTCTCGACCGTGACCCGCGACGACCAGGTGGCGCCGGCTTCGCCGTGGCGCACCACCACGTGCTCGGCCGTCCACGACAGCCCGCCCGTCAGGTACGACAGCTCCGCCGTCACGCGCCCCTTGTGGCCGTCGAGCACCGCCTCCAGCGACGGGCGGATCGCCAGCCGGTCGCCCGGGCTCGCGATCTTCACGTCGTCCGCCGCCGCGCGCGACAGCGTGTGCACGTCGCCGCCGTCCTCGCGCACCACCAGCCACGCGCCATCGACAGCGATCAGCGTCCCCTCCACCGCGCGGTCGCCGCGCAGCGTCACGCGCACACGGCTGCCGCGGGCGTGGTCGAGCGCGCCGTCGCCGCTCGCCACGTCGTAGCGATAGGCCAGCCGCGCCAGCCGCGCGCCGTCGGGCGCCAGCCGCACCGACGTGAAGTCGACGCGCTCCGGCACCGGCACCAGCAGTGTGTCGCGGTCGCGGCGCAGGTCGAGCGCGCGCGTCTCGCGTACGAAGCCGAGGTCGTGTGAATACACCGTCACGGCGGGCCCGGCGTGGGCCGAAACCGTCGGGACGACGCCGATGGCCAGCGCGGCAGCGAACGTCCAGCGGGGGAACATACGGGGGAACGACATGATCACCTCCGTTCAAGGGGTCGAACTCGTGGATTCCGCACACCATACGCCGCCCGCGGGGATTTCTTCCACGGGCGCCCCCGCCGGCTCCGGGCGGTTGTTTCGATCCGCCCGCGATTCTATTGTGAAGCCCGGTGCATCGAGTCGCGTCCGGGGGTCCCCGGCCGCCGGCGCCCGTTCCCCAACCCATGGAATCCGGAGGCCGGTCGGCGGATGACGCTTCATGCGGCGGTGATCGGCGGCGGCATCTCGGGGCTGGCGAGCGCCGTCCGGATCGCGGGCCTCGGCCATCGCGTCACGCTGTATGAAGGGGAACCGGGGCTGGGCGGCCTCGGCACCACGTTCCCGTGGCGCGACGTCCACCTCGAGAAGTTCTACCACTGCATCCTGCCCTCCGACCGGGCGCTGCTGCGGCACGTGCGCGAGCTGGGCCTCGAACCCGAGCTGCTGTGGCGCCGCACGCGCATGGGGTTCATGTACCGGCGCCGCGTGTTCCCGCTCAACACCGCGTGGGACCTGCTGCGGTTCTCCCCGCTCACGCTTCCCGAGCGGGTGCGCATGGGGCTGCTCGGCCTGCGCGCGCGCGCGCGCGGCAAGGACCCGGCGCTGGACCAGGTCACCGCCGCCGACTGGCTGCGCGACATGGCCGGCGAACGCGCGTTCGACGTGCTGTGGAAACCGCTGCTGTCGGCCAAGATCGGCGACCCCTACGAATCGCTGCCGGCGCTGTGGGTGTCGAGCCGCATGGCGCGCGAGAAGAACACCGGCCCCGAGACCAAGGGCTGTCTCGCCGGCGGCTACCGCTCGCTGATCGGCGCATTCGAGCAGCGACTGGCGAACACGGGAGCGACGGTGCGGCTCGGGACCCGCGTCGACGCGATCGAGCGCGAGGGTGATCGCATGGCGGTCGTGCTCGCCGGCGGCGCGCGCGTCACCCACGACTACGTCGTCGCCACGTCGCCACTCGTCGCGTTCCAGAAGCTGACGCGCAGCCTCGGCATCGACCCCGCGATCGCGACCCTCCAGCTCGACTACCAGGGCGTGGTGAGCGCAGTGTTCCTGATGCGCGAGCCGCTGTCGCCCTACTACTGGATGCCGTTCGTCGACAGCACGACCACCGCGCAGGGCGTGATCGAGATGTCGAACCTGGTGCCGCTCGAACGCGCGCACGGTCTCCATGTAACCTACCTCGTGAACTACGCCCACCGCTCGAGCCCGCTGTTCGCGATCGACGACGACGAGCTGCTGCGCCGCTACCGCGTCGACCTCGCCGCGCTGTTCCCGCTCGCCGCCCGGTCGGTGGTCGAGGCCTACGTGTTCCGCGCGCCGTTCGTGGAGCCGATCTGGACGCTGGACTACGCGAATCGGAAGCCGGCGACGTCCGTGATCCCGGGGCGCCTGTACCTCGCGTCCACGGCGCAGGTGTACCCGAACGTGAACTCGTGGAACTCGTGCTGCGAGGTGGTCGACGGCATGATGCCGCGGCTGGCGGAGGAGACGGCGGCATGATCTACGTCATGTTCCCCGCCTGGAACGAGGAGCGTGTGATCCGGCCCGTGCTGCTCGCGCTCGCCGAGGCGATGGCCGGCCGCAGGGACTACCGCGCCGTCGTGGTGGACGACGGCAGCACCGACGCCACCGTGGCGGAAGCCGAGCGAGCCGCCGCCGAGTGCGGGGATGCCCTGTCGCTCACGATCCTCCAGCACGACGTGAATCGCGGCCTGGGCGCGGCGCTGCGCACCGGCATCTACGCCTGCCTCGACCGCGCCGAGGACGGCGACGTGATCGTCACGCTCGACGCCGACCTCACGCATCCCCCCGCGATGATCCCGGCGCTGGTGGACGCGCTCGGCTTCGACTACGACCTCGCGATCGCGTCGCGCTACCGCCATGGCTCGGACGTGCGCGGCGTGCCCGGGTATCGCCGGGCGCTGTCCGACATCGGACGGCTGGTGTTCCAGGCGATGTTCCCGATCCCGGGCGTCCGGGACTTCACCTGCTGCTTCCGCGCCTACCGCGTGCCCCTGCTCAAGCGGGCGCGCCTGGTCTACGGCGACGACCTGTGCACCGCCCGCGGGTTCGAGTCGGTGATGGACCTGCTGATCAAGCTGCGGCCACTCGGCGTCCGCGCGGTCGAGCTGCCGTTCGAGCTCGACTACCGCGGCCGGCTCGGCCAGAGCAAGATGAAGGTGCTGAGCACCGTGCGCAGCACCGTCACGCTGCTGGTGAAGCGGTTCGTCGAGCGCTTCGGCGTCCATTCGAAGCGCGCGGTGGCGGCGCGGCTTACGGCGGCGCAGGGCGACGCGGCGAAATGAAGCTCGGCATCGTGGTCGGCACCCGTCCCGAGATCGTGAAGATGGCGCCGATCGTGCGCGCATGCATCGCACGGGACGTGCCGTATGTGCTGATCCACACCGGCCAGCACTACACGTTCGAGATGGACGGGCTGTTCTTCGAGGAGCTGGAGCTGCCGGCGCCGCACGTGAATCTCGAAGTGGGCTCGCTCGGCGCCGTGCGGCAGCTCGCCGGCATCATGACCGGCATGGAGCTGGCGCTGCTGGAGCACGCGCCCGACGTGGTGCTGGTCGAGGGCGACACCAACTCGGTGATGGCCGCGGCGCTCGCGGCGAACAAGCTCGGCGTGCGGGTCGGCCACGTCGAGGCCGGGCTGCGCTCGTACGATCGCACGATGCCCGAAGAGCTCAACCGCGTCATCACCGATCACCTGTCCGATCATCTGTATGCGCCCACGTCGCACGCGCGGGACATCCTGCTCGGCGAGGGCATCGCCGCGGATCGCATTCACGTCACCGGCAACACGGTGGTGGACGAGCTCGAACGCCAGCGACCCCGCGCCATGGAAGCCACGCGCTTCGAGCGCTTCGGCGTCGAGGCCGGCCGGTTCCTGCTCGTCACCGTCCACCGCAGCGAGAACGTCGAGCACGAGGACCGGCTGCGCGGGATCTTTGCGGGCCTGTCGCAGGCGTGCGCGGCACTCGGCATGCCGGCGCTGGCGGCACTCCATCCCCGCACCGCGCAGCAGTTGGACGCGCTGCGCATCGCGGCCGACGGCGTGCGATGGCTGCCGCCGCTCGGCTATCTGGACTTCCTGGGCCTCCACGCACGCGCCGCGCTCACGCTCACCGATTCGGGCGGCCTGCAGGAGGAGGCGTGCTGCCTGCGCGTGCCGTGCGTGACGCTGCGCGACAATACCGAGCGCCCCGAGTCGGTCGCGATCGGCGCGAACATGCTCGCCGGCGCCGATCCTGCGCGGATCGTGGCCGCCGCGCGCGACATGCTGGAGCGCCCGCGCACCTGGGCGAATCCGTTCGGCGACGGCGCGAGCGGTGCGCGCATCGTCGGGTTGCTGGCGGGCTGAAGCGTGGCCACGGACGCGGGCTCCCGCGCGGCACGCGGCGCGGCGCCGGCCGGCGCATGGGGGCCGTGGGTCCTCGCTGCGGTCGCGTCCCTGCCCCTGCTGGCGTTCGCCGGAGTCGCGCTCGCGCGCATCCGATCGCCATTCGAGCTGGAGTGGATCGAGGGCGGCATGCGCGAGGTGGTGCGCCGGGTGCTGAACGGCGCGCCGCTCTACACGGCGCCGTCGATCGCCCACGTGCCGTTCCTCTACCCGCCGCTGTATTTCCACGCGGCCGCCGCGATGGCCCGGCTGGCGGGTGAAGGCTTCGTCGCGCTGCGGCTGACCTCGCTCGCGGCCACGCTCGCGAGCCTGGCGTGCATCGCCTGCCTCGCGAATCGCGGCGGCGCCGCGCGCTGGCCCGGCGGGGTCGGAGCCGGCCTGTTCGCCGCGACGTATGCGAGGAGCGGCGGGTGGATGGACCTCGGCCACGTCGATGCGTTGTCGCTCGCGCTCGCACTGGCGGCGTTCGTCGCGTACCTCGCGATACGGGGCGCGGTGCTGCGCGGCATCGTCGCAGGCCTGCTGTTCTCGCTCGCGGTGTTCACGAAGCAATCGGCATCGATCATCGTGGCGCCGTTCATCGTGCTCACGGTGATGAACGACCGGCGCGCCGGCGTGGCGCTGGTGGCGACGCTGCTGGTATGCGTGGGGCTCGGGACCCTGTGGCTCGACCGGGCGAGTGACGGCTGGTTCACGTTCTACACGATCGCGATCCCGCGTGCCCACCCGTTCGACCCCGCCGGCTGGAGCTTCTGGTGGCGCGACCTGCTCATGGCGCTGCCAATCGCGCTCGCGTTCGCGCTCGTCGACGCACGGGACTGCGTGCGCGTCATTCGCGCATCGGCGTCCGGCGGCGCCGGCTCGCGCCCGGATGGCGATGCGCTGCGGACCGCGGTCGCGACGCTGGGCCTCGGCGTGGGTGGCCTGTTCGCCGCCGCGATCGGGCGGCTGCACGAAGGCGGCGCCGAGAACGTGCTGATGCCGGTGCACGCGGCGCTGGCCGTGCTCGGGGCGCGGGGGCTCGCGGCGCTGAGCGGGGCGCGGCGGTCGAACGCACGCGTGCCGGCGCCGGGCGCGACGGTCGTGGCGCCGAGCCGCGTCACGTTCCCCACCCCCGCTGTCGCTTACCTGCTCGCGCTCGCGCAGTTCGCGGTGCTTGCGTACAATCCGCTGCGGTTCGTACCGTCGCGTGCCGACATGCGCGCCGGCGCCGCGGTGGTCGAAACGCTGCGCGGCCTGCCCGGTGACGTGTGGGTGCCCGCGCACGGCTATCTCTCGCGCCTCGCCGGCCGCGAGCCTCACGCCCACCTGATGGCAGTGATTGACGTGCTACGAGCGGAGCCCGGATTGAGCGGCACCAACAAGGCGGCCGCCGCACGGCTGCAGGACGAGATCGCGGGCGCGTTCGCGGCGCACCGGTTCGGCGCGCTGGTGCTCGACGACAATGGCGCATTCGAGCCCCACCTGGCCGGGCTCTACCAGCCGGCACAACGATTGTTCGCGCCCGCCGATCGATCGTTCATGCCGGTGTCGGGAGCGCCGCTGCGGCCGGTCACCGTGTGGATGCGGGTGCGCTGATGGCGAAGTCACGGCAGGGTCCCTCGCGCGAGGCGCACTCGGCCCCGGTTACGGCCGCGCCCGCGCGGGGCGCGGCGCCCGGCGATGCCCCGCAGTCCGCAACCACCGCGGCGCCTGCGGACCGCGGCGCGTCGCGGCTGTGGGGCGTGATCGTCGCCCTCGCGGCGCTCTACCCCATCGCCTACATGGCCGTCGCGATCATGCGCATGGGCTATCCGTTCGAGCTGGAGTGGATGGAAGGCGGCACACTCGGCCACATCCATCGCATCCTCGCGGGCCAGCCGCTCTACGTGGAACCATCGCTCGCGTTCACGCCATTCACCTACCCACCGTTGTATTTCTACGCCGGCGCCGCACTATCGAAGTTGCTGGGCGTGGGGTTCGTGCCGCTGCGGCTGTTGTCGTTCGTGTGCTCGCTCGGCGTGCTCACGTTCACGTTCCTGATCGTCCGGGGCGACACCCGGCGCACGCTGCCCGCCGTGCTCGCCGCCTGCCTGTTCGCGGCCAGCTATCGCGAAGGCGGCGCGTGGCTCGACCTCGCGCGCGTGGATTCGATGTACCTGATGTTCATGGCCGCCGGCGTCTGGCTGGTGCGTCTGGAACGCCCGTGGCTCGCGGGCGCGCTCGGCGGGCTAGCGTTCGCGCTCGCGGCGCTCACCAAGCAGTCGGCGCTGTTCATCGCGCTGCCGGTGGCCCTGGCGCTGCTCGTTGCCGATTGGAAGCGCGGCGTGGCGTTCACCGCGGTGGTCGCCGCCGTCGCGGGCGGCGCATCGCTCGCGCTCGATGCCGCGTCCGGTGGCTGGTACCGGTTCTACGTGTTCGAGCTGCCCCGGCACCATCCGATCATTCCGCAACTGCTGCGCGGCTTCTGGACGTCGGACCTGCTCGGCACGTTCGCGATCTCGCTCGCGATCGGCCTGTTCCGGTTCTGCGTGACGCGGCACGAGACCCGGCGGCGCGATGCCGTCGACGCCGTGCTGCTCGCGAGCCTGATCCTCACCGCGTACGCCACCCGGATCCGCGTGGGCGGCTTCACGAATCTGTTGATGCCCGCGCATTTCGCCGCGGCGCTCGCGCTCGGCTGGGGGCTCGGCGCGCTGCTCGACTTCGCCGGCGCGCTTCCCGCCCGCGGCCGTGGGCTCGAGCGGTTCGTCGTGGTGCTGTGCCTCGTCCAGTTCGCGCTGTGCGCCTACAAGCCGTGGCGGCAACTGCCGCCCGCCGCCGACCTGGTCGCGGGCCGGCAGTTCGTGGAGAGCCTGAGGCGCGTGCCCGGCGACGTGTGGATCCCGAGCCATCCCTACCTCGCCGAGATGGCCGGCAAGACGTCCTACGCGCACGAACTCTCGCTCACCGACGTGCTGCGCCCCGGCGATACTCCGCAGCATCGCAAGCTCATGGACGCGCTGCGTGCCGCGCTGCGCGAACACCGGTATGACCTCGTGATCCTGGACGACACCGGCTGGCTCAAGGACGAGACCGAGCCCTATTACGACCACGCGGCACAGATGTTCGGGAACACCGAGGGCGAGTTGTTCTGGCCGATCACCGGGTACCGCACGCGGCCGAACTTCGTGTGGGCGCCGAAGCAGCCGTAATGCCGTATTCGTCACTACCCGCCCCGCGAACTCGGAAATTGGCAATGGCTTCGAGGAATACGCGATCCACACCGGCACTACTTGCGACGGGTCATGACCTCGTGCGGCGCGAGAGTCCAGTCCTTTGCCTCGAAGATTCGAGCGATCGGCATCGAGACTCCTGCTCGCCCACAGGCTGTTAGCGTGTTAGGGTGGCTACTCCACAGTGGAGCAGTTAGCCAAGAATATGCTTCTGCCCCATCCAAGAGGAAACGACGCGCCCTCAACCGAGAGCCGGCTGCCGTGAGACGAACCGCGACCACTGCAAACGCAATCCTCGGACTGCTCTGTCTGCGCTCGGAGTGGGCCATCTACGATGTCACCAAGCAACTGCGCCGCAACATGCGGTTCTTCTGGCCGCGCGCAGAGAGTGGGATCTACGACCAGGCGAAATGGCTCGTTCGCCAGGGCTGGGCGCGCGCCAGGCGCCGCATCGCTCCCGGTGGGACGCAGGCACGCAGTATTTACTCGATCACCCCCGCCGGTAAGCGAGTCGTTCGGCAGTGGCTTCGGACTCAGCCGCAGCCAATGGCGCTCGAGTGCGAGCCGTTGCTGCGCATTTTCCTGGCGGATTTCTCCACCGCAAAGCAGCTTGATGCCGCGCTGGCGCAGGTTCGAGCCGACGCGGATGCGATACTCGCGACGGGTCGCGTCGTCGGTGAGGAGTACCTGGCCGGGACCGCGCCGTTTCAGAGTCAACTGCATGTGCGTGGCCTGGTATTCGATTTTCTCTGGAGCCATGCCACCATGATGCGGGACTGGGCGGACCGGACCGAGGGGGTGATCAGGCGGTGGCCGGGCGAGACGAAGCTGCAGAAGGACAAGGCGGCCCTCGCCCGCATTCGGACTCGTCTGAAACACCCGTCAATGAAGGACTTGCCAATCCACCGGCGGCCTTCCGGGCCTGAACCGCCGAAACGCAGATCGGCCGGCCAGTCATGACCACCGCGGGACCTCTCGAACGCTTCTCGAGCCAACTCGAAGATCTCGAGTTGCACGTGGTGGGGCGCGTCCTGGCCCTGAGCTCGCTCGTGGGTGTCGTGGCTGGCCTGGGCGCCATCGTCTTTCAGACGATGTGTCAGGTCACCCAGCACTTCCTGCTGGGAACGCTGGTGGGTTATTCCCAGCCGGGGCCACCGGGTGAGCACGCGCTGTTCGGAGCCTCGACCACGGCGCTCCGCCCCTGGTTGCTTCCCCTCGTGCCGGCGGTCGGCGGACTCGTGACGGGAATCATCGTCCAACGCTTCGCTCCGGAAGCAGCAGGACATGGCACGGACGAAGCGGTCGAGTCGTTCCACCGTCGGGGCGGGATCATTCGGGGGCGCATTCCGTTCGTCAAGAGCATCGCCTCGGCCATTACGCTCGGATCCGGTGGGTCGGGTGGCCGTGAAGGCCCGATCGCTCAAATCGGAGCCGGGTTCGGATCGTTCCTGGCGACGCGGCTCGGACTCTCCGAAAGCAGTCGCCGAGTACTGCTCGCCGCGGGCGTCGGGGCGGGGGTCGGCAGCATATTTCGCGCGCCACTCGCGGGGGCGCTGTTTGCCGCGGAGGTGTTGTATTCGGATCCCGAATTCGAATCCGACGTCATCATTCCGGCGGCGCTGTCGAGCATCATTGCCTATTGCGTGTTCTCGCTGAAGTTCGGCTTCGGAAGTCTGTTTGCGACCCCGCACTTCAGCTTCCACTCGGCATTCGAGCTCGTGCCCTACACCGTGCTGGCCGTCGTCGTGGCTCTCGCAGCAGGCCTGTTCGTTCGGCTGTTCTACGGCGTTCACGAGTTCTCCCGGCGACTGCCCGTGCCGCCGATCTGGCGGCCGGCGCTGGGCGGTCTCGCGACGGGATCGCTCGCGCTGGCGGCCTACGCGGTGTCGCGTGACGTACGGGTGCTCGACGTACTCGCGTTCGGCTACGGGTCGATCCAGCAGGCCCTCGATGGCCATCTCCCGATTCTGCTGCTGCTCGGGCTCGCGGTCGGGAAGATGCTGACGACCTCGTTCTCCATCGGCTCCGGCGGATCGGGCGGCGTGTTCGGGCCCTCCATGGTGATCGGCGGGACATTGGGCGGCGCCATTGGAATGCTGGCACATCAGGTGATGCCCCAGATCGTCACTCAGCCCGGCGCATTCGTGGCCGTCGGCATGGCAGGATTCTTCGCTGCAGCGGCAAATACGCCGATCTCCACGTTGGTCATGGTCTCGGAGATGACGGGCAATTATGAACTCCTGCTCCCCGCCCTCTGGGTCTGCGCCGTGGCGTATCTCGTTGGCCGTCGCTGGACCCTTTACCGCAGCCAGGTACCGTCACGCCTTCACTCGCCCGCGCACTGGGCCGCGCTACGCGAGTGGGTGCTCGGAAGCTTTCGTGCGGGCGAGGTCATGGAAACCAGAGCCGTTGCGACCGTGCCGCCCAACGCCCCGCTTGCCGACGTAGTGCGGACGATGTCCCGCTCGCGGCAATCCTGCCTGCCGGTCGTCGATGATGAGGGCCACGTAACGGGCACCATCTCCAGCGGCCAGATCCAGGAGCTTCTCGATCGCCATCCCGGCCGGTTGCCGCTGATCGCTCACGACCTCGCCATGCCACCTCAAATCGTTGCTCCGGGAGACGGTCTGGATCTCGCTCTGGCTCGCCTTGATGCCGGCGACATGGACGAGTTGCCCGTCGTGGAGTCGAATGGCGGAGACAAGATCGTTGGGATGCTCTCTCGACGCACGATTCTCGCCACATACACACGTCGCGGATTGGAGCGCGGTCGCAGCGGCGCATCGACCACCACCAACCCACGAGTCCCCCCGTCATGAAGAGCCCGCTGAAGCGCCGTTGCGTCGGCGCCGAGGGCGCGAGCCGTTCTCAATTGACCACGACGAACCGGCCGGTGGTGATTCCGGCGGGGAGTGATGCCGCGTTCACGACGGATCCAGCGGCACGTTCACCTGGACACCGACCTATGACGATGGCCGCGTCGACCCATACCCGGTGACGTTCCGCGAGGGCGGTTCAGCATGTCGGTGGCGGGCCACTGATCCACCGACGACGTACCACTGTCGATCGCCGGCGATCCGTCCGTCAGGCTCAGGTCGCCCCCGGCGTAGTCCGCAAACCCGGGATCCTGGTGCACGATCCACGCCGGTATTTCCGAAGCCGCTCGCGTGTCTATTTGATCATTTCGTGAAGTTTTCCAAACAATTCCTTGATAATTGGCCCCGGGGATACTTAGGATGTGGTATGGCAGCAACCGCGTCGCAGCTCGCAACCCGCGTCGAATCGGAGGCCCCACACATGATGCCCTCACGTTCCAGATTGCTACTCGCCGTTGTATCCGCCGGACTGCTAGCGGCATCCCTTGCGCCGCGAGCTTCACAGGCGACGACGCTGCTCCAGGACTCGTTCAGCTATCCCAATGGAAATCTGAACGGCCAGGGTGGCTGGTCCGCGCACAGCGCCCCTGGAGTCAAGGCGATTCAGATCAACAACGGCCTCGCCTACGTGGTTCAGAGCACAGGGTCCGGTGAGGACGACAACCGGCCGTTCACGACCCGGGCCGCCACCGATTCGACGTTCGCATCGTTCACCCTCCGCATCGCGCCGGGTACCACGATCGGCTCGGCCCAGGACTACTTCGCCCACTTTCGGCCAGCGGCACCCGACACCAATGGGTTCGTGACACGAATCTGGATCGGTCCGCCGACCGCCGGTGGAGACTTCGACCTCGGCATCGCCGCGGGCGCCCTGGTCACCACTCCCACGATACGCTGGGGTTCCGGCCTCACGATCGGGGTGCCCTACCGCATCGTGGTGTCGTACGACGCGATCACCGGCACCTCGAAGCTGTGGGTCAATCCGTCCAGCTCGGAGGACTCTCCGATCGTGAGCACCAGCGCAACCGTGGTCGGGAAGCCCCTCGCCTCGATTGCCCTCCGCCAGTCGACGCCCGCCGGGGCCACCATCACCGAGATCGTGGACAACGTCGGCGTCGCGACGACATTCAACGACGCCGTATTCGCGGTGGCGCTGCCGGCGTTGTCGACCTGGGGAATGGGGCTGCTCGCCGCTCTGCTGGCGTGCGGCGGACTGTTCTACGTGTCGCGTCGCCGCGTGGGAACGGCGTAGCACTCAACGGCAGCTAGCGTAGGAGCGGAGGAGTCCCACGATGGGGCTCCTCCGCTTCCCCCTCCGCCGCCTTCCGCAACCCCTCGATGTCTATCTTCTTCATCCCCAGCATCGCCTGTACCGCCCGCTGCGCCCTCGCGGGGTCCAAGTCGCCGAGGTAATTGCCCAGCGCCGTCGGAATGATCTGCCATGACAGCCCGAACTTGTCCTTGAGCCAGCCGCACTGGCTCTCCTGGCCGCCGTCGGCGGTCAGCTTCGCCCACAGGTCATCCACCTCGGCCTGGGTCTCGCAGTTCACCATCAGCGAGATGGCCTCGTTGAACTTGAACCTGGGGCCGGCGTTCAGGGCCATGAACTGCTGGCCATGGAGTTCGAACGTGCCGGTCATGACGCTGCCCTTCGCGCCGGGGCCGGCATCGCCGTAGCGGCGCACACTCACGATGCGTGAGTTCGGAAACACCGACGTGTAGAAGTTCATCGCCGTTTCGGCGTTGTCGTCGAACCACAGGAACGTCACGATCTTCTGCATGGGGTCCCGTCCTCGCGATGGTGGATCTCGGTGTTCGGCGCCGCGAGCGGCAAGAGCAACACTACCGTTGCGTCACCCGCAAGCTCTCCTGCGCCCGCTTCAGCTTGTCCAGCGTCTCCTCCAACTGCGCGAGCCGCAGCTTCTCCTTCTCCACCACGTCGGGCCGCGCCTTCGCCAGGAAGTCCTGGTTGCGGAGCTTCTTCTTCACGCCCTCGAGGTCGTCGAGCAGCTTCACGGCGTCGCGCGCCAGACGCTCGCGCTCCTCGCCCAGGTCGATCAGGCCTTCCAGCGGCAGGAACACCTCGGCGCCCTGCACCACGCTCGATGCGGCCACGGCGGGGCGCGCGCCGTCGCGCGCCACGATCAGCTCTTCGATCTTGGCGAGCGGCAGCAACTGCGGCGCGAGCTTCTCCACCAGGTCGAGCTGCTCGGGCGTGCCGCGCACCACCACCGGCACCTTGCGGCCGGGCGCCAGGCCGGCCTCCACGCGCATGTTGCGCACGCTCACCACCAGCTCCTGCAGGAAGGCGATGTCGCGCTCGACGTCGGCATCGAACCACGCCTTCTTCGCGCGCGGCCACGACGCGGTCGCGAGCGACTCGCCGTCGTGCGGCAGCGCCTGCCAGATCTCCTCGGTCACGTACGGCATGAACGGATGCAGCAGCCGCAGGATGCCGTCGAGCACGCGCCACGACACCCAGCGCGCGGTGCGCCGGTCGTCGGGGTCGGCCTCCTCGGTCCAGCGCGGCTTCGCCATCTCGAGATACCAGTCGCAGTAGTCGTTCCAGGCGAAATGATAGATCTGTCCGGCGGCTTCGTGGAACCGGTAGGTCTTGAGATTCCGCGTCACGTCCTTCACGGCGTGCGCGAATCGCGACAGGATCCAGTGGTCGGCCAGCGTCAGCGTGAGCTGCGATTCCCTGATCGAACCCAGGTCCTCGTCGCCGAGGCGCATCTGCACGAGTCGCGCGGCGTTCCAGATCTTGTTCGCGAAGAACTTCCCGGTCTCGAGGCGCTTCTCGTCGAACAGCAGGTCCTGGCCGGGCGGCGTCAGGTGAATCATGGTGAACCGCACGGCGTCGGCGCCGTACTTGTCGATCATCGCGAGCGGGTCGGGCGAGTTGCCGAGCGACTTCGACATCTTCCGGCCTTTGGCGTCGCGCACGATGCTGGTGAAGTACACGTGCGGGAACGGGGTCTCGCCCATGAACTCGTAGCCGGCCATCACCATGCGCGCGACCCAGAAGAAGATGATGTCGCTGCCGGTGACCATCAGGCTGTTGGGGTAGTAGCGCTCGAGATCGGGGGTCTGCTCGGGCCAGCCGAGCGTGGCGAACGGCCACAGCCACGAGCTGAACCAGGTGTCGAGCACGTCCTCGTCCTGCTTCCAGCCGTCGCCGGGCGGCGGCTCGACCGACACCACCATCTCCTCGCCGCGATACCACACGGGAATGCGATGGCCCCACCACAGCTGACGCGAGATGCACCAGTCGCGGATGTTCTCGAGCCAGTTGATGTACACCTTCTTCCAGCGCGTGGGATAGAACTTGATGCGGCCCTTCTTCGCGGCCTCGAGTGCCGGGGCCGCGAGCGGCGCCATCTTCACGAACCACTGCCACGACAGGTAGGGCTCGATCACGGTGTTGCAGCGCGAGCAGTGGCCGACCGAATTCTTGTGCGGCTCGACCTTCTCGAGGTAGCCGGCGTCCTGCAGCGCGGCCACGATGCGCTTGCGGGCCTCGAACCGGTCGAGGCCGCGGAAGTCGCCGGCGTTCTCGTTCATCACGGCGTGCTCGTCCATCACCACCAGCTCGGGCAGGTTGTGGCGCTTGCCGGTCTGGAAGTCGTTGGGGTCGTGCGCGGGCGTGACCTTCACGGCGCCGGTGCCGAACTTGGGATCGACCATGGTGTCGGCCACGATCGGGATCTCGCGCCGCAGCAGCGGCAGCACGGCGTTCTTGCCGACGAACTTCTTGTAGCGGGTGTCCTTGGGATTCACGGCCACGGCGGTGTCGCCGAGCATGGTCTCGGGGCGCGTGGTGGCCACAGTCACCGACTTCTCGGTGCCGGCGATGGGGTAGCGGATGTACCACAGGCTGCCCTCGGTCTCGACGTGGTCCACCTCCTCGTCGGACAGCGCGGTGTGGCAGCGCGGGCACCAGTTCACGATGTAGCGGCCGCGATAGACGAGGCCCTTGTCGTAGAGCCGGCGGAACACCGTGAGCACGGCGTTCGAATAGCCGGGGTCGAGCGTGAAGCGTTCGCGCGTCCAGTCGGGCGTGGTGCCGAGCCGACGCTCCTGGCGGAAAATCAGGCCGCCGTACTGCTCCTTCCACTCCCATACCTGGCGCACGAACTCGTCGCGGCCGAGGTCGTGGCGCGAGGTGTTCTCGGACTTGAGTTTCTTCTCCACCACGTTCTGGGTCGCGATCCCGGCGTGGTCCATGCCGGGGATGTAGAGCGTCTCGCGCCCGTCCATGCGCTGCCAGCGCACGATCAGGTCGCGGATCGACTCGCCCAGCAGGTGGCCCATGGTGAGCGAGCCGGTGACGTTGGGCGGCGGGATCGCGATCACGAACGGCTGCTTGCCGGGGCCCGGGCGTGGCTGGAACACGCCCTGCTCCTCCCAGAACGTGTACCACCGGGATTCGACGCGGGCGGGATCGTAAGGTTGTTGCAGCGCCTCCGGGTTGCCGGGACGCATCGATGCCTCCAAAGGGAAGTTCGGTGAGCCGAAACGGCTGACCGAGCCTCGCAAGCTATCACACGCCGGAAAACGCCCTCAACACCCGGGGGCGCTGACGCGGACTCGCGTTCCACGCTAGGTCGACATCGCAAATCACTCGCAGGGCGGAAGTTGCGTCAGGAGCCGGGGCGAGCCACGGCCGGCGGCGTCGAGCCGCGCGCCTGCTGCAGCAGCGCCTCGACCTGCGGCACGAAGTCGGCAAGCCCGCCCGTCTTCGCGAGCTCGAGCGCACGCCCGAGATCGGTCACCGCGAGCGGCGCCTGGCCCAGTTTGAGGTGGGCAACGCCAAGGTAGTACCAGACGCGCGGATTGTCGGGGGTGTCCTCGGCACAGCGGCCGAGCTGCGGCAGCGCCTCCGGGATCCGGCTCGCGAACAGGAGATACGACGCGAGCTGGAATCGGGCCGCGGGATTCGGGGCGCGCGCCACGCTGTCCTGCAGCATCGCGATGCCGTTCGCGAGGTAGCCGGGAACGAACGTGGGATCGAACGACGTCACGAACTTGAGGTGCGGGAACCGGGGCGCCGTGGCCGCCATGCCCAGCGGGAGCTGCGTCACGATCCACGAGCCGTCGCCGCAGTTCGCGGCCCAGAACCCCTGGCCCTCCCCCGCGGCCTCGAGCGGCCAGGTGTCGGTGGCCGGAAACAACAGGTGCACGCGATTCGTCGCCCAGAAGTCGACGCCGCGCTGCGCGGCGTAGGTGGAGGTGGCGCGCTTCTCGTGCGCCAGCACGTGGTCGGGCCCCGGGGCCGAATGCGCGACGGCGGCGTCGGTGAGCCCGAGCCGGTCGAGCACCCGCAGATCCGACTCGTAGGGAATGGCGCCGATGCAGTCGATCGCGATGTAGGTGTCGGGTGGCAGGATGCCGCGCGCCACGAGGCCCTGCAGCTCCCGGCCTTCGGGACGCACGAGGTCGAGAAACATCCGGTGCTCCTCCTGACGCACGCCCACGAACTGCACGCTCAGCCGGCGCAGCAGGTCGCGATGCAGCCGTGCGATCGCCGACAGCCCCGGCCAGCGATAGATCGGATTGCGTGCGGGATCGAGGAACCGGGCGCCGGTGGGCTGGGACACGACCGAGCCGGGGAACCCGGGAATGTGCCGGCGCGGGAAGTCGCGGTGCGACGCGGTCGCGAGCGCGAGGTTGAACACGAGGATGCCTGCGAGCAGCGCCGCCAGCCCCGCTACGGGCATGCGCTTCGACGCCCGCACGGCGCCTTCGTAGAGCAGGATCGCGAGCAGCGGCACGTACAGATCGAACGGCCGGTACTCGAAATGATCGCCGCCGATCGACGCGATCCACAGCGCGTGCGGCACGATGAGGACGGCGAACAGCAGCGCCATGAAGCCACGGCCGGTCTCGCGCAGCCGCAGCCCGCCCAGCACCAGCAGTGGCACCCACAACCACAGCGCGTATTCGAGCACGAACGCTGCCACGTACTGGAGCCCCGGCCCCCACGCCACGCGGCCCGCGGCCTTCGCGTAGTAGGTGTTTGGCCACCAGGCGCCGTAATAGGCGTGACGGAACGCGAACTGCGCGATGACGAGTGCGGCGAACGGCAGCACGTTCGCGACCAGCCAGCCGAATTCCGGACGGCGCCGCCGCGCGACCACGATCGCGGCGAGGCCGAGCGCCACGCCCCCGAACAGGATGCCGTCGGGACGCGTGAGGGCCCCGAGCGCGAACAGCCAGCCGGCCCGGGCGCGCGGCCGCAGTCCGCCGGCCAGCGTCTCGACCTCGGTCACGAGGCGCAGCGCCCCCGCCACCACGAACCACTCGAACAGCCGCGTCTCGAGCCCGCTCGTCGCCCACACGGCCACGGTGCGCATCGACGCCAGCACCAGCGGCGCCACCAGGACCAGCCACGGCCGGTGCACGGGCCGGCGGCGCAGCACGAACGCGGTGACCACCGCCCACAGCCCGGCGGTCGCGGTGAACGACAGCACGTTCGCCACACGTTCGGGTACCAGCCCCAGGCGATCGAACGCCGCGAGCAGCACCACCCACAGGAAATTGCTGTAGCCCTCGACACGCTCGAGGCCGGGGTTGAACACCAGGCCGAAGCCGTGCGCGAGATTGCGCGCGTAGCGGAACGAGATGAACGCGTCGTCGGTGAGGAACGCATAGACCTTCGAGTGCGCGAGCAGCAGCACCAGCGACAGCGCGAGCCCGGCGGCGAGCCAGCCGCCCGGGCGCTCCGACGTGGTGTCGATCGTCGCGGCGGCCGCGGCGACGGGCGGCGGGGCGGTCGCGGCCCCGGCGGTGGTGCCGTGTTTCGTCGGGCGCGGCGTGCGGGAATTCAGCGGTTCGACTCCTGGGGGTGGGGGAACACGATCGTCGCGATCACGCAGGCCCGCACCAGCATGGCACGACGCCGCGTGGAACACCACGCGCCGCGGGGAACGGCGCGCGAACGCGGCCCGCGCTGGCACCATCCCGCCGGGCGCTGGTAGCATGATGGACGATGCGACATCCGTCATACCTCCCTCGTGTGCTGACCGCCCTCGCGGCGATCGTGATGTGTCTCGCGCCCACCCGCGCACGCGCCACTCCGTTCGACTACCTGTCGGTAGGTGATCCGCTCGAGGCCGAGTTCCGCATCCTCGATACGCTCGACCCCACCCCGCTGCAAGGGCGCATCCTGCTGCCCCACATCAATAGCCGTCCCTATCAGCTCCTCGATCTCATGGGCACCGGCGCTCCGTTACAGAATCCGGATCCCCGCTACCGCATGTCGGTGGCGCGGATCGAACGGGCGTTCGGTCGCGATGCGGCCGATTGGTACACGCCGGATCCCGCCTACCACTCGACCCCGCGGCTCTACCAGCGCTCCGAGGACGACCAGCGGTTCGAGATCTCGACCGGCATCTCGGGCAGCGCGCAGATCGACCAGCATGGCCGGCGGTTCCTCAATGGCTCGGGCTCCGAGACGCGCGCCGCGGTGGCGCTCGATCGCTGGCTGGTCTACTCGAGATTCGTCGCGGGCCAATTCGACAGCGCCCGGTCGTTCGCGGACCCGATCGTTCCGAACAACGATTTCGTGGTGCTGACGGAGGAGACGTATATCGCCTACACCGGCGACCGGCAGCGCTGGGCGGTGCAGTTCGGCGAGAGCCGCTGGAACTGGGGACCGGGCGAGGAAGGGTCGCTCGTGCTGTCGAGCACCGCGCCGTCGATGGTCGGCCTGATGATGCGCGCGCACCTCGAGGCGCTGCGCCTCGATTTCATGGCGCTGTCGGCGACCGTGGAACAGGCCGAAGGCGAGCAGCTCGCCGCCCATCGCATCGAGTGGCAGCCCCACGACAACCTGCGACTCGGCGTCACCGAGGCCGCGCGCTACAAGTGGCCGGGCTGGCAGCCGCTCTACGTGCTGGGCGCGATCCCCTACGTGCTGGTGCAGCGACTGGACCTCCAGAAGGAGCCGGATTCGCTGATCGCCCACCGCAACAACATCCTGTCGGCGTTCGACGCCAGCTGGCGCATCGCGAACGGCACCCGCGTCTACGGCGAGCTGCTGATCGACGACCTGCACGCGAAGAGCGGCCGGAACCCGAACAAGTACGCGTTCCAGCTCGGCTACGACGGCGTCGGCGCCGTCGGCGACACGCGGCTCACCTGGGGCGGCGAGTACACGCGCGTCACGCGGTTCGTCTACACGTCGTTCTTCGGGCGGTCGTACGTCGCCCAGGGTCAGTCGCTGGGATTCCCGTTCGCGCCGGACGCGCGCCGCATCCGCGTGCGCGGCGCGTGGGACCTGAGCCCCGCGCTGCAGCTCAACGCGCGCGTCACCCGTTACGACAAAGGCGAGAACGATCTGAACGAGCCGTTCCTGCCCCGGTCGCCGATCGTGGATTCGGCGCAATTCGAAGGCGTGGTCGAAACCACCCGCCAGCTCGAACTGGGCGTGCGCTGGTGGCCGGCGAGCGGCGTCAACGTGCAGCTGACCGGCGGCTACCGCTGGATCGATCAGCTCGGGCACGTGAAGGGCGCCGCCGACCGCTCCGCCGTGGGCTTGATCGAGCTGCACCTCACGCGCTGATCTGCGCCCCGCGCGCGCGCGCCCAGTCCACGGTGCGCCGCAAGCCCTCGCGGAACGTCACCGTGGGCGTCCATCCCAGCAACCGGTTCGCGCGGGCGGCGTCGAGGTAGATGCGCTGGATCTCGCCGGGCCGGTCGGGCTCTTGGATCGGCTCGAGGTTCGTGCCGAGCACGCCGTTCAGCTCACGCACGATGTCGGTCACCGAGGTCGGGACGCCGGTGCCGAGATTCATCACCTCGCCCCCCGCGCTGCCGAGCGCCAGCACGTTCGCCGCGACGACGTCGTCGACGAACAGGTAGTCGCGCACCGCGTCACCGTGGCCGAAGATGCGCGGCCGCTGGCCGGCGAGCATGAGCCCGATGAAGATGGCATTCACCCCCGCCTCGCCGTGAGGGTTCTGGCGGGGGCCGAATACATTGGGATAGCGCAGCACCGTGAAGTCGAGCCCATGGAGCTGCTGCCAGATTTTCAGATACAGCTCGACCGCATACTTGCTCGCGCCATACGGCGATTCGGGATGGATGGGATGATCTTCGGCGGCCGGCAGCGAGCGGCCTTCGCCGTAGATCGCGCCGCCCGTCGATGCGTAGATCACCTTGCGGACGCCGTGGCGCGCGCACGCCTCGAGCAGGGCGATCGAGCCGAGCACGTTGGTGCGGGCGTCGAACGCCGGATCGAGCACCGACCGGCGCACGTCCATCTGCGCCGCGTGATGGCTCACCACCTCGGGCCGGAACTCGCCGATCGCGCGATCGACCGCCGGCGCATCCACGATGTCGAGCTCGAGGAACGTCGCGCGCGGATTCACATAGTCACGCCTGCCGGTCGACAGGTTGTCGAGGATCGCGACCTGATGCCCGTCCGTCACCCATCGATCCACGAGGCTCGAGCCGATGAACCCGGCCCCCCCGGTCACCAGAATGCGCACGAGATCCTCCGGTACATGAAGTGGTGGCGTGCACGATAGGGCGAAGCGACGGCCGCGACAACGTACATCGATGCGCATCGGCCGCGGGGACCTGGTTCGCCCGATGTCAGGCGGCGCGGCTCCGGGGCGGGCGGCCGAGGGCCACCGCCAGGCGCACCGACAGCGCCCGCGTCTGGTGGCGCGCCGCGATCGCGCGGCCCTGGCGGGTCGCCACCTCCAGCTCGTGATCGTGGTCGAGCAGCGACTCCAGCCGTACCCGCAACGGCTCGGGATCGAGCGGCCACGACGCCGGGAGCGTGCCGTGGTGGGCGAGCCACGGATTCACCGCGTTCGCGAGCCGGGAGCCGGCGACGAACACCGGCGTACCGCACGCGATCGCGCGTACGATCAGCGAGGCGGCGACCGGGGCGTCGGTCGCGAACATCGCGCCCGCGGCGCTCGCGAGCCAGGTCAGCTCGGCATCCGCGGTGGCGGCGCCCGCGAAGTGCAGGCGGGCCCCGATGCCGAGGCGCCGCGCCGCATGATGGAACGCGGGGTCGGCGGCACCGAGCACCACGAGCTCGACGCGATTCCAGCGCGCATCGAGCGCCGCGAACGCGCGCAGCAGTTCGTGCCCGGGCACCCCGGACAGCGGCACCGGGGCGAGCAGGTAGCGGCCGTCCCACAGCGTGATCCGGGCCCGCGCGACGCCGGAGTCCTCGTGAACCGCCCAGTCGAGCGCCGCCGCAGTCGCGACGCCGGGGTCCGCCGCCGTCCCGGCGCCATCGCAATCGTGCAGCGACGGCACCGCCGCCGCGCCCGATCCAAACGGCGTCCATGCCCGGGATGGCCGCGGGGCCTGCGGCAGCCCGGTCGGCCACCACACGGCGGCCGCCGGCCGCGGCATCGCGCGCACGATGTCGCGGCCGCACGGCAGCGCGGACGCGATCACCAGCCGGTCCGGCGTCAGGCGAGCACAGGCCCCGGCGAGCTGGGCGGCGAGCGAGCGGGCGGGCGCGGGCGCGCCGTCGCGCAGATCGATCGTCAGGATCTCGACCTCGCCCGCGCACAGCGCGAGCGCGCGGCCGCGGGCCGCGGCGTCGATGGTCCGGCTGCCCTGGGAATCGAGGCAGTCGATCAGCAGCACGCGCTCCGCGGCGAGGTCCCGTGCCGAGTCCGGACGCGAACGCACCGCCGCGGAATTGCGCCGGCGGCGCCCCGATTCCGGATCGGGAATCAGGGTCGGTTCGCCGGTTCGAGCGCGGTGCGCCCGGACGGAGCCAGCGTGAAGTAGAACTGGCTGCCCACGCCCACTTCGCTCTCGACCCACATCCGGCCGCCGTGCTGCTCGACGATGCCCTTGCAGATCACGAGACCGAGACCCGCGCCGCCCGCCTTGCGGGTCGCGGCGGAGTCGATCTGCGAGAACTTGCGGAACAGTTTCGTCAGGTCCTGGGGTGCGATGCCCTCGCCGTGATCGCGCACGCACACCTGCAGCTCGCCGCCGACCTGTTCGGCACGGACCTCGATGGCGGCGCCCGCGGGCGAGAACTTGATCGCGTTCGAGACCAGGTTCGTGAGCACCTGCATCACGCGTCCCGCGTCGATCGCGACCTGGGGCAGTCCCGGTTCGATCCGCAGCTGCAGCTCGATGCGATGTTCCTCGAGCAGCGTCCGCAGATTGTGGATCGCGTGCTCGATCACCGGCTCGAGCGGCTGCAGCTCCTGGTTGAGCCGCATCGACGACGAGTCGAGCTTGGAGAAGTCGAGGATGTCCTTGATCAGCACCAGCAGCCGCTCGGTGTTCGCGCTCGCGATCGTCAGCAGCTTGGCCTGCTGCTCGGTGCTCGGGAAGTATCGTGGGTCCGACAGCAGCTCGATCGAGCCCTTGATCGACGTGAGTGGCGTGCGGATCTCGTGCGACACCACGGCCACGAACTCGGACTTGAGACGGTCGAGGCTCTTGGTGTCCTCGTAGAGCTGCGAGTTGCGCACCGCGATCGCGGTCTGCGTCGCGAACAGCTCGAGGAAGCTCTGATCGTCCTCGCTGAACCCGTTCGGCTTGTCGAACAGCGCGACCATGCCGATCACGTTACCGTCCGCGATCATCGGCGCGGCGAGCAGCGTGCGGAAGCTCAAGCCCGCGATGCCCGCCACCTGTTCGGCCGGCGCCCCGGGCGCGACCGCGCGGCGCAGCGTGCGCGGTTCCAGCACCGCCGGCGCCAGCGCCTCGTCGCGGTGCAGCCAGCGGACCTGGCCGTCTTCGAGCGGCGGCAGCTCGAGGCCGTGAATGGCGGCGGCCCAGCAGTCGTTCTGCTCCGGCTGGACGAGGAACACGATCGCCGATGCCGCGCCGCACAGCACGGCGCTCTTCTCGGCGATCAGGCGCAGCCGCGGCGCCAGCTCGAGGTCGGCGCTGACCTCCATGCCGACGTCGTACAGCCGCTTGAGCTGGGCGGTGGCCTGCTCGACACGCTCGCGCAGCTCCTGCTCGTGGTACTCGAGGATCTCGTTCTTCTGGCGCAGCTCCTCGACCAGCCGGCGGTTGATCGAACGCAGCCGGCGGTTCGCGAGTCCGCGCTCGACGATCTGGTGCACCTCGTCGAGATCGAACGGCTTCGTGATGTAGTCGTACGCGCCCTGGCGCAGCGCATCGATCGCGGTCGCGGCCGAGGCGTGGCCCGTGACCACGATCACCGCGGTCTCCGGATCGTGCCGCTTCGCGAACCGCATCACCTCGAGCCCCGACGTGCCCGGCAGGTTGATGTCGGTGAGCACGATGTCGGGATTGAACTGCGGGATCATCTGCTGGGCCTGCTCGCCGGTCGATGCGACCGCGATCTCGTGGCCCTGGTCGGTGAGGAACTCCTGGAAGATCTCCGCCACCGTCGCCTCGTCGTCGACGACGAGAATACGCGCGGGGCGATCGTCCGGGTCCACGGGCTCCGTGTGGGCGTCATGGGCCACGTGGAGCTCGGGGCCGGTCATCAATGAACCGGTCCGGGGGACGCCACGGTCATCACGCGCCGCCGGCCCGCCTTCTTCGCGAGTCCCAGCGCACGCTCGGCGAGTTCGATCAATTCGATGGCTTCGCTGCCGTCGGCCGGGCACGCCGCGACGCCGGCACTGGCGCTGATGTGACCGATCCGCGCGAACCGGTGCTCCTCAACCGCCCGCCGCACGCGATCGGCGCAGCGCAGCGCCGAATCACGGTCGGTCTCGGGCAGCATCATTCCGAACGAATCGCCCTCGAGCCGCGCCACCAGGTCCGTCTCGCGCAGCTGCAGCTTGAGCACCAGTGCGGTCTCCGACAGCACCGCGTCGCCGGTCTCGCGGCCGTAGCGGGTGTTGACGCCCGCGAGATGGTCGAGATCGAGCACGACCAGCGACACCGGCATGCCGTGCCGGTGGGAGCGCGTCAGCTCCTCGCCGAGACGGGTGTGGAGCGCGCGGGCGTCCGCCAGGCCGGTGAGCGAATCGCGGCCGGGCAGGGTGCGGAGCCGCTGCAGCTCGATGCGCGCGCCGAGCGCCGCACCCAGCGCACCGGCGGCGGTGCGAATCAGGCCGAGCTGCCCCGGACGCCAGCTCTGTCCCGGCGCCGCGCGCAGGTCGAGCGTGCCCACCCGCTCGTCGCCGCGGAACAGCGGCACGCTCATGCAGTCGCGGAGGTCGCCGGCGGTGCTCTTCCACGCGCCCCGCGTGCTCCACGGCTCGAGCTTCCCCGACGGCGCGAGCGCGTGCAGCGCGACGCCATCGCATTCGAACGCCTGCTTGAGCATGTCGAGCGCGCGATTCAGCGAGCGCGGCTCGGCCGCCGCGGCGAGCAGCGCCTCGCACGCGGACCACAGGAACCGCGACGCGCGACGGCGTTCGGACGCCGCCGGAACCGCGCCATCCCCGCGACGCTCCCGCGGCACCCCATGCGTGTCGGTGCGGCGGGCGGCGGGCGCCACCGTCTCGCCGTGCGTCCCGGCAGCGGCGCGATCGGCGGACCGGGGGTCTGCCCGGCGTCCCGGCGCGGCGGCGGACAGGCTCCGCGAGTCAGGCTGCGTGCGACGACGGCGGATCGGATCCGGGGAGGCTGTTGCGGACTTCCCGGATCTGCTGCGCGGCTTTTTCGATGCGTCCTGATTCACGGATGATCACCTCCAGACGATCGCGCACCTTCGGCTCGCTCCCGGCGGAACCGTGGAGCAGAAGCTGCGCGTGACCGCGTACACCCACCAGCGCGTTGTTGATCTCGTGGTGCATCTCGAGCCGGGCGCCGAGCGTGCGCTCCCAGTCCTGCTGCTCGAGCCACCAGGTCGCGACAGCCTGCCGCAATTCGGCGGCATCCGTCGTTCCGGCCGACTCGATGCGCTCCGCCAGCTGCAGCATCCGGTCGCGAAACGCGAGTGCCGGACTCACCAGCAGCAGCGGACCTCCTTGTGTGGCCATCAGGCGGCCATCTCTCCATGCAGGTTCTTGTGCAGCCGCATGCGGAGCCGCAGCATCGCGCGGCTGTGCACCTGCGACACCCGCGACTCGCTGATGCCGAGCGCGCGGCCGATCTCGTTCAGCGTCATGTGCTCGTAATAGTAGAGCGCCACGACCAGCCGCTCCTGCTCCGGGAGCTGGTCGAGCGTCCGCAGCACGACGACGCGCGACTGCTCCTCCTCGAGCCGCGCCTCCACGTTCACCACCGACGGATCCGGCAGATGGTCGCCGAGCGTCGACGGCTCGTGGTCCTCGCCGGAGCGGCTCTCGTCGAGCGACACCAGCACGGCGCCGCGCACGTGATCGAGCAACCGGTAGAAATCGGGCGTCGACATCTTCATCTCGCGGGCGACCTCCTCCTCGGAGGCGGCGCGGCCGAGCTTCTGGTCGAGCTTGCGCGTCACGCCGTCCAGGTTCCGGGCCTTGCGCCGCATGGACCGCGACACCCAGTCCAGCGACCGCAACTGGTCGAGCACGGCGCCCTTGATGCGCCACACCGCGTAGGTCTCGAACTTGACGCCCTTGCCGGTGTCGAACTTGGCATGCGCGTCCAGCAGGCCAAGCACTCCGGCGGAGTACAGGTCCTCGTGATCGACGTTCTTCGGCAGCGTGGCCGCGACGCGCTCCACCACGTGGCGGACCAGCGGCGCGAACCGCTTGAGCAGCTCGTCCTTCGAATACGATGTGGCGCGCGGCGCCGGCGGTGGCGCCGGGGCCGTTACCACCGCGGGGGCGCGACGGGTGATGCGGAGCGGCGGGGTGCGACGAATGGACGGAGCGGTTCGCGGCATGGGGACTCCTTAGGCTTCGAGACGCTGCGGTACATGCGGAGTCCGGATCGACGGATCGGGCTCCTGCGCCTCCCACAGCCGTCCTGCCAGCTCGCGATACGCCGCGGCTGCCGGGGACTGGGGGTAGGCGGTAAGGACGGGTTCCTGGCGCCGCACGGCCCGCGCGACCGCGGGATCGAACGGCACACAACCAAGAAAATCGATGTCCACCGTGAGGAACCGGCGCGCGACGAGGCGGATGCGGTGCGCCGTCTCGCGGGCTTCCTCGGCGGTGTCGGCCATGCTCACGACCAGATGCGGCGGCCGCTTGCGACCCTGCTGGTGCAACAGCTTGATCAGCGCGTAGGCGTCCGAGAACGCCGGCATCTCGGGCGTGGTGACCACGATCACCTCGTCGGCCGCATGGCAGATCCCGGTCACTCCGCCCGACACTCCCGACGCCAGGTCGAGCAGCACGATGTCGGTGTCGACCTCGAGCGAGCCCAGTGCGCGCAGCAGGCACTCGCGCCGGTAGTCGTCGAGTTCCGCGAGCTCCGGCACGCCGGACGACGCCGGCACGAGCTTCACGCCCTTCGAAGCCTTGATGACGATGTCCTCGGGCTGCTTCTCGCCCGACAGCACGTGCTGCAGGTCGAAGCGCGGATGCACGCCCAGCAGCAGGTCGAGGTTCGCCTGGGCGAGATCGGCGTCGACGAGCAGCACGCGCGCCCCGGCCTCGCCCAGCGCCACCGCCAGATTCGCGGCGAGATTGCTCTTGCCCACTCCGCCCTTGCCGCTCGCGATCGCGATCGTCGGCACGTGCGCCCGCTGCCACTGCGCGGGATGCGTGACGCGATCGAGCTCCGACGGGTGACCGGCGTGACCAACGAGCCGCAGCTTGCCGCGAGGCCCCGGTGCTTCCGGCGGCAGGTGCTTCTCGTCTTTACGCGTCACGCGGTCCTCCGCAGCCGCGAATCCGCGCGAGGCTCGAGCGCGCTCACGGCGTGGACGAATTCCCAGAACCGGCGCTGCTCGCGGCACCGGGCGAGCGGCAGCTCGAAGCCCAGGCGCTCGAGGCGGCGCTGCTCGGAATCGAGCGAGCCCAGCGCGCTGTCGATCGTCCACGCGCGTTCGTCCGCCGTTGCCGGAATCGTGCGGGCGGGATCGGCCGCGGGCGTCAGCCAGTTCGTGTGCGGGCTCATGACGCCTTCCGCAGGCGCGCAATCGCGAGCGACGCGCGGCGTTCGGCGGTCTGCCAGCGGCCGCGGTTCGTGCGGTCCATCGCGCGGCGCAGATCGGCGATCAGCGCCTGATACGAGCGCTCGAACTGTCCGACCGTGATGCCGAGCGTCGCGGCCGCTTCGACCGACGACAGGCGCTCGACGAGCCGTAGCGCCAGCATCGTGCGCTGCGGCTCCGTGCAGCGGCCCAGCAGGGCCGCCATCCGCGTGGCGGGGTTGGTCGATTCGGACTGCGGAGACGCAATGAGCGTCAGACGGGGGCGGCGGGGTGTTGTCATGTCGGCGAACCTCACGCACGGGCCCGTTTGCGCGGTGGCTGAGCATCCAGCGCCCGGTGCACGGACTGACGCAGTTGGTCGATTTGAAACGGCTTCGAGAAACACTCGACGATCCCGGCGCGTTCCAGTTCGGACGACGGTTCGGGAGTCGTGTAGGCGGTGACGAGGATCACGGGCTGTGCGTGCGGGCCGCGCTGCAGCTTGCGGGCGAGGTCGATCCCGCTCATTCCCGGCAGCCGGAGGTCCGTGATCACCAGATCGCTGTGGCCACGACGGAGCCACTCCCAGGCCGCTTCGGCGGTCTGGAACGCGTCGATGGTGAATCCGTCGTCGGACAGGCCCTCCGATAGCGCCCAGGAGGTCGAGGGCTCGTCTTCCACGATCAGGATGTGGGGCATTCATGGGCTCCGTTTTAGGGGGTGGCTCATGAACAGTTTGCAGTCGTCGTGCCAGCCACGCCGAAGCCGCGAACTACGCCACACACAGACGGTTCCGCCACGCTCCGGGCACGCCGGCGCCTGCCTAACGGCGCACGGGCATGGCATTACGAACACTTCAGTTAGGTTGGGAGCTCGAGGCGATGCCGGAGCGGTCGACGACCGTGCGAGGTGCCGCGGTCGGACTCGCGGCCATGCAGAATGACCGGGACGGGATGCGGGATGCCCGCCCAACCTCGTTGCGGGGGGATGGCGGATGCGGAGGGATTCTGGTCGCCCGCGGCGGGCCCCGCCCTAACAAAGAACTTCAGTTCTCGGTGGCGTCGGCCTCGTCGTCGGTGGCGTCGTCGAGCACGGGATCGTTGAGCTTGGTGCGCAGGGTCTGGCGGGAGATGCCGAGCAGGCTGGCGGCCTTGGTCTTGTTGCCCCGGCACACGCTGAGCGCGTGACGGATCGCCATCATCTCGACCTCGGCGAGCGGCACCACGACTCCGGCGGGAAACGGCTGCGGGATCGCCCCGGCGGCGCTCGCGCGGCCTCCGGCGTGGAACTCGGGCGGCAGATGGCCGGGCAGGATGTCGTCGTCGGCCTCGAGCAGCAGCACGCGCTCGACCACATTCTTCAACTGGCGCACGTTCCCCGGCCACGCGTACGCCTTCATCAGTGCCAGCGCGTCCGGATGCAGCTTCGCCGGAGCCCGCCCCAGCTCACCGCAGAACCGCTGGATGAAATTCTCCGCCAGCGCGCCGATGTCCTCCTCCCGGTCACGCAGCGGCGGCATCTGGATCGGCACGCCGCTCAGCCGGTAGAACAGGTCTTCGCGGAACTTCCCCGCGCCGATCTGCTGCTGCAGATCCCGATGCGTCGCGGCGACCACCCGCAGGTCGACGGTGACGTCCGCGTCACCGCCCACGCGGCGGAACGTGTGGCTCTCCAGCACGCGCAACAGCTTCGCCTGCAGCTGGGCCGGCATCTCCCCGATCTCGTCGAGGAACAGCGTGCCCTTGTCCGCGAGCTCGAACAGCCCCTTCTTGGCCCGCTTGGCATCGGTGAATGCGCCGCGCTCGTGACCGAACAGCTCGCTCTCGAGCAGTTGCTCCGGGATTGCGCTGCAGTTGAGCTCGATGAACGGTCCGTCGGGACGGGGGCCGTGGCCGTGGAGATGCCGCGCCATCAGCTCCTTGCCCGAGCCGGTCTCGCCGAGGATCAACACCGTGGTCGTCGGATGCCGGGCGGCCCGGTCGAGCAGCTGCAGGACCTTCTTCAAGCCGCCGCTCTCGCCGATCATCCGGGACTCGGCGCCGGCGCGCAGGTGCTTGAGCTCGCGCTGGAACCGCGCGCGCTCGAGCGCGCGATGCAGCACCACGCCCAGGTGCTCGAGGTTCGGAGGCTTGAGCATGAAGTCGTAGGCGCCGAGCTGCGTGGCCCGCACCGCGTGCTCCACCGTGCCGTGACCGGTGAGCATGATCACTTCGAGGGCCGGATCCTCGTCGCGCAGGCGCCGCAGCACCTCGAGGCCATCCTCGGCGCCGAGCCGTAGATCGAGCACGACGACGTCGACCGGCTGCTCGCGCACCCGCTCGAGCGCCTCGGCGCCGCTCGCGGCCTCGAGCGCGGTGAACCCGTCGTCCCGCGCCCACTCGGAGATCGCGAAGCGCAGCGCGGGTTCGTCGTCAACGACGAGCAGCGTGTACGCGGTCTGCGTGGCCGGAGGACTCGCGTCTCTCGCCATGGCGTTTCTCCAGGGGGAAGCTGAGGAGCACCGTCGTGCCGCGGCCTTCGCGACTCGCCACCTCGATGGCGCCGCCGTGCTCCTGCATGATGGTCTGACAGATCGACAGTCCGAGCCCGGTACCACGCGGCTTGGTGGAGAAGAACGGATCGAACAGCTTGGGCAGCACGTGGCGCGAGATGCCGATACCGGTATCGATCACGCGCACCTGCCGGTAGTGGATCCAGTCGCCGTCCGGCGAGCGGCGCGGCGGGGCCTCGCCCACGCGGCCGCGCGCATCCGAGGCGCGGCGCCCCGGGCTGCGCGGCGCCGCACGGCGCCGGATCTTGCGCACCTCGTAGCGCAGCGTGCCCCCGTTCGGCATCGCATGAATGGCGTTCAGCGTCACGTTGAGCAGCACCTGGGTGATGAGGTCCTCGTCGAGGTACACCGCCGGCACCCTCGGCGTCGCGTCGACCTCCACCGTGATGCCCGCGGCGGCGACCTCGACGGCAGTGAGCTCCCGCACCTTGGCCACGCACGACTCGAGATCCGCGGCCGCGAGTTCCGGGGTGCGCGGCCGCGCGTACTCCAGCAGGCTCGTGACGATGCGATCGAGCCGCGCCACCTCGTCGAGAATCACCTGGACGAATCGCGCGCGGTCGTCGCGGGGCTCGAACCGCCGCAGCAGCACCTGGGCGCTGGTGCCGATGCCGGCCAGCGGATTGCGGATCTCGTGCGCCACGCCCGCCGACAGCTGCCCCAGCGTCGCCAGCCGCTCGTTGCGCCGCAGCTCCTGCTGCATGCGCCGGCTCTGGGTGAGATCGCGGAGCGTGAGCACCACCCATGGCGGCCGGCCGAGGCGGAACCCGCGCACCGCCACCGGCACTTCGATGCCGGCGCCGTTCACGAGCACGGTGTCGCGTTCGAAGCTCGCGGCGCGGAACGCATCGTCCACCGGATCGTCGCCGGCGACCACCGTGTGGATCAGGGTCCGCGCCGCGGTCAGGCGCACGTCGGCGGCCCGTACCGACAGCAGGCGTTCGGCGGCGGGATTGATCTCGCGCACCCGGCCCCGGGCGTCGAGCACGAGGATGCCGGCGTCCGAATCCTGCAGCACCGCGCGCAGCAGCGCGTTCAGTGGCAGCCGGGCGCGCGTTCCGGCGGGTGGCGCGCTCACGAGCGTCATGGTGCCTCCATACGGGACGCCCAGTATCGCAAACGCTTCCGGAATGGCCAAGCCGTGCCGGCGCGGCGTTGCAGTGTGCGCGACGCCGCATCGACCGCGGCGGACGCGACAAAGCCCGCCCCGGTTGCGGGACGGGCTCGGGCGGAACAGTGCTGGAATGTCCTCAGTGCTTCATCAACTCGGTCAGCACTTCGGTCAGGAGCCGATTGCGCACGTCATCGCGATCGTAGTAGCCCTCGGCGACGCGTGTCTGCGCGGTCATCACCTTGGCCCACCGAATGGTCGGCTGGGATGTGTTACCGGGATTCGGGATCACGCGCAGGTCCGGGATTTTCACCCTTCCCTTGCGCGCGGCGGTTCTCTTCCTGGATTCGGGCATAGATCTCTTCTCGGTGAACTTTGACCTCGGGCGGAGCTTCGATCCCCAGCTTGACCTGGCCGGACCGCACCTCCAGAACGGTGATCTTCACCGAATCACCGATCCGAATGTTCTCGCCTAACTTCCGTGTTAGGACCAGCATTGTGCTGCTTCCTCCGCTCCGACGCCGGGAACCACTTCCCCGACGACATGCGTATCGGCCAGACACCCCGGACGGCTTAACGCGAGAATAGCCTGAATATAGCGGCGCATCAAAGCAACACCGTCGCCGGGTGCGGCCCGCCCGGTCCTTGACACCTCCCCCGCCATACGCCAGCCTCCATGCGAGGCATCGGGAGGGCACCATGGATCGGAGCGCTTCCTCACTGCTGTCGTGGCTCGTCGTTCCCATCGCGGCGCTGCTCGTGGTGTCCGCCTGGAGCCTGCCGCACCGCGCCTATACGGGGTTCCTGTCCCGCAACGGCGAAGTCGTCACCGTGCTGCCCGGCAGCCCCGCCGCCCGCGCCGGCGCCCGGGCCGGCGACCGCCTGCTGGCCGTGTCCGGCGCCGAGACCGAACGCGACCCCGATCACCTGCTCGATGACTGCGTGCCCGGCCGGCCGGTTACGGTCACGATCGATCGCGCCGGCACGCGGCGCACGCTGTGGGTCGTCCCGGGCACGCTGCCCGGCGGCGATCGGCGCATGATGGCGCTGTTGCTGCTGGTGGGCGCCGGCTTCGTGCTGATCGGCGGCTGGGTGTGGAGCGAGCGCCGCGACCCGCTGATGCGCGCGTTCTTCCTGTTGTGCATGGGATTTGCGGTGTGGCTGGCGCCATTGCCACGCTGGGAGTCCCGCGCGGCGACCGTCGCGTACGGCGTCGTGCTGGCCGCGGTCAACGTCTACCTCCCCGCGCTGTTCCTGCACTTCCTCGCGCTGTTCCCCGACCGGACGCCGCACGGTGGACTGCGGGCGCTGGTGCGGTTCGGCTACGTGGTCGCGACCACGCTGTTCGCGGTGTCGCTGGCGGTGCCGCTCGGCCGCCAGGCGGGACTCGTGATCGGGCCGCTCGATGTCGCGCTCCAGACCGCGGCCGCGCTGTGGTTCGCCGCCGGCATCGGCACGTCGTTCGTGCTGTTCGTCATCGAGTACGTCCGCGCGGCGCCCGGCGACACCCGCCGGCGGCTGCGCGTCGCGCTCGGCGGCACCGTGCTCGGCGCGGGGCCGCTCACCACGTTCGTACTGCTGCGCAACGTCGCGCCCGCGGCGCCGCTGCCCGGCGAGCGGGTCGTCGTGCTGCTCACGCTGCTCGTCCCGGCCTCGTTCGCGTGGGCGGCGGTCGTCCATTCGGTGTTCGACTTCCGGGTGGCGCTGCGCGCCGGGGCGGTGACGCTGCTGCTGGCCGCGGCGGGCGCGGCAATGTACGTGAGCGGCGAATGGCTCGCGGCGGCCTGGTGGCCGGACCTGGGCGCCGGCATCGCCGGCGGCGCCCTGGCGCTCGTGACGCTGGCCGCGTGCGTGACCGGGCCGCTCACGCCGTGGATGCGATCGCTCGGCAGCCGCGTCATCCCGGGCGTGGAGCCGGAATCGCTCGCGGCGTGGGTCGCACTCGAGCCCGAGGTCCACGAACGCTCGACCGATCTCGTGCTCGAGGACGCCTGTCGCGTGGTGCAGCGCGCGCTGCGGCTCGACGGCTGCGCGCTGGTCGCGCTCGACCCTGACGACGGCCGGGTCGTGGTGCGCGCCGGCTCAGCCGGCATCGCGTCGGCGCCGCTGGGCCCACACGCCCATGCGGCGCTGGACCACCCCGGCGTGCGCCCGATCGAGGACCTCGACGTCGATGCCGGTCGCGAGGCGCTCGAGCGTGCCGGCGTTCGCTGGCTGCTGCCGATCGGACACGACCCCGTGCGCGGGATCGCACTGCTCGGCCGCCGGCTCGCCGGCTCGTGGCTCGGCCGGCACGAATTGTTCGAGCTCGAACGGTTCGCAGTCCACCTCGGCGTCACCCTCGAGAACGCCGAGCTGAGGCGCGCGGCCCACGGCCGGGTGCACATCGACCGGGAGTTGCGGGAGGCGGGCGCGATCCAGGCGCACCTGCTCCCGCGCCGGGCGCCGGTCTACCCCACGCTCGATTGCGCGGCGGCCGCGCTGTCGAGCGAGAGCGTCGGCGGCGACTACTACGACTTCGTCACCGGACCCGGCCGGGAGTTCACGCTGGCCGTGGGCGACGCGGCCGGCAAGGGCGTGCCGGCGGCGCTCGTGCTCGCCGGCGTCCAGGCGCGGTTCCGCAGCGAGGCGCGGCGCGGCCTGACCCCGGGTGCCCTGCTGGGGGCGCTGAATCGCGAACTCGTGGGCCTCGACCGCCCGGAGAAGTTCGTGGGCCTGGTGTGCGCCCGGTTCGACGTCGCCCGGGGCGGCCTCGAATTCGCGAACGCCGGCCTGACGCCCCCGCTGCTGCGCCGGAGGGACGGCAGCTTCGAGGAGCTGACCACGGGCGGCGTGCTGCTCGGGGTGAGCCTCGGCGCCGGCTATCCGGACCAGAGCGTGGTGCTCGAGGCCGGCGATATGGTGGTGATCTACACCGACGGCCTCACCGAGGCGCGCCGGGGCGACGAGTTGTTCGGCGTCGAGGGCGTGCGGCAGGTGCTCGATGCCCACGCGGGCCGCAGGGCGACCGATGTGCTGGCCGCGCTGCTGGCCGAAGTACGGGCGTTCAGCGACCGCGAGCTCGACGACATCACGGTCGTGGTGCTGCGCCAGCTCACGGATCCCGTCCGAACCGGGGTGGCCCTACCCAAGAACGAACTCAAGTGGCCACGCCTGGCTGCCGAAGGGTTCAGGTGAGGCGACAGAGCGCCGCCTCCGCCGCCCGCGCTGCCAACCCACGGGCGGATGTGGATCGCGGTTGACCGCGCAACGGAAGCGTGACCTCTGAAACGGGAGGTCAGCCGTGGAATTCGCTCTGCTGGTTCTGTTGTTGGATCTGTTGTGGTGGATCCGTCGCTGATCACGACGCCCGCCATCTCCTGAACGTATGACTCTTCCGGTGAGGGTGCTTCGCGGCCGCGTAGTATTTCACCGGGAGGGTCCTCGGGAGCCCGCCTAGTCCAGCGCCGCCGCCAGCTCGAGGGCCAGGGCGGCCACGCGATCGGCGACGCCGTGCGCGGGATCCTGCGCCACTGCGCGCATGAACGCCGCGCCCACGACCACGGCGGCCACCTGCCCCTTGAGCGCGCGTGCCGCGGCGGGGGTCGAGATGCCGAAGCCGACCGCGATCGGCAGCCGCGTGAGCGCGCGCAGCTCGGCGATGCGCTCCGGCAGCGCCGCCGACTCGCCGGCGGACCGGCCGGTGACGCCCATGCGTGCGAGGCAGTAGACGAAGCCGCGGCAGCGGGCGACGATCGCCGGCAGGCGGGCCGCGGGTGTGGTGGGCGCAACCAGCGTCACCGTGTCGAGTGCCACGGCATCCATGGCGCGCCACAGGTCAGGCGACTCGTCGGGCGGCAGGTCCGAGATCAGCACGCCGTCGACGCCGGCAGCGACCGCGGCGTCCGCGAAGCTCCCGGCGCCGAAGTGCACGATCGGGTTGGCGTAGGTCATCACCACCACCGGCACCGCCGACTCGCGGCGGAACGCGGCCACCAGGTCCAGCACCTCGGGAACGCCGACGCCGTTACGGACCGCCCACTCCGAAGCGCGCTGGATCTCGGCGCCGTCGGCGATCGGGTCGGAGAACGGCATTCCCACCTCGATCGCGATTGCTCCGGCGCGGGTGAAGCCGCGCATCAGCTCCAGCGACTCCTCGAGCGATGGATAGCCGGCGGTGAGGTAGGGAATGAGCCGGGTGCGCCCGCGCGCCGCGGCGAAGGCGGGGTCGAGCCGGGTCACGATGTTACGGGGAGAGCGGCGGCCGGCGAAGGTTCAGCGCTGGCCGAAGTATTCCGGCCCGTAGCCGTACGGGCTGTAGCCGTACTGGAGCGGCGACCGCAGGTTCTGATAGTGGATCGAGAACGCGGTGTTCGCGGTGGGCCGGTAGGCCAGATCCAGGCCCTGCAGGAAGAAGTTGTTGGCGCCGCGCTGAGCCGACGCGCCGAACGCGTTGCCGATGCTGACCTGCATGGCGAGCGGTGCGCGGAACTGATAGCTGAGGCTGGTCGTCTGCAGGCCCTCGGCACCGCCGGTGAACCCCGAGCCGACCGAGATCGAGGTCGTGAGGTGCAGGCGCGACAGGTCGAGACCGGCCATGGGACGCGCAAGCCCGGTGATGGGGACCCGGGGAGACCAGCCGCCGTCTGTGGCGGGATTGCTTCCGAACGGCTCTGCGAATGCCGCGCCGGCACTGAACACGGCAACCGCGGCCCAACCGATCAAGACTGCGCGCGAGGTCTTCATGGTGTATTCAATTTAGGAAGGTCGCTCCCGCCTGTCAATGGCCCAGGAATCGCGGCCGGCAAAAATAACCGGGTCCGGACATGGCATTCCGAACGCCGGGGGCCAGGGGGGCCTAAGGGCCCACTGGACGCTGACGTTCGCTGACTATTCGGAATGGGTGATGACGATCCGCAGCACGATCTCGCGCGAGGCTCCGGCCGCGATGGTGATCGGAATCACGGCCTCGGTCACATCGGCGCTCGTGTCGTGCGCCAGCTCCACGTGCTCAGTGTGAAGGCCCGGCCGCGCGGGCGCCGCCGCGGGCGCCGACTGCGGACGCACCCCGGTGAGGAACGGCTCGGGCTGGAGCATGGCGGGCGACAACGGCGGCGCCTGAGCGACCACCGTCGGCGCGAAACTCTGAGGCGGGTGGGCCGGCGGCGGCGGAGCGACCGCGGGGCGGGCGGCGGCGCTGGGCGCCGTCGCGACCTCGGGACGCCGCAACGCCGGCGGCGCCGCGCGTTCCGGTGCCGCCGTGGCCGCGGGAGTGCTCGACACCGGGCCAGGGCCCGGCAACGTCAGCTCACGACCGAAGTCCATGCGGAATTCCGCGGCGGGCGCGGCGTCGGCGGCGGCGGGCGCGAGACCCGACAGGCCGAGCGGATCGGACGGCGCCGGAGCGTGCGTGTCGGCGGCGCGCCCCCGTGAGCCCGGACCGGTCAGCGGCGTGCGCCGCAGGTCGCGCGTCACCTTCTCCATCAACAGATGCGACACGCCGCGGAACGTCTCGAACACGCCTTTGCCCTGGTTCGCCACGGCTTCGAACCACGGCACCGTGCCGTCGGGATTGAGCGCGGCGTTCAGGTCCTCGACCGAATACACGTTGTCGAGGTCGCGCTTGTTGTACTGCAGCACCCAGGGAATCTCCTCGAGCCTTAGTCCGTATTCGGACAGGTTCGTGCGGAGGTTCCCGAGGCTCTCGCGATTCTCGTCCATCTTGCCGACTTCCGAGTCCGCGACGAACACCACGGCATCCGCGCCCTTGAGCACCAGCTTGCGCGTGGCGTTGTAGAACACCTGCCCCGGGACCGTGTAGAGCAGGAAGCGGGTCTTGAACCCCATGATCTCGCCGAGATCGAGCGGCAGCAGGTCGAAGAACAGCGTCCGGTCGGACTGCGTCTTCATGCTCACCATCTTGCCGCGGCTGGTATCGGGAACCGCCTCGTAGATCGACTCGAGGTTGGTGGTCTTTCCGCTCAGCCCGGCACCGTAGTACACGAGCTTCGCGTTGATTTCCTTGCCGGAATAGCTCACCACCACCACGGTCGTATCCTCCTTAAGCGACCCCACCCTGTCACGAAGCCGAACCCAATGGAGCCCCTTGCCGCCCTTTCTCCAAAGGGAACTTCGAAGGCGCTGGCGAATGCCCCGCGAGGATGCAAAGCACGCTGTTGGGGACATCCCTCGCACCGGATGAGGTCGCGATCCTCGCTCCCGGCGTCCCACGACGGCCGGAGCTCGAGAATCGCACCACGCCGGGCTGCTTCTGCCTGCCGACGACTCCAGCGTGGGTATCGGCGCGGGCTTGGCGGGCCTTGAACGAAAAGCTGGGGCGGGAAGGCAGGCCCGGGAGGCCCCGAAAAGGCCGTGAATCAGCGGACGCCGCGAGCGAGATCAGCCGCCGCGGTACCGATCAAGACCCGCCGACTTCGCAGGGAGGAGCGACGAGCCAACGCAGCAATCGGCGATTTTCAGACCGCTGCCGTGCGGTGGAGCCAGATGCCGGGGCGCTCGCGTACCTGGGTCTGCAACCGCGCCCCTTCCAGCTCGTAGTGCTTGAGGAAGATCTCGCGCAGACGCGGGCATTGATCCGTGGGGAAGTACCGGCGGGCGCGCGTGAACATCTCGTCGCGGCCCGAATAGACGAACGCGGTGATTTCCGTCACGCGATCGTACTGATCCTCGCCGTAGGCGGCCTCGGGCGAGTCCTCCATGTCGAGCCACAGCGACGCCCGGGAATCGACCACCTCGAAGCTGTGCTTGTCCCGCATCAGGAATTCCCACAACCCATAGATTTCGAGCGGGACGAACCGTTCGCTCGGCGCCACGGAACTACCTACCGGGCGGATCAGGCATCGCATGAGCTTCTGACTCGGCACGCTCCCTCCGTTGCACGGCCCAGTGCCTCGAGGGTCCGGAATCCCCCATCCGGCGAGTCGGCGAGCGACTGCTGGACACCGGCGCCCGCGCGTATCCTAGGTCGCGCGGGACGGCGGGTCCATCGGAACAAAATCCGAACCGACGAAATCCGGGCGAAGCCGCGTCCTTGACAGCACTTGCGGCCTGAAGCTAGTTTCGATCAGGGTATCGGACCGCGGGACGTTTAGGAGTGGAGAACACGATGTCTCGGCTCGTTTTCGGCTGGCTCACCGGGTTCGTCGCAGGCATGCCGCTCGCAGTCGGATACACGCTCGCGTCGTGGTTCAGCGAGCTGCACTTCCGGCTGTTCCCGGCTCGCCGGCACGCCGCGCTCGCGAATCTGGCGGTGGCGCTCCCCGGCACCCCGCGACGCGAACGCCTGCGGATCGTCCGGCGGATGATGCGCAGCTACACCTATATGCTGTTCGAGTTCTTCCGGCTCCCCCACCTCGAGCGGGAGGAGCTGCTGAACTCGGTCGAGGTGGTCGGGCGTGACCATCTGGAGCAGGCGGTGGCCCGCGGGCGCGGCGTGATCCTCGCCTCCACCCACCTCGGCAACTGGGAGCTGGCCGCGGTGGTGCTCGCCCACATGGGCTACACGCTGCACGCGGTGGCCGGCGTACAGCTCAATCGCTGGCTGTCCCCCGCCGTGCGCGACACCAAGACCGAACTCGCGATCCACACGGTGTCCCACGAGGACGGCATGCGCAAGCTGCTGCGCGCACTCGAGCACAACGACCTGGTCGCGCTGATGGTCGACGGCGATCTCTACTCGCATGGCGCCCCGGTGGAATTCTTCGGCCGCGAGACCCGCTGGCCGACCGGGCCGGGCGTGCTCGCCCAGCGCACGGGAGCGCTGATCATCTGCGGCTACTGCGAGCGGATCGGCACCGGCCGGTTCCGCATCGTGATGGAGCCGGCGCTCGACCCCGCCGCGTTCCCGTCCGCCCAGGCGCTCAATGCGGCCGTGGCGTCGACGGTGCAGCGCCACATCCACGATCACATCGACCAGTGGTGCATATTCCGGCCGATGTGGGAGCCGGCCCCGACCCCCGAATCCGCGCCCGCCGGGGCCACGCAGCACGTCGAAGCGTGAAGATCGCGATCGTTTCACAGTCGTACTATCCACGGTTCGGCGGCGTCACCGAGCACGTCCATCACACCGCCGAGGAGCTGATACGCCGCGGCCACGACGTGCGCATCATCACCAGCCGGTTCCGCGGCGACGTGCCGGATCCCGAATACGTGGATCGCGTCGGCTACAACGTGCTGCTCCCGTTCAACAAGGCGTTCGTCGATTTCACGGTTGGGCTGACGCTGAAGCGCAACCTGCGCGAGTTGTTCGCCCGCCACGATTTCGATGTGGTGCACACCCACTGTCCGATCTCGCCGAGCCTGCCGATCCTCGCGATCCAGGCGGCGTCCTGCCCGCAGGTGGGTACGTTCCACAGCACCGGCGGCACCGGCGTGCTGGTGGACACGTTCCGTAATTTCCTGACCAAGGTGGTGGACAAGCTCGACGCGCGGATCGCGGTGTCGCGCACCGCGGCCGACACCGCGAAGCTGATCTTCCCCGGCGACTACCGCATCATTCCGAACGGGGTCGACATCGAGCGGTTCTCGCCCACGGTGCCGATGTTCGACGCGTGGCGCGATCCCGACCGTGTGAACCTGCTGTTCGTCGGCAGGCTCGACCCGCGCAAGGGCGTCCAGGTGCTGATCGATGCGATGCCCGAGGTGATGCAGCGCACCCACGGCCGCGCGCGGCTGATCGTGATCGGCGATTCGTACCTGCGCGCCCGCTACGAGGCCTCGGTCCCGGCCGCCGTGCGCGATCACGTGTGGTTCCTGGGCCACGTGCCGAAGGCCGACCTGCCGCGGTGGTACCGCACCGGCGACATCTTCGTGTCCCCGGCGTCCGGCAACGAGAGTTTCGGCATCGTGCTGCTCGAGGCGATGGCGTCGGGGTGTCCGGTCGTCGCGTCCGACATCCCCGGCTACCGGTCCGTGGTCCAGCCCGACGTGAACGGCATGATGTTCACTCCCGGCAGCTCGGCGTCGCTGGCCGACACTCTGGTGCGGCTCGTGAACGACCCCGAGCGGCGCCAGGTGCTCGCGCAACGCGGCCGCAGCCGCGCGCTCGAGTTCGCATGGCCGCGCGTCACCGACCAGATCGAAGCCGTGTACCGCGAGGCGATCGCCAGGCGCAGCGCCGTTCACACCGCCGCCTGACGCGCGATCCCATGGCGCCCGAGCGCCCCGCGGATCCGGTCCCGTCGGCGCCCGCGCCCGCCACGGCCTCGCCGGCGCCCACAACGCCCGTCACGGTCCCGCGGCCGCTGTTGCTGCAGCGCAACTTCGGTGCGCTGTGGTGGGGTCAGCTGATCTCGATCCTCGGCGAGCGCCTCACCTACCTCGCGCTGGTCGGCATGCTTGCGGTGCACACCCACCATTTCGCCGATCCCCGCTCGTCGCTGCTGCTGACGGTGCTCGCGAACGTCATGCTCGCGCCGGTGCTGCTGTTCTCGCCGTTCACCGGCGCGTGGCTCGACCGCCGCAACCTGCGTCACGTGCTGGTGGTGTCGGATTTCCTGCGCTCGCTGCTGGTGATGCTGATCCCGGTGCTGTATGGGGTCACGCACGCCACCGTCCCCATGTTCGCGATCGTGTTTGCGATGTTCACCTGCAACGTGCTGTTCCTGCCCGCGAAGAGCGCGATCCTGCCGGACCTGGTGCCGCCCCCGCAGCTGCTGGCGGCGAACGCCCTGCTCGCCGGCGCCGGCATCGTCGCGACCGCGGTCGGCGCGCTGGCCGGCGGCTGGGTCGTGGATCACTGGGGCTGGGGGGTCGCGCTCTACATCAACGGGGGCACGTATCTGGTCTCGGTGGCGGCGCTGCTCGTGATCCGCAACCAGCCCCGCCACGACACGGGTCCCCGCAGGACGACCACGCTGCGGGGTTACGTGCGCGAAGTCGGCGAGGGCTGGAACATCGTGCGCCGGAATCCGGTGGTGCGGCTCGCGCTGCTGGCGCTCGCGGCGGTGTGGGTGGGCGGCGGGTTCCTGCACGTCGCGGGCAACCAGCACATTCAGCGCGCCGCGAGCTCGCCCGGCATGGAGCGCCTCGGCGTGCTCATGTCGGTCCTCGGGCTCGGCAGCGGGATCGGCACCGTGTGGGTGAACACCCGCGGCCGCCGGCACGCGAGCGGCCCGCTGCTCGGCGGCGGGCTGATCGTCGTGGGGGGCGCGCTGGTGGCATTCGCACTGTCCACACGCTTCGCGGTGTTCGCCGCGTCCGCGTTCCTGATCGGCATCGCGGCGGCCCCGGCGTTCACGCTGTGCGAGACGCTGCTGCAGGAAGGCACCGCGCCCCAGCATCGCGGGCGGGTGTTCAGCGCGCGCGACTTCCTGATGCGGCTGGTGTTCCTGTTCGGCGTCACTGCGGCGGGCGCGATCGCGCGCAACTTCGGCATCGAGGCCGCGCTGCTCACCTGCGCCGGCTGCGTGGCCGCCATCGGGTTCGCGGCGGTGCTGTGGGGGCGACGGATGACGGCCGCGCCGGAGGCCGCGCCGCCCGGCTGAGCCGCCGCGACCGGCGTCAGCCGCGGTCGATCCACTCCGGCAGGTCGATCCCGAGCCGCGCCTTGAGCGCCGCCCGGAACAGGGATGGATCGGCGCCCGCGCCCAAACGGTCGAGGCAGTGCTGCCATGCGACCGCGATCGCCGGCCCGAACCGCGCGAACAGCGCGGCCTGGTCGTAGGCCTCGAGCAGCGCCGCCGAGCCCGCGTTCACCAGCTCCTCGACCGCCAGGCGCGCGACGAGCGCGGGCGTGGCATCCGCGGCATCGAGCTCCTGCACCGCGGTGGCCGGCGGCGGCGCGACGCCCGCCGGCGGGGCGGCGAGCGATTCGAGCTCGGCCATCATGCTCATGCCGTCGTCCAAGAGCATCACGAACTCCGTGACGTGCGGGGTCGCCGCGGCGACGTCCGGCTCCGTCGAGTGTGGATCTGCAGGGAACGGATCGCGCGCCGCGGCGGGCGCGGCCACGTCGAACGGGTCGAACTCGCGCGCGACTCGAGCCACGTCGTATGCCTCGAATCCGGCCGCAGGCCCAGCCGATTCGAACGGGTCGAGGGCCGGCGCTCGCGCGGCGGAGTGGCCGGCGCCGGCCGGATGCCGGACGTCCCGCGCCGCGCCGTGGCCGGCGGGCCGCGAGCGGATCCAGTCGAACGCGCCCTCGCACCGGGCGCACCGCACGCGGGCGCCGCCCGGCCCGGCGAGTTCCGGTGGCAGGCGAAACCGGCTCGCGCAGTGGGGACAGGTGATCGTGATCATCCCGCCATCGCCAGTTCGAGCGGTTCGTGATAGTCGCGCTGCAGCACACGCTTGAGCGCGGCGTGCTCCTCGCGGAGCAAACCCGGATCCACCTCCACCACGGCGCGCGCCGAAGCCTGCGCCTCCTCGAACAACTCGCCGTCCCGCGCCAGGTCCGCGAGCCTCAACCTCGGCACCCCGCTCTGGCGCACGCCCCACAACTCCCCGGGCCCGCGCAGCCTGAGGTCGGCCTCCGCGATCTCGAACCCGTCGTCGGTGCGCGCCAGCACGTCGAGGCGCTCGATCGCCAGCGGGTTCGACTCCGCGCACGGCATCAGCACACACACCGAGCGGTGGGCGCCGCGGCCCACGCGGCCGCGCAGCTGATGGAGCTGGGTGAGACCGAACCGGTCGGCGTTCTCGATCAGCATCACCGTGGCGTTCGCGACATCCACGCCCACCTCGACCACCGTGGTCGCGACCAGCACGTGGAGCGTGCCGGCGGCGAACTCCTCCATGACGCGCTGCTTGTCCGGGGCTTTGAGCCGCCCGTGCAGTAGTCCCACCCGGTACGGCCGCAGGTGCGGATGACCCGACAGCCGCTGGAACTCGTCCTCCGCGGCGCGATGGCTGCGCGTCGAGACGCGCGACGCCACAGGCCCCTCGCCCGCCTCGATCAGCGGCACCACCACGAACGCCTGGCGGCCCGCCGCCAGCTCCTTCGCCATGAACTCGATCACCTGCGGAAACCTGTCCTCCCGCGTCACCCGGGTGACGAGCCGGCCGCGCCCGGCCGGCCGCGCGCGCAGCGTGCTCACGTCGAGGTCGCCGTAGTAGGCGAGCGTGAGCGTGCGCGGGATCGGCGTGGCGGTGAGCACCAGCACGTCGGGCATCACGGCCTTGGCCGCGAGCCGCGCCCGCTGGCGCACGCCGAACCGGTGCTGCTCGTCCACGATCGCGAGCGCCAGGCCCGGCAGCCGCACCTTGTCCTCGAGCAGCGCATGGGTGCCGACCACCAGCATCGGCGTTCCCGCCTCGAGCAGCCGCGCGGCGCGGCGGCGCTCGTCGGCGGGCGTGGACCCGGTGAGCACCGCCACCGGCACGTCGACGGCGGCGCCGAACGCGGCGAGATTGCGGCCGTGCTGGCGCGCCAGGATCTCGGTGGGCGCCATGAACGCCGCCTGGTGCCCGGCCTCGATCACGTGCAGCGCCGCGAGCCACGCGACCGCGGTCTTGCCGCTGCCGACGTCCCCGAGCAGCATGCGCTGCATCGGCAGCGGGCGGCGCAGGTCGGCGGTGATCTCGGCCAGCGCCGTGTCCTGATCGGGGGTGAGCACGAACGGCAGTGCGGCCCGCGCGCGCGCCGCCAGCTCGCCCGGCCCCGCGGTCGCGAACCCGCGGCCCTCCTGCTGGAGCGCGCGGCGCCTCAGGCCGAGCACGGTCTGGAGCAGGAACAGCTCCTCGAACGCCAGCCGCCGCCGCGCCGCGGCCAGCTCGGCGTCGGTCTCGGGAAAATGGATCGCCCGGAGCGCGGCGGCGAGCGGCAGCAGCCCGCGCGCCGCCGCGACGGATCCCGGGACCGCATCCTCGACGGCCGCCACGGCGCGATCGAGCGCGGCGCGCACCACCGTGCGCATGCCGCGCGCCGTCAGCCCGCGCGTGAGCGCGTGCACCGGCACCAGCCGTCCGGCGTGCATCAGTTGCTCGATGTCGTCCTCGACCACCTCGAACATCGGATTCTGCATGCGGCGCTCGAGTGGTTCCACGACGCCGCTCACCACCACGCGCGTCCCGGGGACCAGCGTGCGCGCGAGGAACGGCTGGCCGAAGAAGTAACAGCCGAGCACGCCGGTGTCGTCCGCGATCACCGCGGTGAAGTCCGCGCGGCCGCCGCGGGTGCGCACGGCGGCGCCGCGCCGCACGACGCCCTTCACGGTGACGAGGCCGCCCGGGGCGAGATCGGCGATGTTCACGAACCGCCGGGCGTCGAGATAGGTGCGCGGGTAGTGGCGGATCACGTCCTCGACGCTCTGGAGCCCGAGCCGCTCGAACGCCTGGGCACGCTGCGGCCCCACGCCGGGGACGAACTGGATCCGGGCGTCGGGTGCGAGCGCGAGTGGGCGTCGAGGTGTGTCCACGGTAGTCATGGCGGTCCGGGGCGAGTCGAGTGGAGGCAGGGCTTCCGGCGGTTCCGGAACCGCCTCCAGCGCCTGTCGCGGACCGATCCTAACCGATTCGAGCCGGGCGCCGGAACGCGATCGCGGTAGGATCGATCGAGCCCGCGGTTTTGCCGTCAGGACGATTCCGCTCCACCGCAGTCCTCACGACAGGACGCGACCCGCATGACAGGAGCTTCGTGACCGGCACCCGGCTGTTGCGAGCGGTTCTGTCCATCCTGTTCGTCGCCGCGGGTGTCCTGCACCTGGTGATGCCGGAGCGCTATCGCGGCATCATGCCATCCTACCTGCCGGCGCACGATCGACTGATCGCGATCAGCGGCATCGCCGAGATCCTGGGTGGGATCGGCCTGCTGGTGCGCCGCACCCGTCGGGTTGCCGGCTGGGGTCTGATCCTGCTGCTGTTCACCGTGCTGCCCGCCAACGTGGAAATGCTGCGCGTGTATCGAGCGCATGGCGGCGCCGGGTGGGGGGAGTTGCTGTTGTGGGCGCGCCTGCCGTTTCAGCTCGTGCTGGCCGCCGGGGTGGCGGCGGCGATGCGAGCCACGCCGTCACTGAACGGCCGCGGCTCCGATCCCCGGCGGGCGCGCTCAAGGGCGCCGGGGCCGTTCGGGTGACGTTGCGAGGGTGCCGGGGAAACTGCTACTGTACCCTGCGTTTTTCGCGGCTGGACATCCGGGGTTTGCGGCACCCGGTCCGGTGGCAGAATCGACACGTCAGCAGGGTACCGGCGGTCCCGCCGGGTTCGGCAGTTCTACAGGAGGTTCGTCGTGGCAACGTGTGCGATGTGCGGCCGGGGCAAGATGTTCGGAAACAACGTGAGTCACGCGAACAACATCACGAAGCGGGTGTGGAACCCCAACCTTCAGCGCGTGCGCGCCCGGATCCAGGGCCAGGTGAAGACGGTCGACGTCTGCACACGCTGCATCCGATCGGGCAAGGTCGAGAAGGCCGTGCGCGGCCGCTCGCGCCCCGCGGCCGCCTGAGCCTCGCGGCGCCGGTGCGCGAGCGCCAGCGCCGCCGCCAGATCCGGGTAGCCGGCGTGCAGCGTCACCGCGCGCTGCAGCTCCCGCATCGCGTCGTCGTCGGGGTCCTCGGCCAGCGCCCGGTGGAACGCGCCCGGACGCTCCGGCGGCTGCCGGTGCCGTAGCGACATCTGCCGCGCCGCCGCGAGCGCGCCGCGCGCATCCCCCGCCGCGAACCGCACCACGGCCAGCGATTGCCAGGCGCCGCCGTAGCTCCGGTTGAGGGCGAGCGACCGCTCGAGCGCAGCGATGGCATCGGCGATCGCGCCGGCGTGGAAGCGCGCGAGCCCGATCCATGCCGCCGTGTCCGCATAGCCGGGACGGCGCGCCGCCGCCCGTCCGAACAGCGCGAGCGCCGCCACCGCGTCCCCGCGCGCCAGCCGCGAGCGGCCCGCGAGCAGCATCACCTCCACGTCGTCAGGCGCGAGCGTGCGGGCGATCGCGACATGGAGGTCCGCCTCCTCGAGGCCGCCGGCGTCCAGCAGCAGCTCCGCCAGCAGCGCCCGGCCCCCGGCGGCGTCCGGCCGCCGCGCCACGCTCCGGCGCATCCGCGCCAGCCAGTCCACGCCGATGCTGCCGGCAGCGCCGTCCGGCGCCCGCTCCGTGAGCGGCGCGCAGGGCCGGTCGCGCGTGATCGCCACCGCCCGGGCCAGCAGCGAGCGGAAGCCTGCGGCATCGCCGAGCGCGGCATGGCAGGCCGCCGCGAGCAGGCTCGGACGCACCGCCCGCACGCCGGCCGCGTCGAGCCGCGCCAGGTGTTCGAGCGCAACCGCGGCCGCGCCCTCGCGCTCGCACACCCGCGCCCGCAGCCAGCGGGCGGCCACGTGGCCCGGGTCGTGCTGCAGCACGTGGTCGAGCTCGGCGGCGGCCGCGCCGAACCGCTGAGCCGCCACGTGGGTGTATGCCAGATCGGCGCGGCACCCGAGCGCGATCTGCTGCAGCCGGCCCCGCGCGGGGTGACCCGCCGCGAGGCGCGCCGCGGCGTCCTCGAAGCACGCGGCCGCGTCCCCGAACCCGGCACGGTCGAGCTGCTCCTGGCCGCGCCGCGCGGACACCGCGGCTGCGCCACGTAATTCGGGCACGAATCCGGTAGTCACGTCTGGAACCGGGATGGAACCGATCGCGGCTGCGGGCGGCTCACGCGTGGTGCGCGCGCCGCCCGTTCCGGGAGCCGCCACTCACGGCCGCCGCGCCGGATCAGTCCATGCTCTTCCGCAGGAAGGCCGGCACCTCGCGGGACACGTTACCGTTGCGCTCGACCTCGCGCCGGGGCGTCCAGCTCGGCCTGCGCAGCTCGGCGTCATCCTCGCTCTCGGACGTGCGCTTCTCGACCAGCCGGAAGCGCGGCTCGGCGTGGCCGAATCCGGTCGCGACCACGGTGATCTGCATCTCGCCGTCCATGTTGGGATCGATCACCGCACCGAAGATCACGTTGGCCTCCTCACCCGCGGCGGCGACGACGACGCTCGCCGCCTCGTTCACCTCGTGCAGCGTGAGATCGCGGCCGCCCGTGATGTTCACCAGCACGCCCTCGGCGCCCGCGATCGACACGTCCTCGAGCAGCGGGCTCGATACCGCGATCTGGGCGGCCTCGACCGCACGGTTGGGACCCGTGCCGCGGCCGGTGCCCATCAGCGCGTTGCCGCGGTTCGACATCACCGCCTTCACGTCGGCGAAGTCGAGGTTCACGAGGCCCGGCACCGTGACGAGGTCCGAGATGCCCTTCGTGGCCTTGAGCAGCACCTCGTCGCACACCCCGAACGCATCCATGAGCGGGGTGGCCTTGTCGACCACCGCGAGCAGGCGCTCGTTCGGGATCACGATCAGCGTGTCGACCTCGGCGCGCAGCTCCGCCAGCCCCTCCTCCGCCTGGCGCAGCCGGCGGCGGCCTTCGAACGGAAACGGCTTCGTCACGACGGCGACGGTGAGCGCGCCGGTGCGGCGCGCCACGCGGGCCACCACCGGCGCGGCGCCGGTGCCGGTGCCACCCCCCATGCCGGCGGTGATGAACACCATGTCGCTCTCGCCGATCGCGTCGGCGATCGTCTGCTCGTCCTCCTCGGCGGACCGGCGGCCCTGCGACGGGTCGCCGCCCGAGCCCAGCCCGCGTGTGGTGGTCATGCCGATCTGGATGCGGACCGGCGCCAGCGACTGGTTGATCGCCTGCAGGTCGGTGTTCGCCACGATGAAGTCCACGCCCCTGAGGCCGGCGCCGATCATGCGGTTGATCGCGTTGCCGCCGGCGCCGCCGACGCCGATGACCTTCAGCTTGGCCGATACGGTGCTGTCGATTTCGAGCTCGAATGCCATGGCACCACTCCCTGTGCTCCCCATGGGCTCCCCGCGTCCGGTAGGTCCGGCGGCGGCGGGCGCCACGGTTCGATTCCGTTCGAATTTCAGTTCTGGTAGATCAGGTTCATGAACCACCGCGCGAGGTTTGGCGGCTTGTGGAAGCTGCTGCTGACGACCCGCCGCTCCCGGCTGCCCTCGCCCAGCTCCTGCTGGACCGCGTGCAGCACCAGCCCCACGCCGGTCGAAAACCGCGGATCCTCCACGTTCGCCGACAGGCCGCCCAGTCCGTGCGGGCGGCCGAGGCGCACCGGCATCTCGAGCACCTGCTCGGCCAGCTCGGTCACCCCCGGCATCAGCGACGTACCGCCGGTGAGCACCACCCCGCCGCCCAGCAGCTCGGCGAAATGATTCTTCCGCACCTCCTTGTTCGCGAGCACGAAGATCTCCTCCATGCGCGGCTCGATCATCGAGGCGAGCACGTGCCGCGAGATCTCGCGATCCGCGCGGCCGCCCACTCCCGACACCGAGATGTGGTCCTCAGCCCGCACCAGCGACGCCAGCGCGGATCCGTGCTGGATCTTGATGTGCTCCGCCTTGTCGATCGGCGTGCGCAAGCCGATCGCGATGTCGTTCGTGACGTTCGCACCGCCGTAGGGGACGATCGCGGTGTGGCGGATCGAGCCCTCGTAGAACACCGCGACGTCGGTCGTGCCGCCGCCGATGTCGAGCAACACCACGCCCAGGTCGCGCTCGTCCTGCGCCAGCACCGCGTGGCTCGACGCCAACGGCTCGAGCACCAGGTCCAGCACCTTGAGGCCGGCGCGCTGGATCGAACGGCAGATATTCTTGGCCGAGGTCACGGCGCCGGTGATGATGTGCACCTCGGCCTCGAGCCGCACGCCGCACATGCCGACCGGGTCCTTGATGCCGTTCTGGTCGTCGACGATGAACTCCTGCGGGATCACGTGGATGATCTCGCGGTCCATCGGGATCGCCACCGCCTTCGCGGCCTCGACCACGCGGTCGACGTCGGCCTGGCCGATGTCGTTGTCCTTGCGCGACACCGCGATCACGCCGCGGCTGTTGATGCTGCGGATGTGATCGCCGGCGATGCCGGCGTACACGCCCTTCACCGGCACGCCCGCCATGCGCTGCGCCTCGTCCACCGCGCGCTGGATGCTGCCGACCGTCTTCTCGAGGTCGACCACGACCCCGCGGCGCAGCCCCTCGCTAGGCGCGTTGCCGATGCCGACCACGCGCAGCTCACCCCCGCCCTGCATGTCGGCGATGATGCACGAGATCTTCGTGGTGCCGATGTCGAGCCCGACGAACGTCCGTGTTCCCTGTGCCATGCTCCGACTCCCTTCGGATCAGCTCGTCCGAGCTCCGTTGGCCGCCGCCGATGGATCCGGCAGGACCGGTCTCACGATCACTTGATTCTCGAATCGCAAATCCACTTCCTGTGCCGTGGTGCCGCGCTTCTCGAGATCCGCGAGCACCACCCGCAACGCCGTCAGCCGGCGCGTCTCGGGCGGCCACGCGGGACTCCGCACCCGGGTGCCGTTCATCAGCAGCAGCGCCGTGCACCGCTCGTCGGACACGTCGATCTCCGAGACCCGGCCGGCGAGCTGGAGCCCGCGCGCGGACAGCGCCCGCACCCAGTCGAGGCCGCGCCGCACCTGCACGGTGCGCAGCAGCGCGCCCTCGGGATAGCCATCGAACGCGGCCCCCGTCAGCAGCGGCACGTCGGCGACGGCGCCCTCGGCGAACGGCGCCAGCAGCACGCCCGTGGAATCGAGCTCCCACGGCACGCCGTGCGACACCAGCAGCACCGGACGGCGTTCGACGATCCGGATGTCGACGCCGCGCAGACCACGCCGCGAGATCTTCGCATCCGCGATGCGCGCGTGCAGCAGCAATTCCTGGCGCAGCCGGTCGACGTCGAGCTCGAACAGGTCGTCGCCGGGCTTCACCCCGGCGAGCTGCGCCACGCGCTGCGGATCGAGGTACTCGGCGCCCTCGACCCGGATGTCGGTGACCGTCGCGAACCGGTGGCGCCAGGCGTCCCACGGCAGCTGCAGCAGTCCGGCGACGATCGTGATCGCGAGCAGCACGTGGAGCACGCGCCACAGCCGGCCGAACGTCGTGGACCGGCGGACCCTGGGCTCGGACCGCATCGCGCGTCCCTGGTAGAGGCCCATCAGCGCCGCCCTCCCACCACCGCGCGCAGGTGAACCAGCACGTCGTCGCCGAGCTTCCACACGTCGCCCGCGCCCAGCGTCAGCACCGTGTCGCCGGGGCGCGCCTCGGCGGCGATCGCCGCCGCCGCCCGGCGTCCGTCGGCCGCGTAGCACAGCTGGCGCTGGCCCGCGGCGTGGGCCCGCTCGACGAGCATGCGCGACGTGACGCCCTCGATCGGGGCCTCGCCCGCGGGGTAGATGTCGAGCACCTGCACCTGGTCGGCGTCCTCGAACGCCGCGGCGAACTCCTGCACCAGCGCGGCAGTGCGCGTGTAGCGGTGCGGCTGGAACAGCACCAGCACCCGGCCGCCGAGGCCGCGCGCCGCGGCCAGCGTCGCCTTCACCTCGGTCGGATGGTGGCCGTAGTCGTCCACCACCCGCACCCCCGACGCCTCGCCGCGGATCTCGAATCTCCGGCCGACGCCGCTGAACTCCGCGAGCGCCTCGGCGATGTGGCCGAATCCGACCTCCAGCTCGAGCCCCACCGTGATCGCCGCCAGCGCGTTCAGCACGTTGTGGCGGCCCGGCAGCCGCAGCTCGATCGTGCCGAGCCGCGCGCCGTGCTGCATCACCGCGAATTGCGATCCCCGGCCCTTGAGCTCGATCTGCTCGGCGCGCACCTCCGCATCCGGCGCCGTGCCGTACAACAGCGTCCGCTTCGTCACCTGCGGCAGGATCTGGCGCACGTTGGGGTCGTCCGCGCACAGCACCGCGGCGCCGTAGAACGGCGCGCGGTTCGCGAAGTACACGAACGCCTGGCGGATCTCGTCGATGTCGGCGTAGTAGTCGAGGTGCTCGCGGTCGATGTTCGTGATCACGGTCACCGCGGGCGCCAGGCGCAGGAACGACCCGTCGCTCTCGTCCGCCTCCGCCACCAGGAACCGGCCGTGGCCGAGCCGGGCGTTCGAGCCGAACGCGTGCAGCCGGCCGCCGACGACGATCGTGGGATCGAGCCCGCCGCGTGCGAGCACGACGGCGATCAGCGACGTCGTGGTGGTCTTGCCGTGCGAGCCGCCCACCGCGATGCCGTACTTCATGCGCATCAGCTCCGCGAGCATCTCGGCGCGCGAGATCACCGGCACACCGGCCGCCGTCGCCGCGACCAGTTCGGGATTGTCCGCGCCCACCGCGGTCGAGTACACGACCACCTGCGCCCCCTCGACGTTCGCCGCCGCGTGCCCGATGAACACCCGGCCGCCGCACTCGACCAGCCGCTCGGTGACGTCGGTGGCCTTGAGATCGCTGCCGGACACCTGGTAGCCCATGTTGAGCAGCACCTCCGCGATGCCGGACATGCCGCTGCCGCCGATGCCGATGAAGTGCAGGCGGCGCGTGCGTCCGTACATCAGCGACCCCCGCCCTGCGCCGCGCTCTCGCGTCCGGCCTTGCGGCCGACCGACCAGCGCTCGAGGCTCTTCACCAGGCGCTCCGCGGCGTCCGGCCGCGCGAACGTGCGGGCGTTGGACGACATGCGAGACAGGCCCTGCCGGTCGCTCAGCCAGTGGGCGATCTCCTGGGCGAGCCGCTCGCCGGTGAGATCGCGGTCGAGGATCATGGCCGCGGCGCCGCGGTCCACGAGGTTCATGGCGTTCACGACCTGGTGGTCGTGCGCCGCGAACGGGTACGGCACGAGGATCGCGGGCGTGCCGCACACCGCGATCTCCGCCAGCGTCATGGCTCCCGACCGGCACACCACGAGATCGGCAGCCGCGTACGCCATGTGGATGCGGCGCAGGAACGGCATCACCCGTGCGGGCAGCGCGTCCTTCTCGACCTCGGCCTTCGCCCACTCGTAGTCCTCGCGGCCGGTCTGTAATATCAGCTGCACGTCGACGCGGCCCTTCAGCAGCCGCATCGCCTCGATCGCCGCCTGATTGATGCGCTTGGCGCCGCGGCTACCGCCGAACACGAACACCGTCGGCTTGCCGGGTGTGAGTCCGAACTCCTGCATCGCGGTATTGCGGTCGCCGCTCAGGATGTAGGCGCGCACCGGATTCCCGGTGACCTTGAGGTGGTCCTTGCGCGAGAAGTACGACCGCGCCTCGACGAACGACAGGTGAACCTCGTCGGCGATGCGCGACAACAGCCGGTTCGACAGGCCGGGAATGCTGTTCTGCTCCTGCAGCAGCAGCGGCTTGCCGAGCAGCCACGCGGCGACCGAGATCGACACGCTGGCGTAGCCGCCGGTGCCGAGCACGACGTCGGGGCGCTCGGTGAGCAGCACGAAGAACGCCTGGATGAACCCGGCGGCGTTCACGAGCGCGGCCCACGGCCACCGCCACCACAGACGGCGCGGGAACCCGCGGCTCAGGATGAACCGGACGCGGAACCCGGCTTCGGGCACCGCCACCGCCTCGAGCCCGCGCTTGCCGCCGACGAACACCACGTCCGCACCCGGACGCAGCCGTCGCAGCTCCTCGGCCACGGCGATGCCCGGGAACACATGTCCCCCGGTGCCACCGCCCGCGATCAACACCTTCATGCCGCCTCCTAGGTCCAGCGCTGGCGCGCGACCGCTTCACCGGCCCCGTTCACCACGCTGATGCGATACAGCAGTCCGGCCGCGGCGAGGTTCACGAGCAGCGCCGAGCCGCCGTACGAGACGAACGGCAGCGGCAGACCCGTGGTGGGCGCGACTCCGGTGGCCACCGCGAGATTGACGATCGCGTACAGGCCGAGCTGGAGCGTGAGGCCCGCCGCCAGCAGGAAATGGAACGGATCCGCGGCCCGCGCGGTCACCCGCAGGCCGCGCCACACCAGGAGCGCGAACAGCACGATCAGCACGGACGAACCCAGAAACCCCAACTCCTCGGCCAAAATGGAAAAGATGAAATCGGTGTGCGCCTCGGGCAGGAACAGGAACTTCTGGTGCCCCGCGCCCAGTCCGCGGCCGAGCCAGCCCCCGGAACCGATCGCGATCAGCGACTGGTCGAGCTGCCACCCGGTGCCACGGCTGTCGAGACCGCCCCCCATGGCGAAGCGCTGGAACGTCGCGACGCGCTCCATCATATAGGGATGCGTCTGGATCGCAATCACCGCGCCCGCCAGGCCGGCGCCCACCGGCACCGCGAGATGCAGCAGCGGTGCCTCGGACAGGAAGATCAGCGTGAATCCGGTGATTCCGAGCAGGGCGGCGCTGCTGAGATTGGGCTGCTTCAGGATCAACCCGGCCAGCGCCCCAACGATCGCGAGCGGCGGCAGCAGGCCGCGCAGGAACCCGAGCTCGCGCGGCGGCCGCCGCTTGAGCCACCACGCCAGGAACACGACCGCCGCCAGCCGCGCGAAGTCGGTGGGCTGCAGCGTCATGGTGCCGAGCCGGATCCAGCGCATGGCGCCGCCGGCGACGTGGCCCGCCGCCACCACCACGACCAGCATTCCCACGGCCACGGCGAGGATGCGCGGGGCGAACCGCTCGACGCCGCGCAGGTCGGCCTTCAGGCACACCACCGCGAATACCCCGAGGCCGAGCGCCACCCGGAACAACTGCTTCATCAGGTAGTGATCCGGATCCTGGAAGTGCGTGATCCCGAGGATCGCGCTCGACGAATACACCATGACCAGCCCCACCGCGGTGAGGATCAACGGCAGCACCAGCAGCCAGCGATCACCCCGACTCACGTCAACGCCTCCTCGCGCTTGAGGCGCAGGACCTGCAGCTTGAATTCACGACCCCGGTGCTCGAAGTCGCGGAACATGTCGAACGACGCGCAGCCGGGCGACAGCAGCACCGTGCCGTCGGGCCGCGCCGCGGCGTACGCGAGCTGCACGGCGGCCTCGAGCGTGGCGGCGCGCCGCACCGGCACGTCCGGCCAGGCGCGCGCGATCGTGTCCGCGCCCTCGCCGATCAGCACCAATGACTTCACGCGCGCGCGCACGAGGTCGCGCGCCGGCGTGAAGTCCTGGCCCTTGTCGCGCCCGCCGGCGATCAGCACCACCGGCCGGTCGAAACTCTGGAGCGCGACCCCGAGCGACGCCAGGTTCGTGGCCTTGGAATCGTTGACGAACCGCACGCCGTTCACGTCGTCCACGCGCTCGAGCCGGTGCTCGAGCCCGGGGTAGGCGGCCAGCACGGCGCGCAGCGTCGGCGGCGCGATCTCGAGCGGCAGCGTGATCGCGAGCGCCGCCAGCACGTTCTGCAGGTTGTGGGCGCCGATCAGCTTCAGAGCCGCGGCCGGCATCAGCCGCTCGTGGCCGCCGCGCCATGCCAGCACGATCGTGCCGTCCGCGACGGAGGCGCCGGCGCCGACGGGCCGGGCCGAGGAGAACTCGAGCGACTCGGCGGCGCCGGCGCGGCGGCGCATCACCTCGGGGTCGTCGGCGTTCCACACCGAGTAGTCGTCGGCGTCCTGGCGCGCGAACAGCCGCTGCTTGACCGCCCCGTAGCCGTTCAGGTCGCCGTGCCGGTCGAGATGATCCGGCGTCAGGTTGAGCCACGCCGCGATGAACGGCTTGAGCCGCGACACGGTCTCGAGCTGGAACGACGACACCTCGGTCACCAGCAGTCCCGACGGCCCCACGGTCTCGGCGACCTCGCAGATCGCGCGGCCGATGTTGCCGCACACCTCGACTTCGCGGCCGGTCGCCCGCACCATGGCACCCACGAGATCGGTGGTGGTGCTCTTGCCGTTCGTGCCGGTGATGCACACGAGCGGCGCCTGCGACGCGAGGTAGCCCAGTTCGAGCTCGGACAGGATCGGAATCCCCGCCGCGGTCGCCGCCACCGCGATGGGATGGGTGAGCGGAATGCCGGGACTCCAGATCACGACGTCGCAGCCGTCGAGCAGCGCCGGCTCGCCGGCGCCGGGGCGGACGTCGACGCCGAGTGACCGCAGCGCCGCGATGGCATCGCCCAGCTCCGCCTCGGAGCGCGAATCGCACAGCCGCACGTCGAGGCCATGCCGGGCGAGCAGCCGGGCGGCGGCGCGGCCCGAGCGCCCGGCCCCGACGACGAGCGGCCGGTTGCCCGGCAGCGGATGCCTGAGGTCGATCGTCATTGCAGTTTGAGCGTCGACAACGACAGCAGCGCGAGCAGCGCGCCGATGATGTAGAACCGCAGCACCACCCGCGACTCGGGCCAGCCGCCCAGCTCGAAATGATGGTGCAGCGGCGACATGCGGAACACGCGGCGGCCCCACAGCTTGAACGACGCGACCTGGATCATCACCGACAGCGCCTCGGCCACGAACAGGCCGCAGATCAGCGCCAGCCAGAATTCGCGCTTGATCAGCACCGCCACCGTGCCGAGCGCGCCGCCGAGCGCGAGCGAGCCGGTGTCGCCCATGAACACGTCGGCGGGATGGCAGTTGTACCAGAGGAACCCGAGCGACGCACCGAGCACCGACGAGCAGAACACCGTGAGCTCGCCACCGTACGTCAGGTGGCTGATGTTGAGGTATTCGCTGAACTTCGCGTGGCCGGTGACGTAGCACAGCCCCGCGAACGTGAGCGCCGCGATCGCGACCAGCCCCGACGCGAGGCCGTCGAGCCCGTCCGTGAGGTTCACGGCGTTCGAGGTGCCGGTGATGATGAAGATCACGAACGGGATGAACAGCCAGCCAAAGTCGATCACCCGGAACTTCAGAAACGGCACGTGGGTGGCGGTGGCGGGCATCCCGGGCTCGGGCCAGTGCACGAGGATGATGCCGATCAGGGCGCCGAGCGCGATCTGGCCGGCGAGCTTGTAGCGGCCCAGCAGCCCCTTCGGATAGCCTTTGACCACGCGCAGCCAGTCGTCGAGGAACCCGAGCGCCCCGAGCCAAACCGTGGCGAGCAGCGCGAGCCACATCGGGCGCGAATGGAAGTTGCCCCACATCAGCGTGGGAACGACGATCGCCGTGACGATCAGCAGTCCGCCCATCGTCGGCGTGCCCGCCTTGGCGAGATGGCTCTGCGGGCCCTCCTGGCGGATCTTCTGCCCCAGCTTCACCCGCCTGAGCCAGTCGATCATCGGCGGCCCCAGCACGTAGCACAGGATCAGCGCGGTGATCGCCGCGTAGGCGGACCGGAACGTGATGTAGCGGAATACGTTCAATCCCGACAATCCGGGCACGGTGTGGAGCGGGAACACCCATTCGTAGAACATGGCCTAGCGCTCTCCCGCGGGGGGTTCCAGCGCCGCGACGACGTCCTCGAGCGCGGCGCCACGCGACGCCTTGATCAGCACCACCACGCCCGGTCCCAGCACCGGCCCGAGCGCCCGCGCGAGCGCCGGCTTGTCTGCGAACGTGCGCGTCGCGATGCCCGTGGCCTGCGCCCCCGCGGCCGTGTCGGCGGCAAACGCGCCCACCGCCCACAGTTCGGCGTCGCGCACCGCGGCGCCGGTTGCCCGATGCAGCGCCGCCGCCGTGCCCCCCAGCTCGAGCATGTCGCCCAGCACGGCGATGCGGCGGGCGGCGCCGGGCCAGCGGGCGAGCGTGTCGAGTGCCGCGCGCGTGGACTCGGGGTTCGCGTTGTAGCAGTCGACGAGCAGCGTCGCGCCGCGCAGCTCGCGCACCTCCATGCGGCCATGATCCGCGGTCGCCTGCTCCAGCTCCCGCGCGACGGCGGCGGGATCGCAGCCGGCCACGCGCGCGACGGCGAGCGCCGCGAGCGCGTTCTGGATCTGATGGCGCCCAACGAGCGGAAGGGTGAACGTGGGGAATCCATCCACGTCGATCCGGCTGCCCCGTGCGCCCAGATCCTCGATCGCGGCCGGCCGCACGTCGGCGGCGGCCGCGAACCCGAACGTCACGATGCGCGCGCGCACCCCGGCAAGCGCCGCGATCAGCGCCTTCGAGTCGGCGCCGGCGACCACGGTCCCCGCGGCCGGCACCGCGCGGGCGAGCGCGGTCTTCTCGTGCGCGATCGCCTCCACGCTGCCGAAGTGTTCGAGATGGGCGCTGCCGGCATTCGTGATCACGGCGATCGACGGCGACGCGAGGGCCGCCAGCTCCGCGATCTCGCCGGGATGACTCATGCCCAGCTCGACGACCGCGTAGCCGTGGCGCGGCTCGAGCCCGAGCAGCGTGAGCGGCACGCCCCAGTGATTGTTGAGATTGCCGGCGGTGCGATGCGTGGGCGCCAGCGTCGACAGCACGCCCGCCACCAGGTTCTTGGTCGTGGTCTTGCCGGCGCTGCCGGTGACGCCCGCCAGCGTGCCGTGCCAGCGCTCGCGCCAGCCGCGCGCCAGGTTCTGGAGCCCGCGCGTGACGTCGTCCACCACCAGCAGCGGGCCCGGCTCGCGCCCCGCGAGCGCCGCGTAGTGGACCGGGTCGCACAGCGCCGCCGCGGCGCCGCGCGCGAACGCCGCGGCGAGGAACGTGTGGCCGTCGGCGCGCGAACCGGGCAGCGGCACGAACAGCTGGCCCGGTTCGAGCGTGCGCGAGTCGATCGCGGCGCCGAACCACCGGGTGCCGCCGGCGGCGCCGGGCGGCACCCGCAAGGTGGCGCCCGCCAGGCTCGCGGCGTCCTCGATCGTCAGCGTCGTGCGTGCCGGCGAGCCGGCGGCGGCCGTCACCACGCGGGCCCTCCCGCCGCCAGCAGTTCGCGCGCGACCTCGCGGTCGTCGAACGCCAGCACGCGGTCGCCGATCGTCTGCGTGGTCTCATGACCCTTGCCCGCGATCAGCACCCCGTCGCCCGGCCCGGCGGCGGCGAGCGCCGCCGCGATCGCGGCGCGCCGGTCCAGCTCGGTCTCGAGCCGGCCGGTGGCATCGCCGGCGCGGATGTCCGCGGCGATCGTTGCGGGATCCTCGCTGCGCGGATTGTCGTTCGTGACCCACGCCCGGTCGGCACCCGCGGCCGCCACGCGCCCCATCACCGGCCGCTTCGCGCGATCGCGATCGCCGCCGCAGCCGAACACCAGCAGCACCCGGCCGTGGCAGTGCTCGCGCATGGCGGCGAGCGCGCGCGCCAGCGCGTCGGGGGTGTGGGCGTAGTCCACGATCACGGCAAACGGCTGGCCCAGGTCGATGCGCTCGAGCCGCCCCGGCACGCCGGTCGCGCCTTCGAGGCCGCGGCGGCACTCCTCGGGCGCGATGCCGAGCGCGCGCGCCGCGCCATAGGCGGCCGCGGCGTTCCACGCGTTGTAGCGGCCGAGCAGCGGGAGCGCGACCCGCACCGTGCGGCCGCGCTCCGCCAGCTCGAACCCGAGGCCGGCGGAGCCCGGCGTGACGCCGCGGACCTCCAGCGTGGCGCCGGCGCCGGCGCCGTAGGTCGTGATCGCGAACCCGCCGCGCTCGGCGGCCGCGCGCACCTGCGGGAACACCGCGTCGTCGAGATTGATCACCGCCGCCCCGGGCTTCGCACGGCCGGGGTCGTTGCGGCCGTCGAACAGCATCAGCTTGGCGTCGAGGTAGCGGTCCAGCGTGCCGTGGAAGTCGAGGTGGTCGTGGCTCAGGTTCGTGAAGATCGCGACGTCGGGGGCGAGCCCGAAGCAGCGGCGCTGGACCAGCGCATGGCTGCTGAGCTCGAGCGCGACGCCGCGCAGGCCGCGCTCCACCATCTCGCGCAGCAGCCCCTGCAGCTCCGGCGCCTCGGGGGTGGTGAACGCGGAGCCGCGGATCTCGAAGCCGAACCGCACGCCCGTGGTGCCGATCAACCCGGCGGGCACGCCGGCCGCGGCGAAGATCGCGTGCATCAGCCACGTGGTCGTGGTCTTGCCGTTCGTGCCCGTGACGCCGACCACGGCGAGCTCGCGCGCCGGATGGCCGTGGAACCGCGCCGCGGCCTGCGCCAGCGCGACGCGCGGCTCCGTCACCTCGACGAACGTGGCGCCGCCCCCCGCGGCGTGTTCCGCCGCGGCCGCGGCGCCCTGCTCGACCACGGCGGCGGCACCCGCGAGCAGCGCCTGGCTCACGTACGCGCGTCCGTCGTCATGCTGGCCGGCGAGCGCGAAGAACAGGTCGCCGGGACGCACGCGGCGCGAATCGTACGCGAGGCCGCGGATCTCGACGTCGGGGTTGCCGCGCACTGCGGAGGCACGCAGCTCCTCGAGCACGGTGCGGAGCGTCACGGCGTGCCCGCCGCGAGCCGCACCGGGCCGGGAGTTGCGGCCACCGGCCCCGCCACCGGGCGCGCGGCCAGCTCCTGGCACCACAGCCGGCAGCCGCGCGTCACGGGCAGCAGCGTGCCCGCCGCCGGCTCCTGGCGCACGACCGTGCCGCGGCCCTCGATGTGCGCCTTCACCTCGAGCCGCGCCAGCCGGCGCAGCGCCTCGCGCACCGGCAGCGCCGTGACGTCGGGCAGCACCCGGCTCGCGGAGTCCGCAGGCGTGGCGAGCCATAGCGTCACCGCGCCGCCGCGCTCCGATTCGGTGCCGGCGGATGGCTCCTGCGCCAGCACGCGCGGCCCCTGGCCTTCGAAGTGCGCGCGCAGCCCGAACTCGCGCAGCCTGAGGGTCGCGGCCGCGGCGGGCAGCAGGTGGAGGTCCGGCACCACGACCGGCGCCGGCTCCACGGGCGCCGCCGCGACCTCCGCCTGCGACCCGCGGAATTCGGGCCGCGACAGCCGCTGCAGGTCGAGCAGGATCTCGCGGAACACCGGGGCCGCGACTTCGCCGCCGTAATAGTGCTTGCCGCCCGGTTCGTCGATCACCACGACGCCGACCAGCGTCGGGTTGGCGGCCGGCGCGAAGCCGACGAACGACGACAGGTACTTGCCCGGGGCATAGGTGCCGAACGCGGCGTCGTACTTCTGCGCGGTGCCGGTCTTGCCGCCGATCTCGAGTCCCGGAATGCGCGCCGCCTTCGCGGTGCCGCTGTCGACGACCGCGGCCAGCATGGAGCGCAGCAGCTCGGTCGTGTGCGCACCCAGCGCGCGCTGCGTGGCGTGCGGCTCGAACCGCCGCGCCACGCTGCCATCGGAGTTCCGGATCTCGCGCATCAGCATCGGCTGCATCAGGATGCCACCGTTCGCGATCGCGCCATAGGCGAGCGCGAGCTGGATCGGCGTGACCGACACCTCGTGGCCGATCGCCACGGTCGGACACGAGCGCGCGGACCAGTGCTCGGGACTGCGCAGCTTGCCGCCGGCCTCGCCGGGGAACGTCACGCCGGTGATGCCGCCGAAGCCCAGCGTGGTGGCGTACCGGTACAGCCGCTCGGGCCCGAGCAGCATGCCGAGCTTGCCCATCACGATGTTGCTGGAGAACCGGATCGCGTCGCGAAATGTGTACGAGGCGTGCTTGTGGGTGTCGTGGAACACCGCGCCCTTCACCAGCTCGAGCTTGCCGTCGGCCGACGCGGAGAACACCTGGTCGGGCTGCGCGAGCCCCTCCTCCAGCGCGCCGCCCGCCGCCACCACCTTGAACGTGGAGCCAGGCTCGTACTGGTCGGTGAAGTTCCAGTTGCGCGCCCTGCCCGGCGGCAGGTGCGGCACGTTCACCGACGCCAGCACCTCGCCGGTGCGCGGGTCGATGAACAGAGCGAAGCCGCGCAGCGCGCGCAGCGTGTCCACGGCGCGCGCCAGGTGCAGCTCGGCGCTCGACTGCAGATCCGCGTCGATCGTGAGCACCACCGACTGGCCGTCCTCGGCCGTGCGGCGCAGGCCGCCGGGGAACGCGTGCGACTGGCCGCGACCGTCGCGGAACAGCGTCTCCCAGCCGGAGTGGCCGCGCAGGTCCTCGTCGAGCTGCAGCTCGAGGCCGTCGATGCCTTCGCCGTCGAGGTTCGTGCGGCCGACGATCTCGCAGGCGGCGTCGCCGAGCAGGTACTGGCGCTCGGTCACCGCCGACACCAGCACGCCGGGGCGGTTCCACGACGCGATCGCTACGCCCTGCTCGGGATCGGCGCGGCGCGCCACCCACAGGAAGTGCGGCTTGGCGTGGAATTCGCGCTCGAGCTTGCGCGGGTCGAGCTTCAGCGTCGCCGCCAGGTCGCGCGCGGTGCCGTGCGGGTCCTTCATGTCACGCGGCTGGGCGGCGATCGAATACGTCACGAGGTCGCGCGCCAGCGGGTGTCCGTAGCGGTCGAGCAGCTCGCCGCGCGCGGCACGCAGCGGCACCCGTCGTTCCTGATTGTGCTCGGCGCGTTCGACGTAGTAGCCGTGCTGCGCGATCTGCAGCCAGCCCACGCGCAGCCACAGCAGGCCGAATCCGAACAACAGACCGGCCGCAGCCACCAGCACCCGTATTCTGCGCGTCTCCTTGTGGGCCACTGCTCCCTCCCTGGAACGGCGGTTCACGCCAACCGTCGGCCCGACGTGCGCGGTGCGATGGTGCGGCCGGTCCCACTCCGGCCTGATGCTCAGCTGCCCGAGCGGCTCCGGGCGGTGGCATCCGGGATCAACGCATGAGCCACCCGGTCGAGCCACGCCATCCGTGACGTTTCCGCGCCGGCCTTCGGCTCCGTGTCACCCGCGAGGTAGCCCGCGGGCAGATCGATCTGCTGGCTGCCGGTCATCGGCAGGAACCCCAGCCGCGCCGCGAGCGGCTCCTGCTGGGTGCGCGTCCACGCGCGGTCGAGCTTCACGCGCGCGTAGTCCGCGCGCGAGCGCTCCTGGGTGAGCGTGGCGCGCGAGCGGTCGAGCTGCAGGCAGAGTTCCGTCATGCGCGACGACTGCCAGACCTCCACGAGCAGCAGACCGACGACGAGGATCGCGAATGCCCACAGCTCGGGGCGGACGATGCGCGTCTCGGGAACGCGCCAGAACGGGTCGGTGTTTCGAAGCCCTGGTCTCATGACAGCCTCCTGCGAAACGCCCGCAACCGCGCGCTGCGCGCACGCGGGTTCGCGGCGATTTCCTCGTCCGCCGGCACGACCACCCGGCGGGTGAGCTCCTCCCACGGGCCCGTTGCGGGCTCGCGCTGCATGTCCGGCAGCTGCTTCGACACCACCTCGCGATGGCCCCGCAGCGCCTGCTTGATGATCCGGTCCTCGCCCGAGTGATACGCGAGCGTCACGACCACGCCGCCCGGGCTCATCGCCTCCGGCAGCCACGCCATCGCCGCCTCGAGCTCCGCGGTCTCCTCGTTCAGCCACATGCGCAGTGCCTGGAACACGCGCGCGCGGTTGCGCGGATGCGGGCGGCCGCCCCACGCCCGATCCACCACCGCCACCAGCTCGCGCGTGGTGCCGAGCCGCCCCGCGGCCGCGGCCGCGACGATCGCCCGCGCGACCCGCGGCGCCGGGCCGACGTCGCCGAAGCGCCGCAGCGCGTCCGCGACTTCGCCCGCGTCCGCGTCCGCGAGCCGCTCCAGGGCGGGAGTCCCGCGGGACGGATCCATGCGCAGGTCGAGCGGACCATCCGCCATGAAGCTGATGCCGCGCGCCGGATCGTCGATCTGGCGCGACGACAACCCGAGGTCGAGCAGCGCGCCCGTGAACGGCTCGCCGCCGGCGAGCGCGTGCGCGGCGGGCAGCTCGCGAAACGTGGCGTGCGCGAACGTCACGCGACCCTCGAACGCGCGCAGCCGGGCGCGCGCCGCGGCGAGTGCCGCGGGATCGCGATCCCCGGCGAGCAGGCGGGCAAAGGGCTCGGCGGCGAGCAGGGCTTCGGCATGGCCGCCATCGCCGACCGTGGCGTCGAGGTAGAGACCCGCGCCGTGGCGGAGAAACTGCAGCGTCTCACGGAGCAGCACCGGCTCATGACGCCCACTCATGGCCGTCCCCCGCCCGCACCGGCTCCTGGTCCGCGCGCGGTTGCGCCGGCTCGACCCAGCGCAGCCGCTCGCGCAGGCGCGCCGACAGGCCGAGCACCGCGAGGCCCTCGCGGCGCCCGGCGAACGGCGCCACCGCGCGCGTGAGGCGCAGCACGCTGCGCGCATCGACGTGACGCAGCCGCGAGCAGTCGAGGATCAGGCCGTCGACATCGCGCGCCTCGAGGTCCGACACCGCGTGCTCGAACCGCCCCATCGCGACCTCTTCGACCCAGCCGCTCAGGCCCACGCGCGCGACGTGGCGGCCGGCGTGCTCGAGCACCTCGACGCGCGCCGAGGCGCCGTGACGACCGTGGCTGAGTTCCAGGTTGATGGCGAGCGCCAGGCGCGCGCCATCGAGGTCTGCGAGGGACACGGGATGCCTACTCTTCCCTGAGGACGTCTTCGGCCAGCGACTCGAGCTGATCCTGGGCCTGCGACAGCTCGGCCGCCAGACGCTCGGGATTCCAGATCTCGATGCACTTCAATTGACCATGCAGGACGGCTTCCTTGCCGAGTCCTGCATGGCTCATCAGCGCCGGTGGAATGGTGATGCGTCCTTGCGCGTCCACCGACACCTTCACGACGTTCATCAGGAACGCCCGCCGAAACGCGCGGCCCTTGCGTCCACCCATCGGGATCCGGCGCAGCTTGTCCTCGAGCCGCTTCCATTCCTCGGGCGAGTAGAGCGCGAGGCATCCGTCGAGACCCATGCCGAGCACGAACGACGACAACGGCTGCTTGCGCCCGTCGCGACGCATCGCCGCAGGAATGGCGATGCGCCCCTTGTGATCGATCGCATAGGTCTCGGTACCGAGGAAGGAGGACATCGACACTCGTTTCGTGCGCGAACCACGGGGTCCCAATTTTCACCACGAACCACCACTTTTCACCACTATCGGCACAATAGGTTCGGGTCGGTAGTGGCGCAAGCGAAAATGTCGGAAGGCGGGTCGAATTGTTCGCCACGTGACCCGCTGCACGTGCGTGCAGTCATGGTCAGCGCGCCGGGAATGGCTCCGGGGGCGCGATGTGCAGCGTGTCGAACACACCCCAATTCACGCGGTAGAACGTGTAGACCGAGTCCACGCGCGCTCCGGTGACATAGGCGGTGGCATGACCGAGCGGCGTGAGTGCCGCGCGATACGGGCTGCGCGCGGTGAGGTCGAACGCGCGCGACGCGCGGTCGACGATGTACGTTGGCCGCGAGCCCGGCGGGAATGCCAGCCGCGCCACCGGATCGGCGGACGCGGCGAGCACGGGCTCCATCTCGGGCGAGATCAGGCTCGTGGTATCGAGCACCCGGCGATCGCTGAGAAATCCGAGCGCCCCGACTTCACGGCTGGCGATCACGGCGTCGGCGGGTGCGTGGCGGCCGAACCAGCTCCCCCATTGCATCAGGCTGCCGTGCAGCGCCGCCGTCGATTGCTGGACGCCCGGCAGCACCATCGTGCGATACACGCCCAGATCGAGCAGCAGCGACAGCGCCATCACCGCGAACCCGAATACCGTGGCCTGGGTGCGCCGCGCCTTGGACTCGGTCTCGCTGCCGAGCCACCACGCGTCCGCCGAACGCCATGCGAGCCACGCCAGCACCGGCAGCAGCACGACGAGATAGCGCGAGCGGGGCGGGATCCCGCGCGCCACGTACAGCAGCGGCATGCCGAGGACGAACAGCCACGGCAGCGCATGCTGCGCGGTGCGCGGGCGGCGCTCCCAGAGCGCGCGGCCTCCGAACACGAACGCCGCCGCCATCACGACGAGCAGCACGCCGTCCGTCTGCATCACGATGCGCAACTGCTCGCCGAACCGGCCGGGCTCGAATCCCTGCGGCACCACGCGATGGATCGCAATCGACCGCGGCCAGAACGTGCCGAAGAAGAACCGCGCGAACAGCAGCCACGCGCCGTAGATGAGCGCCGGCGGCACCAGCCCGAACAGCATGCGGCGGAGGCCGGTGCGATTGTTGGTGTCGACGAGCAGCGTGATCGCCCACAGCGCGAGCAGGAACACCGCCTCGGGCCGCGTGAGCGCCGCGAGCGCCCACAACGCCCCCGTGCGCACCGGGCGCGACCCCCAGCTGCGGCCCTCGGTGAACGCGACGAACCCCGCGAGCGTGAGCGCCACGGCGAGCGGCGTCTCCATGCCGGCCGTGGACCATTGCAGCATCCATGGGTTGGCCGACCACGCGAGCGTGGCGAAGCCGCGCAGCGCGGGCAGCCGCACGCCGCGGCGCATCAGCTGCAGGAACATCGGGATCGTGGCGAGCGTCGCGATGAATCCGAGGATGCGGCCGAAGATCAGGCCGTTCCAGCCCACCGCCATCGCGTCGGCGAGCATCGCGGCCCACAGCGGGCTCGTGCAGCCGTACACGTGCTCGCCGTTGTTGAACACCGGGCCGCGGCCCTGCGCCAGGTGCTTCGCGTACTGGAGGTGGATGAACGCGTCGTCGGTCACGTTGTGACGCAGCGGCCACATCAGCACCGTCGCCGTCACGAGTCCGAGCACGAGGCCGATGCGCTCGACGCGCAGCACCGGCTCGTGGGCCTGGAGCGTCGGCGTCATCGCGGCGGCTCGCCCGGCGCGACGAGCGTGTCCAGCTCGCCCGCCAGTTCGCGCGCGAGGTTCGCGCGGGTGTGCGCCGCGAGCCATGCGGGGCGTGCCGCGGCGGTGCGGCCCCGCTCCTGCCACGCGGCATACATCCGATCCAGCACCAGGGCCAGCTCGGCGCGGTCGCCCGGGTCGACGCGGATGCCGCCGGCGCGCTCGAGCAGTTCCGCCGCCTCGTCCCCCGCCGCCAGCAGGCCGACAACCGGCCGGCCGCTGTCGAGGTATTCGTAGAGCTTGCCGGGCACCGTCGCCTCCATGCGTTCCATCTTCCACATCACCAGCACGTCGGCGTCGCGCTGGAGCGCGCGCGACTCGGCGTGCGGCAGCGGGCCCGGGAACGCCACGATCCCGGGAGTGAGCCCCAGCGACACGGCGCGGTCGCGGTAGCCGGTGTCGAACGGTCCCGCCAGCGTGACGCGGATGCGCCGCCGTGCCTCCGGCCGCCGCGCGAGCAACTCGTGCAGCGCCTCGAGCACGACCTCCGTGTCGGGCATCTTGGTCAGGGTACCGGTGAACACGATGCGAAACACTCCCGGATCGGGGTGGGACTCCGCGGCCGGCGCCGCGGGGTCGGGTTCGAATCCGTTCGGCAGGTGCCGCACGCGCCGCGGCGGATCCGGACGCGACTGCAGCATACCGGCATGCGTTCGCGAGGCGGTGATCACGAGATCCGCCCCCGCGAGCACACGCCGCTCGAGTGCGGCCTGCCGCCGCGCGTGCCATGCGCTCGGCGGACGGCGATGGTACAGGCCCATCCACGGATCGCGGAAGTCGGCCACCCACGGCACCCGGAACCGCCCGCGCAGCGCCGCCGCCGCGAGGTGCAGGCTGTCGGGCGGCGACGTCGACAGCAGCGCGTCGAACCCGCCGCCCGCGAGCAGCCGCGCCGCGGCCGCGCGGCCGCGCGCCGCCCACGGCACATAGGGATCCGGCACCAGCCAGAAATCCGCGAGCCGCCGGAGCCAGCCGAACTCCTGGCGCGGCCGCGTGCCGCGCGCCTGGCGGCGCACGCGCAGCCACGCGCCGAGCGGAGTGCCGCCGGGCACGCGCACCACCCGGGTGCCGGGCGGCACGCGTTCGAGCAGGCGGTCGTCGACGATCCAGAAGTCCTCGGCGCCGCCGCACACCACGGTGCAGTCCCAGCCGTACTCGGGCAGATGGCGGGTGAATCCCAGCACGCGATGCACTCCCCCGCCGCCATGCGGCGGATAGAAGTAGCTCAGCACCAGCACCCGGCGGCGGCTCACGGGCGCCGCCCCGCCAGCGACTCGAACAACTGCTCGATCCGCCGCATGTTCGTGTCCCACACGCCGCGCTCCTCGATCACCCGGCGGTTGCGCTCGCGGGCGGCCGCTGCCCACGCCGGATCCGCGAGCACGCGCTCGATCGCGCGGCCCATCGCCGCGGCGTCGCCGGCCGGAAACAACCGGCCGTTGTCGCCGTCGACGATCCATTCGCGATTGCCGTCGAGGTCGCTCACCACCGGCACCGCGCCCGCGGCCATCGCCTCGAGCAGCGTCACCGAGGTCGAATCCGAATGCGACGCCGACAGGTACACGTCGGCACGCCCGAGCCACGCGGCGAGCGCCGGCGGCGCCAGCATGCCGGTGAACTCGACGCGATCGGTCGGCAGCAGCGTGCGCGCGAGCTGCTCGTGGCGGGCGCGCAGCGGACCGTCGCCGGCCAGCACGAGCCGCGTGCCCGGCCGCGACGCGAGCACCGGGCGCACGCCCTCGAGGATCGACGGGATGTCGTAGACCGGCTCGTGCATGCGCGCGCCGAACAGCAGCCCGGGCTCACGCGGCGGCGCGTCGCGGAACCGCGCCGGCTCGATCCCCCAGGGAATCGCATGCGTGCGCTCCGGGTCGGCGCCGAGCGCCAGCGCCGCCGCCGCGAGGTTGCCGCTGTCGGCCAGCACCAGGTCCGCGCGGCGCAGCACGTAGCGCGCGCGGGCGCGCTGCAGCGCCGCGCGACCCGGGTTCAGCAGCAGGTCCGAGCCCCACGCCGTGACCGAGAACGGGTGGCGTCCGGTCAGCGCGGCCATCAGGCCGTAGTTCGGAACGAAGTGCGCGTCCACGACGTCGGGCGCGAACTGCGCCAGCGCCGTCGCGAGTGCCGGGACCGCGAGCGGATAGCGCAGCGCGCCCGGCAGCGGCAGCCGCGGCAGCGGCAGCGCATCGAACCCCGCGGGCGGCCGTTCGAGCGACCACACCCGCACGTCGTGGCCACGCGATCGGAAGTGCTCCGCCCAGCGCCGGGTGTGGATCACGGCGGCGTTGCCGAGCGTGGCGATCTTCACCGGGCGTCCCCCTGCACGCGCGCGCGGCGGCGCCGGCGCTGGAGTGCCGCGATCCAGCGCCCGGGCGGGGTCGCGTAGTTCGCGGCGAGCCAGCGCACGTCGAACGACTGGTCCGTGGCGCCGAGCGCCTGCTTGAATGCGACGAGCGACGCCCGCCCCGCGCTGCCGCCGAGATTCACGCGCGCGCGGCCGCGGTCCGCCGCCCATTCGACCGCGCGCCACAGCAACAGCGGGAACACGTGACGGCCGCGCGCGCGCGCGTGGACGCCGCTCCACCACGCGAACAACTCGCGCGGATGGTCGAGGAACAGCGTGCCCGCGAGCAGCCGGCCGTGCTCGCGGATCGTGAACAGCCGTCCGAGCGGCGCGGGCGGCGCCAGCAGCCGCCGCGACAGCTCGAGCGGCAACGGCTGGTAGCCGCCCCAGTGGCGCGCCTGCCGGGTGTGGAGCACGTACACCTCCTCGAGCGCGCCCGGGTCCTCGGCGAACACCAGCGAGTCGCTGTCCCGGTTCAGGTACTGGCGCCGGGTGCGCCGGACGCGGCCCCGCACCCCGTCGATGCCGTCCGCGAGATCGACGATCGCCGTCGCGACCCGCGTGGTCGTGCCGGGCACGCGCTCGATCGCCGGCGCGCCCGGCGGTTCGCCGGCCGGGCGCCACGCGACCCACTCGCCGCCCACCACGCGACGCTCCTGCATCAGCGCCTTGAGACCACGGGCGAACGCCGCATCCACGCGCGCATGGTGTCCCTCGGACGCCAGCGGCGCACCGCCCAGCAGCCAGGGCAGCGCGTGGATCCATTCGAATCCTGCGCGGCGCTCGATCACCACCCCCATGCCGCCGATCAGCACCGCATCGGATTCGACGGCGAGGAACCGCACGCTGCCGCCGGGTATGGCGCCGGCGAGTGCGCTCCACAGGCCCGGGCGATGCCCCGGCCCCGCGCCGGGATCCGCGTGGAGCAACTCGTGCCACGCGGGCGGAGCCTCGTCGAGAATCCGGCAGTGATCGGTCACGCGCGGGCGCGGGCCGCTAATGCAGGAGCGCGATGCGCACCAGCGTGGAACGGCCGCCCGCGGTCACGTGGAGGAAGTAGACGCCGGGCTGCACGCGCCGGCCGTCGCGGTCGCGACCATCCCAGATGCGCGCGCCGTTCGCGGCACCCGAGAACGAGTGCACCAGCCGGCCGGTGAGATCGTAGATCGCGCCGCGATAGTCCGAGGTGTTGCCGGCGAGCCGGAGATCGACGCCGAGTGCGGTGAGCCGCGACGGATTGGGATAGACGCGCGCATCGAGCCGCACCACCGACGGCGGCGGCGCCGGCACGAACCGGGGGTCGAAGCGGTGCAGGCCGGCCGCCGTGCCGATCCACAGCACGCCCGTCACGGGATCCGAGCGGATCGCGCGCACCTCGTCGCTCGCGAGCGGCGAGTTCGCCTCCGTGTAGTCCGCGAGCACGGTGCCGTCGCTCCGGTAGACCCGGACGCCGTTCACGGTCGCCGCCCACACCGTGCCGTCCTTCGCGACCTCGAGCGAGTGCCCGGCGATGTCGGAGGGCCCGGCGAGCACGGGATAGGCGCCGATGAGGCCGCCCGAGCGCCGGTAGTCCCGCACGTCGTTCGTGCTCTGCGCCCACACCGTGTCGCCCACGGCGACGATGCCACGCACGTCGATCTTGTCGTCGGGACTCACGGTTTCGAACATGGCCGTGTTCAGTACCGGGTCGTAGACCAGCCGCTGCACGCCCTGGCCGGTCGTGCCGATCCAGATCACGCCCAGCGCATCCGTCGTCAGCGCGATGATGCGGCCGGTGCGCAGACCGAATATGCCGGTGTTCGACGGGCTGAGGTTGCGGACGAACGTCCCCGTGCTGTCGTAGTAATCGAGCCCGATCGGCGAGAACTGTTGATCCTCGCGCGCGGGACTGTCGAGGCCGAACCAGTGGCCGCCACTGGAGTCGAGCGTGGACCCGATGCCGAACGAGTGGCGCACCGGGTCGAGGCCGTCGGACCACGCCTGGACCGAGGTGAACTGCGGGGGATCGGTGTCGTCGACCATGTGTTCGACCGCACCCGGCCTCAGCGGGTTGCCGGGTTCGCCCCAGGTGGTGAACCACTTGGCGCTGCGCCGGTCGATCAGCAACGAGAACGCGAACGTCGCGGTCCCGAACGAGGTATCCCGGCTGCAGGCCGGCAGCTGGCAGAAGCCTGGAGGCCAGTTGCGCCAGTTCACGCCGTCGTAGCGGCCGATGCCCTCGTTATAGGTGGTCATATAGAGGCGTGGACCCTCGAGCGCGAGGTTCGTGATGTTGTTGCCGGGGGGTTGCTGCGGCCGGTAGAGCGTCCAGAGCGACACCCCCGCGGGTTGCTCGAACATGCCGCTGCGGCTGGCCCCATAGAGCTTGCCGTCGGGCGCCATCGCCGGGGCGATCCACTGCTGAGGGAGCGGTCCGGAACCCGGCGAGCCCGGAATCGGCGCGTACCCCGCGCCGTTCCAGCGATACATTCCGACCGAGGTCATCACGAAGATCGTGTTGCGGTCGGCGCCGATCCGGCGCGCGACGGCGGGCGTGGGCCGCCGCACCCAGCCGGTGTCCGACAGCACGTAGGGCGCCTTCCACGCCGTGTCGCTCGAGAACGCCATGATCGTGGTGCCGTCGGTGGCGAACTGCTCGACGACGGGCGTCGGCAACCCGCGGTTCAGGGTGTCCCACACCTGGAGGTTCTGCGACTCGAGCGAGCGGTAGACTCCCCCGCGCGTCGCGAGATACAGCGAGTCCCCCGCCACCACGATGCCGGTGACGTTGTTGCTCGCGAACGGCGAGGCGTTGATGCCGTCGGGCAGCGAGCCCAGGACGCGCTGGCCGTCCCACAGCGTGATGCCCTTGGTGGTGCCGATCCACAGCGTGTCACCCTGCGGCGTCAACGCGTTGACGGTGTCCGACGGCAACCCGTCGAACTCGTTGAGCAGGTTCCACCGGCTGCGATCCGCCGACAGGTAGCTGAGCCCGGCGCCCTGGGTGCCGGCCCACAGCCGCCGTGAGCGGTCGAACGTGAGCGCGGTGAGCGAGTTGCTGGCGATGCCGCCCGGCTCCCGCACCGTGGTCGTGAACGTGTGCGTCGCACGGTCGAATTGCACGAGGCCGCCCTCGAGCGTGGCGCACCACACCGTGGTCGAATCCGCGATCAGGTCGGCATAGGTGTAGGCGCGGAGGTAGGTGGTCCACGCGCCGCTGGCATGGGCGGGCATGGGGGTGACCCACAGGGCGGCGAGGAGCAGGGCCGCGACGCCCGGCCGGGCCACCCGCGAGACGGATCCGATCATGCCCCTAGAATACCCCGGATCCGCCCGGACTGCGTCATTCGAGCTGGCCGAACCAGTCGTTGAACCGCAGCCGCCACACCATCCAGGCCGCCTCCCACACGATCTTGCGGTTCATCTTGGACACCCCGGCCCGGCGATCCACGAACAGGATCGGGATCTCGACGATCCGGAACCCCTTGCGCCAGATCTTGAACGTCATCTCGATCTGGAACGAGTAGCCGTCGGACTTCACCTTGTCGAGCCGCACCGCCTCGAGCGCCCGCCGGCGGAAACACTTGAAGCCTCCGGTGGCGTCGTTCACCGGCAGACCGGTGATGAGCCGCGTGTAGCGGTTCGCGAGGTACGACAGGATCAGCCGCTGGATCGGCCAGTTCACGACCGTGACGCCGTTCAGGTAGCGCGAGCCGAGCACCACGTCGGCGTGCTCGATGTGCTCGAGGAACGCGCCCAGGCTGTCGGGGTCGTGCGAGAAGTCGGCGTCCATCTCGAAGATGTACTGGGCGCCGTGGTCGAGCGCGTAACGGAAGCCCTCGCGGTAGGCGGAGCCGAGTCCCATCTTGCCGGCCCGCTCGATCAGGTGGAGGCGCGCCTCCGTGGTCATCCATTCGCGCACCACCGCCGCCGTGCCGTCCGGCGAACCGTCGTCGACGACCAGCACGTGCAGGTCGAGCGGCTGCGCCAGGATGCGCCGCAGCAACGGCTCGATGTTGTCGCGCTCGTTGTAGGTCGGTACGATGACGAGTTTTTCCACGTGTCGTTGCGCGGCCCGGCCGGGCTCACGCCCCCGGTGCGGCGGCCGCCGCGACGGCGCCCGGCGGTGACGATTCGCGGCGCCGCTGCAACGCCATACCGGCGATCAGCAGGCCGAGCGAGATCAGGCAGCTCGCGATCGACACCAACAGCCCGGCGCCGACCGCCTTCGATTGGAACGTGAACCGGACCTGGTGCTTGCCCGCCGGCACTGGCACCGCCCGCAGCAGGTAGTCGGCGGCGTACAGCGGCGCCGCGTGACCGTCGACCGTCGCGACCCAGTCGGGGTACCACGCGTCGGCGAGCCGCAGCAGCGCGGGCGCCGGCGTATCGACGTCCACCGTCACGTCGTTCAAGCGGTAGCGGCTCACCACGGCGGCGGACGGGCCCGCGAGCGGGCCGAGCGTGAGCTTGGGATCCTGCTCGAGATACGTGAGCAGCGCGCTGTCGCTGGATCCGTTCCGGACCGAATCGAGGATCGCCTTCGCCGGCGTCACCACGCGGTAGTTGCCGACCAGTGTCGCGCGCGGCAGCGCCGACAGGTTCTCGTACACGAGCGCCGAGCCCTCGTGCACCAGCTTGAGATACGGCGGCGCGGGCTCGAGCTTCTGGTGGGTGACGATGAACCGCACGTTGAGCAGCCGCATCCAGCGGGGATCGAACACCAGCTCCCGGTTCGCGCCGTAGTCCATGAAATCCTGGATGCGGCGCGGCTTGGCCGCATGGTAGCCGCCGACCGACGCAATGCCGAAGCCCGCGAACCGGTTGTTCTGGAACTCCTCCACCGGCAGCACGCGGAACGTGCCAGGCGGGCCCGCCTGGACCAGGAAATCGGTGACGTCGTCGCGGCCCTGTTCGGCGTTACGCTGGACGGGATCGCCGATCACGGGGGCCATCAGCCGCCCGCTCACCGGCCACAGCTCGACCATCAGGAGCCCGAGCACGACGAGGCTGGCGACCCGCGGCGCCAGTCGCCCGCGCAGCGCCAGCCACGCGGCGCCGATCGCGAGCAGCCCGAGCAGGCACGCGCGGCCGAGGTCGCCCACGTAAGCGGTGTACGCCTGGGCCCCCAGCTCGGGGGTGTAGCCGAGTCCGGGCACGTTCCGCAGCCGCATGGCGTTCGCGATGTACCCGCTGCGCCACAGGTCCTGCCCGAACACGCCCGCGACCAGCACGATCGCGAGCACCGCCGCCATCGCGAGCAGCAGCTTCGCGAGCCGCTCGCGGCGCGCCCGGTCGCCGTGCGCGAGCTCGAGCACGGCGCTCCACCCCCACGCGAGCCCCAGCGCCGCCGCCAGCTGGAACAGCAGCACGATCATCACCGGGATGCGGAACTTGTTGAACAGCGGCAGATGCCCGTACAGCACGCCGTAGAGCGGGAAGTTCTTGCCGAACGCCACGAGCAGCGCGAACACGGCGAGCACCAGCACGAACGCGCGCCGCCGCACCACCGCGAACCCCGCGCACAGCGCGAGCACCACCGTGACGATGCCGACGAACGCGTTCGGGTAGTCGGTGAACGGCATGCCGCCCCAGTAGGTCTGGCCTCCGAACCCGGCCCAGCCCGGCACCACGATCGACGGCAGCTCATAGAGCGCGAACGACCACGCGGTGGCGTACTCCTGTCCCACGCCACCGCCCACGTCGGTACCGCCGCGGATGGAGTACTGCGCGTAGTCGCGCAGCGGCAGGTTGTAGAACCCCGCGATGCCGAACGCGAGCAGCGCCGCCGCCAGCATGCCGCCCGCCCGCGCGAGCCGCTCCGGCACGGCACCGGCGCGGATCGACGCGATCAGCTCGGCCACGGTGTAGAGCCCGAGCGCCATCCAGGTGTAGAAGCAGATCTGCACGTGGCCGCGCAGCAGCTGGAAGCCGCCCGCGATCGCGAGCCAGCCCAGATCCGTGAGCCGCCCGCGCTGCATCCAGCGTGACCCCAGCCACATCATCAGCGGCAGGTACATCGAATCCACGAGCTGGCTGCCGTGGCCGTGCGACCCCACCGCGATCAGGTTCGGCGCGAACACGTACGCCACCGCGGCGAGCAGCGCGCCCTCGGGCCGGGCGCCCCAGTCCCGCGCCAGCAGGAACATGAACACGCCGCCGAGGAAGTAGTAGAGCAGCATCCACGTCAGGTCGGGCAGGAACGGCAGCACCTTCTGCACCAGCGCCAGCGGCCAGTCGGGCGGATAGATCAGGGGGTTGTAGGCGCCGCTCGCGAACGACGGCATGCCGAGGAACACATACGGGTTCCACAGCGGGTAATAGTGATCGTGATACAGCGCCTGCTCCCCCATGCGCACGAAGCCCGCCGGGGCCGTGGTGTCCGGCGACACGAACGTCTTGCCGCCGACGACCACGTCGTGGAAGAACAGCACCACGAGCAGGCCGAACACGATCGCGACCCAGCGGGTGTCGAGCGTGAAGCCCGCCGCGCGCGCCGGCGGCCGCGTGGCGTCGATCGGCTTGCGGGCGGGTTTCACGGTCCTGCGCTCGGACATGGAATCTAGGTTCCCGGGTGGAGGTGGAACGTCGCGTCAGGCGGCGGCGAGCCGCTGTTCGATCGCCTGGACCATGCGGGCGGCGAGCACCGACCAGTCGTGCGGCCGGGCGAGCGCGCGGCATGCGTCGCGATCACGCGGCGCGTCGAGCGCGCGCCCCAGGGCGAGCGCCATCGACGCGGCGTTGAGTGCGTGCTGGAGCGCGGGCGGCGCCGGCGCCAGATCCAGGATCGGCGTGGTCACCACCGGCACGCCGGCGGCCAGATACTGGTACACCTTGTTCGGATTGATGCCCTGCACGTGGGGATCGGCGGCGCGGAATGGGATCACGCCGACGTCGAGCGCCTGCATGTAGGCCGGCACGTCATCATAGGCACGGGGCCCGAGCACCCGCACGCCGTCCTTGCGGCCGAACTCGGCGACCGCGGCGTCGGTGGCGGGACTGCCGGGGCCGATCAGCACCAGTGTGCCTCCACGCCGTGCCTCGCGCAGCGCCTCGAGCGCACCGAAATCCAGGAAGTGAGACAGCAGCCCCACATAGCCGATGAGCGGCCGCGGCAGCCCGCTCAGATCCGCGGGCACCGGCCGGGGGGTCGAGAACCGCTCCCACTCCACGCCGTTGCCGATCAGGACGAGCGGCCGATCGGTCTCGCGACTCAACTGGCGGCGATAGTACTCGGACACCACGAAGAACAGGTCCACCTGACTGCGGGTGCGCTGCCAGTACGTCCCGGCCCAGGCCGGCGACGTGGAGAACTGAAACGGACTGTCATTGAAATCGTAGAATACACGGTTCGCGCGCAGCCGCGAAAGCGCGCCCGCGGCGTAGATGTTGGACACCACCACCACCGGCGACGGCCCGACTCCCAGAGCCTTGAGCCGGTGGCCGAGCTGCCGGGCCGCGATCCACTCCACCGCCGCGCGGCCGGCGGACGTGGCGATCGCCGCGTTGTAGATCGGACTCCGGGTGCCGGGCTTGAGGAACGGCACCGTGAAGCAGGTGACGTTGCCCTCGCGGCGCGGCGTCCAGGGATCGTCGCTGCCGCCGCCGGGCGGCTGCGCGAAGAAGATCCGCCACGATTCGGGGAACCGCGACAGCAGGAATTGCTTGCGGGTGCGAAAGTATCCCCAGCGGACCTCGGAGAGCACCACGAGGTCCACGAGTGCCGTGCCTCAGGAACGCGGGCCGGACGGGCCGGGAGCCGAAGCCCCCTGCGAACGGATCCCCGCGGGCGCCGCGGCCACGGCCGGTACCCCGGCCTGCGGCACGACGGCGCCGATCCCCGGCGCACCGCTCGACAGCTCGCGCACGCGCACGTAGCGCGGGGCGCCGACCGTGCGCAGCCGCGCGGTCGGCGCCGGTGTGCGCAACCCCCGCACGGCCGCGCGCGGATCCCCGGTGATGTACTCGCGCATCCACGCGTCGAGCGACAGCCAGCGCCAGACCTGGAGCCCGATGTCTCGCCGGCCCGCCAGGTAGTCCTCGAGCTGTTCGCGCATCGCGACCCCGTCGATCCACTCCTGGAGCGGGCCGGTGAGCAGCAGCCGCCGCCGCACCTCGTCGGCGTGCCGGCCGCGCAGCCATAGATCGGTGGGCGTCTCGAAACCCATCTTGTCGGTGCGGTCGAGCACGCGCTTCGGGATGCGGTCCTGCAGCGCGCGGCGCTCGATCGCCTTGGTCGTCGCACCGTCGAGCTTGTCTTCGTCGGGGAGCGAGAACACGAACTCCACGAGCCGGTAGTCGAGGAACGGCAACCGCGTCTCGATCGAGAACGCCATGCTGTTGCGGTCCTCGTAGCGCAGCAGCGACGGCAGCAGCCGCTGCAGCGTGTCGAACGCGAGCTGCCGCGACAACGCGGTCGGGAAGCCCGAGTCGGGGGTGAGCTGCGGCGGCGGCCCGAGGTGGGCCGCGCGCAACGCCGGGCCGAGCACGCGGTCCTTGCCCTGCCCGTAGCGCCGCCTGAGCGGCGCGACCAGGCCGCGCGGCAGGAACGGCTCCATCGTGAGCGCGAGCGTGGTCGTGACACCGAGCCGCTCCGCCACCGGGCCGAACAGGCCGGCGAACTCGCCGAACCGGCCGGTGGTGAGGTGGTCCCGCAGCCGGATCGGCAGGTAGCGCCAGTAGCCCGCCAGCGTCTCGTCGCCGCCCTGGCCGTCGAGCAGCACCTTGAGGCCGGCCTGATGCGCGAGCTCCATCACCTTCCACTGGGAGTAGAGCCCCGGGCCGGCGGTCGGCTCGTCCTGCCCGCTCGCCAGCCGGTCGAACACCGGCCAGAAGTCATCGCCCGCCGGCATCACCACGTGGGGCACCGCGCCGCTGGCGTCGCACACCACCTGCACGTAGCCGCGCTCGTCGTAGGCCGGCCCCTCGTCGTAGGCGCAGGTGAACGCATGGAGCGGGCGCCCCGCCAGCCGCGACGCGGTGGTGACGACCGCGCTGGAATCGAGCCCGCCCGACAGGCAGGAGCCGACTTCGACATCCGCGCGCAGCCGCAGCTCGACGGCACTCGTGAACAGCCGCGCGAACTCCGCGGCGCGCTCCGCCTCGGTGCCGTGCGTGCGGCGCCGGGGGTCGAGCGACCACCAGCGTTCGAGGCGCACCGAATCGCGGGTGCGGTGGAAGTAGTGACCGCCCGGCAGCTGCCACACGCCCTCGAAGAACGTCCGGGCCTCGTGATCCACCCAGTCGAGCGCCAGCAGATCGCGCACCGCTTCGAGCCGCGGCCGGATCGGGCCGGTCTGGGTGAGCACGAGCGCCTTGGGCTCGGACGCGAACGCGAAGTCGCGGCCATCCCACTGGTAGTAGAACGGCTTCACGCCGAACCGGTCACGGGCGCAGAACAGCTCCTGGCGGCGGCCATCCCAGATCGCGAACGCGAACATGCCGTTGAACCGCGGCAGACACTCGGGACCCCACTCCTTCCAGGCCTCGAGCACCACCTCGGTGTCCGTGTGACCCTGGAACGTGTGCCCCAGCCGCTCCAGCTCGCCCCGCAGCTCGATATGGTTGTAGACCTCGCCATTGTAGGTGATCCACACGGTGGCGTCGGCGTCCGACAGCGGGTTGTGGCCGGCGGGCGACAGGTCGACGATCGCGAGCCGGCGATTGACGAGTCCCACGCGGAACTGCGCGTTCGCGGGATTACCCTTGCCCCGCCCGGGCGCGAACGGGAACCGGCTCGCGAGCACCGCCTCCGGAGTGTCGGCGCCGGCGAGCGGCAGCGCGGTGCCGCTCGCGGGGTCGATCAGCACCGTGCCCTCGTCGTCGGGCCCGCGGTGCCGCAGCAGCTCCGACATCCGCCGCAGCCGGCCGAGATCGACCCGTCCGTCCTGCACCATCACGCCCGCGATCCCGCACATCGGCGACGCCTCCCGAAGATTCCCTGCTTCAGCGGCCGGACGCGCTCACGCCGGCGGTTCCGCCGGAGATGCCGGCCGCCACCGCGGCGATACGGTCCCCTGACTCCGATGCATCTTGAGCATCAGCATGACCGCGGCGAATGCCGCCACCGCTGCCAGCTTCACCGCCACTCCCACCACTCCCGGCGGCGCCCACCGCTGCAGCCCGAGCGCGAACCCGAGCGCCAGCGCCACCACCAGAACCGCGCGGCCCCCGCGATAGGGCAGCGGATGCACGTGCTGCGCGACCCGGTAGGTGAGAAACGCCGTCGTCGCGTAGCCCAGGAACGTGGCGATCGCCGCCCCGGGACCGCCGTAGCGCGACGTGAGCAGCGAATGAGCTCCGACCGCCACCGCCAGCGCCCCGCCGCTGCACCAGCCCAGCAGCGGAGTCTTGAGCGCGAGTCCGATTCCGAGCGAGGCGACAGTGTAGGCTCCGAGCGTCACGGCCGCAAAGGCCAGCCACAGCGCGGGCACCGCGGCGCCGGCGTATTGCGGCGGCACCAGCACGCGCAGGACGTCGGGCACGAACGCCGCCACCAGCAGGGCGCCCGTCGACGCGACCGCCACGTAGGCGCCGAACACCCGGGCATACAGCCGCGGCGCCTCCTCCCGGCCGGCGCGCGCGAACGCGAACGGCCCATACGCCAGCTGGAACGCCGAGGCGGCGATCGTGACGACCGCGAAGAACTTGAGCGCCACGGCGTACACCGCGACCTCGTCGAGCGTGCGGGTGCGCTGCATCCAGTAGCGGTCGAGCCCCGTCATGAACCCGAACGCGAACGCCGCGGGAATCGTGGGCAGCCCGTAACCGAGCATCATGCGCAGCGTGGACCGGCTGAATCGCGGCCGCAGCGAATGCCGGATCAGCACGAGCGCGAGCAGCGCCGAGAACGCGTCGCCGGCGAGCCGGCCGTACAGCACGCCCACGACCCCGGCGTGGCGGACGAGGACGAAGTACAGCGCGATCGCGGTCGTCACCACGGTCTGCGCGATGTTGAGCGTGATGAACTTCCACGGCTGGAACGTCACCCGCAGCACGTCGTTGCCGAACACCACCGTGAGCGTGAACGGCAGCGTGATCGCGCCGATCACCAGGTACTTGCGGTAGGCCTCACCGCTCATCAGGTGGCCGGCCAAAGGCCCCGCAGCCAGCGCGATCAGCGCCGCCAGCGTGAACGCGGACGCGAGCCGGAACATCAACGACGACGACACCATGCGGATCCGCGCCTCGCGGTCGGGCTGCTGGTAGAAGAACCGCGCCAGCGCCCCGTCCATGCCCATGACCAGGATCAGCACAGCGGTCTGCGAATAGCCGATCACCAGCTCCGAGATGCCGAACGCCGACGGCGCCAGCGCGCGCGTGAGGATCGGCACCAGCAGCAACTGCACGGCGCGGCCGCCGACCTGGCCGATGCCGTAGACGAACGACTCCGCCCCGAGCTTCTTGAGATGCTCACGCATCGGGGACCGCCGGTCCGCGCGGCGCGCCCAGCGGGTTCTCGCGGCCGCACCACGGGCACACCCAGCGTTCCGGCCACGGCAGGACCGGGTCGATCACCGCATGCTCGCCGCACTCGCGGCACACGTGCGTCACGCGCCTGAGCCCGGTGGCGCCGGTCTTCCTCAGGCTCAGCACGTAATTCGCGCCGGCACCCAGGTCCACGCCGAGCGTGCGGTGCAGCCACGCGACGAACTCCGTGAACGGGCGCTGCAGCGGCTTGGTGCGGGCGTCGTTCATCCACGAGAACCCCGCCGGCACGACCGCCATGGCCGCGAGCTCGAAGCCGCGGGCGTAGAACAGCTCCGCGAGCTCAAGGAAGTCGAATCGCTGCTGATGCTCGATGCGCTTCTGGAACTTGCCGAGCGCGTACTTCGCGAAATAGCCGGCGAACCGGTAGAGCCGGTCGTCGAACGCCGCCGCCCGCGGGACCGACAGGTACAGCGTGCCGCCCGGCCGCGTCACGCGCGCGAGCTCGTCGCAGCACGCCACGAGCTCGGTGACGTGTTCGAGCACGTAGTGGCACACGGTGAGATCGTAGCTGCCGCTGCGCACCGCCAGCCGCGCCATGTCGCCGCGGAACACCTGCACGTGGGGGCGTCGCGCCGGCGGCCCCGGCGGGAACTTGATGTCGAAGCCCGAGATGTCGAGGTCGGGGCGCCGCGCGTAGTCCCATGATCCCGGGCCACAGCCCGCGTCGAGCACGCGCGCGCCGGCGGGCATGGCGTCGATCAGCTCGTAGAGGAACAGCGGCGGCTCGCCGGGGGCGCGCACCGGTTTGACTGCGCGGATCGTGAGCGCGGTCACAGCCGCACCCGGCCGGGATCGACGCCGCGCGCCGCGTCGGCGAACGCGCGCGGCACCGCGGCCGCCGCGGCGGCCCGGCCGCGCGCGAGCAGCCACGCCGCGAGCACCAGTTGCTGCACCACGAAGGCCGGCAGCCAGGTCACGCGCCCGATGCCGCGCGCATGGCGAGCGAACATCGTGAGGTTCGCTCGCAGGCGCTGGTAGATCTTCCACGGGCTCGCGGCGCCCGACGCCGCCGACACCTTGTGCCACAGCCGCGCCGTGGGCACGAACAGCAGCAGGTACCCGGCCGCCCGCGCCCGCAGACACCAGTCGCAGTCCTCGGCGTAGATGTAGTAGCGCTCGTCGAGCAGGCCGACCCGCTCCCACACCGCGCGCGGCGCGAGCAGCGCGCAGCCCGACAGGTAGCCGGTCGGCTCGACCGCCCGGTACTGCCCGTGGTCGAGTGCCCGCACCCCGCGATGCGATGCGTGGCCCAGCCAGGGGATGCAGCGGCCGCCGCCGTACCAGATCCGCTGCGACGGCGCCGCGAAATACGTGAGCGGCGCAGCGGCGCCCGCCGCCGGGTCCTGCTCCAGCGCGAGGATCAGGTGCTCGAGCATCGCGGGATCGGCCGCGGTGTCGTTGTTGAGCAGCATGATCGCATCGTCGCCGCGCCCGAGCGCGCGGCGCAACCCGGCGTTGTTGCCGCCCGCGAACCGCAGGTTGCTGCCGTTCTCGACCAGCTCGACATCCGGGAACTCGCGCGCGAGCGCCGCCTGCGATCCGTCGGTGGAGCCGTTGTCCACCACCATCACCCGCAGCCGCCATGCCGGCGGCATGCGCGAGCGCGCGAGCGTGGGCAGCAGTACCCGCGTATCGGCGAGCCCGTTCCAGTTGAGCACGATCACGGTGAGCGTCCGCACCCCCGGGCCACCGGCGCCGGGGTCCGCACCGGGCGACACGCCGGAGCCGCTCACGCCGGCGCCTCGGCGCGCGCCGAACGCCATGCCCGCCACGCGGCCACGAGCCCCGCGAGCTTCAGCACCCCCGCGAGCGCCCACACCGGGAGCCGCGGGAATCCCGCGTAGCCCAGGTAGAGCCACCAGAAATCCAGCGCATGCAGCAATTTCGACTGATCGTCCGCGGCGATGCCGAGCCGGGCGGCGGTCGTGGCGGCGCTGGATTCCGGCGCGGACGCGGCGGTGGATTCCGGTGCGGACGCGGCGACGCCGACGCCGAGCCGCGGTTCGCGGCCGTGCAGGTGCTCGCCCAGGTTGCGCACCAGCATCGACCAGTGGCCCACGATCGGTGTGTAGCGCGGATTGAAGTGACTGTCGCTCAGCGAGCGCGGGTGTTCGAGCGGCAGCTGGTACGGATAATCCCCGGCCTCGCGCATCTGGGCGCCGAAATAGATCGCGACGCCGCCGAGGTTCACGAGCAGCCCCAGGACGCCGAGCACGATGGCCCAGCGCCGCGCGCCGCGCGAGCCGCGCTCGAGCACCAGCGCCACCACCAGGAACGCGAGCGGCAGCACCGGCACCAGGTAGCGCGGCCCGAACGAGCCGTCACCCGCCCAGTGCTGGAACCGCCCGTAGAGCCACAGCGCCGCCAGCCACGCGAGCGCCGCCCCCCAGCGCACGCGCGCCTCGGCGTCGAGCCGCGAGAGCCGGCTCGCGAGCCCGCGCCGCACGCGGACCTCGGCGTCGCGCGACGGCGGCAGCAGCTCCGAGGCGCCGGCATGGGTGAGCCACACCGGCAGCGCGAGCCACAGCGCGGGCGCGAACCACAGCACACCCTTGCCCGACGACAGCAACAGCCCATAGAGGCCGACCCACAGCGGCGTGGTGTACGCGGCGGTGGTGGCCTGGGCGCCGTAGCCGGTCTCGAACGGCGTGCCGAACCGGACGAAGTCGTAGAGCCCGTGGCCCGCGAGCGCCAGCAGCACGCCCACGACCGGTGCGCGCCACGCCGCCGGCCGGCGGCCGGGCAGCACGGCGCCGATCGCGAGCGCGAGCGGCAGCATGCTGAGCTTGGCCGACACGGCCAGGAACATGCCGATGCCGGCCGCGCGCGCGGAGCGGTCGGGAAACCGGCGCGCCGTGGCGCCGGCGGACTCGTCGTCGCCCACCCCCGCGCAGCCGGCGAGCGCCAGCAGCAAGCCGAGCCCCTGCAGCGGCTCGGCCATGAAGCTCTTGGAGTAGACCCACAGCGGGGTCGCGAATCCGAGCAGCGCCGTGGCCCCGAGCGCGATGCCGGGCCGCACGCGCAGCCGGCGCGCCGCCACGTAGAACGCGGCCAGCAGCAGCGCGGTCACCAGCGCGTTGAAGAACGACACGACGAACCGCACGGCCAGCAGCCGGCGCGCGGGCGCGAGCCCGGCGGCGCCGGCCGCGCCCTCGGCGACCGCCGTGAGCGGCAGCGCCAGCACCGCCTGCGCCGCGGCGTTCTTCGTGTAGTGCCGTCCGTCCGCGCCGTCGAGTGTCGCGCCCGCCGGCACCGCGACCCCGCCGTGCAGCAGCGCGCGCGACAACTCGAGCATCGTGACCTCGTCGCTGCCCACGATCCTCCCGCCGCCCGACACCACGTAGAGCAGCAGGGCGGCGACCGCGATCCAGCGCGCGGTGCGCGGCGCCTCGTCCAGGGGTTGGAACGCGACGATCGTCATCGCGCCCCGCCGGCCGCCGGCGCGCGGCCGGGGGTGAGCGCGTCGATCAGCTCCAGCGTCTCGCGCGCGAGCACGTCCCACGACTGCTGCCACCGCACGCGTTCCACGCCCAGGCGCAGTGCCGGGCCCAGGCCGTCGGCGAAGTAGCGGACGATCGCGGCGGCGAGCGCCTCGGGGTTGTCGGGCGGCACCACGAGCCCGGTCGCGGGCGTCACGGTCTCGGCCAGTCCTCCGACGTCGGTGGTGATCACGGGCACTCCGAGCGCGTAGGCGACGTGGGTGACGCCGCTCTGGGTGGCCGAGCGGTACGGCAGCACCACGACGTCCGCCGCCTTGAACACGGCCTCGACCTCCTCGTCCGGCAGATAGCGCTCGAGCAGCCGCACCGCGGGCTCGCCCCCCGCGCGCTCCGCCAGCAACCGGTACGGACCCGCATCTTCGTAGAACTCGCCCGCCACCACCAGCACGGCGCGCGGCCGCCGGGCGCGCACCCGCGGCCACGCTTCGAGCAGCGTATCGAGCCCCTTGTAGCGCCGCACGTAGCCGAAGAACAGCACCACCTCGTCGTCGGGCGCGAGCCCCAGCCGCGCACGCGCGCTGGCGCGCTCCCAGCGGCCCTGGTCGAACTGCGCGTAGAGCGGGTGCGCGACGCGGCGGCGCACGGCGCCCGGCACCAGCCGGTCGAGGTCGCGCTCGACCGCGTCCGACATCACGAGGAACCCGTCGGACTGGCGCAGCATCCAGCGCGTGAACGTCGTGTCGAGCGGGCGGCGCTCGTGCGGCACCAGGTTGTCGCACACCAGCACCACGCGCGAGCCGTGGCGGCGGGCCCGGCCCACGGCGCCCGCGAACGCGGGACCGAAGAACGGCATCCACCACTTGAGGATGATCGCCTCGGGCGCCAGCCGCACGAGGTGCGCGGCGGCGCGGCGCCAGCTCAGGGGATCGATGGTGTCGAGCAGCGCCGCCACCGGGAACGACGGCCGCGTGGCCGCCGGGTCGAGCTGGCTCGCGCCCGGAAACAGCAGCCCCGGGTACTGGCGCGTGAACGTGACGCCCTGGACGTCGGCATACGGGACCAGCGCCTCGCCGAGCTGCGCCAGGTACTGCGCGAGTCCGCCGCGCCACGGCGCGAGCGGACCCACGAGCGCGATCCGCCGGCGCGGCGTCATCGCCGCTCCGTCACCGCGAGCGCGGAGCGGACCAGCTGAGGAGCCCGCGCGGCTCGAATTGGAACGGGACCACCTGCCCGCCCAGCTTCGTGAGCGCGGCGGCGACGCGGTGCTGGCGGTCGTAGCGCGTGAGGAACAGGAAGTAGCCGCCGCCGCCGGCACCCGGCATCTTGCCGCCGATCGCGCCCTCCTTGCGGGCGAGCTGGTACAGCTTGTCGATGTGGCCGGTCGAGATGCCGGGTTCGAGCTGCTTCTTGTGCTCCCACGCCTCGTGCAGCAGCTCGCCGAACCCGTCCATGTCGCCGAGCAGCAGCGCCTTCTTCATCTCGATCGTCTGGAGCTTGAGGTCGTGCAGCGCCCGCACCGTCTCCTCGCGGCCGCGGCGATAGTTCGCCACCTGCTTCTCGATGATGTTCGCCGACTGCCGGGTCTGGCCCATGTAGCACAGCAGCATGCGGGCCTCGAGCTCGAGCACGACCTCCGGCCGGATGCGCAGCGGGTTCACGACCGTCGAGTCGGGGTTGAACTCGATGAAGTTGAAGCCGCCGAACGCCGCGGCGTACTGATCCTGCCTGCCGCCGGCGAGCCCCAGGTCGATGCGCTCGACGCGGTACGCCAGCTCGGCCGCGTCGTAGCTGGTGAACGACTTGTTCAGCCACTCGCCGAGCACGCCGATCAGCGCCACGCACAGCGTCGACGACGAACCGAGCCCGGAGCCGGGCGGGGCGTCGGAGTGGAACCACAGGTCGGCGCCGCGTTTCACCTTGAGCGCGCGCACCGCCGTCTTGATCAGGTCGAGGTTGCCGTCGAGCCGCATGCGCCGCGGGTGGGCATACTTCACCAGCATGTCGTAGTCGAGGCTCGCGAGCGTGAGCTTCGAATCGCGCCGCGGCCGCAGCGACGCGTAGGCGTACTGGTTGATGGTCGCCGACAGCACCATGCCACCGTGCTCCTCGGGATACGGCGACACGTCGGTGCCGCCGCCGCAGAACGACAGCCGCAGCGGCGCACGCGCGCGCAGGTAGTGCGGCGTCTTCATCGCGTCAGCTCCCGGTCCGCGCGCTCCCAGTCCTCGGGCGTGCCGATGTCGAAGAACCGTCCCGGCGAGCGGTGGCCGATCAGCCGGCCGGCCGCCGCGAGCCGCGGCAGCACGTCGCGCTCGAGCGACGACGGGCCCGCGGGCAGCAGGCGCCACAGCGCGGCGTCGAACGCGTATACGCCGCCGTTCACCCAGGCCCCGCCGGAGTCGTCCGCGTCCTTCTCGCGAAACGCGGCGATCGCGCCCCGGTCGTCGAGCTCGACGCGGCCGCGCGACCGCGCGTCGTCGACGTGGAACAGCCCGACCGCACCGATCGCACCGCGCTCCCAGCGGTCGCGCTCGATCGCCCACGGGTCGCACTCCGGCAGCGTGTCGCCGTTCACGACCAGCGTGGGACCCAGCACCAGGCCGTGCGCCCGCGCCAGCGCGCCGCCGGTGCCGAGCGGCTCGTCCTCGACCGAATAGCGCAGCGTCACGCCGTGGGCGAGGCCGTCGCCGAGCGTCGCCTCGACCTGGTCCGCGCCGTAGCCGACGCACAGCACCGCGTCGCGCACACCGTAGCCGGCGAGCCAGTCGAGCTGGCGCGCGAGGAACGGCACGCCGCCGATCGGCGCCAGCGGCTTCGGCAGGTCGCCGAACCGCGCCTTGAGCCGCGTGCCCTGCCCGCCCGCGAGGATGAACGCGCGCATCACAGCTTCCCGCAGCGCAGGTAGCGGCGGATCGGGTAGTCCACCCGCGAGCCCATGTGGGCGATCATCTCGCCCAGCAGGCCCATCAGCACGAACTGGATGCCGACGAGCACCATCCCCACGCCGAGCAGCATGAGCGGCCGCACGCGCAGCGGCTCGTGGTGGATCCACTGGCTCACGAAGAACACTCCGGGCAGGCAGCCGAGCACCAGGAACGCGATGCCGATGCGGCCGAACACGTGCAGCGGCTTGAGCGCCGACGTCGAGATGAACGCGGCGCCCATGAGGTCGAGGAAGCCGTTGATGAACCGCGCCGGCCCGAACTTGCTCTTGCCGAACCGCCGGGCGCGATGGCGCACGCCGACCTCGCCCACGCGGAATCCGCGCCAGTGCGCGAGCGCCGGCATGAACCGGTGGAGCTCGCCGTAGACCTCGATCGACTCGACCACCTCGCGGCGGTACAGCTTGAATCCGCAGTTGAAGTCGTGCAGCCGGATGCCCGCGACCGCCGACGTGACGGCGTTGAACAGCTTGGACGGCAGCGTCTTCGTGATCGGATCCTGGCGGTTCACCTTCCAGCCCGACACCAGGTCGAACCCGCCCTCGAGCGCGGCGACGAGCTTCGGCAGCTCGGCGGGGTCGTCCTGCAGGTCGGCATCGAGCGTCAGGATCCACTCGCCGCGCGCGTGTCGGAACCCGGTCGCGAGCGCGGCCGACTTGCCGAAGTTCCGCCGCAGCACGATGCCCGCGACCCGCGGGTCGTTCGCCGACAGCGCCTCGATCACCCCTTCGGTGCCGTCGCGGGACCCGTCGTCGACGTACACCACGTCCCACGGGCAGCCGAGCGCGTCGAGCGCCAGCACCAGTTCGCGGTGGAGCTCGGTGAGGCTCTCGCTCTCGTTGTACGCGGGGATGACAGCAGTGATCGAGGACGCGGTCATACGCGCGCCGCGTACACCTCGCGGGCCCAGTCGGCCTCGGCCGCGAGGCCCTGTTCGATGGGGGTGGCCGGAACGAAATCGAAATCGGCGCGGATGCGCGTGGCGTCGGCGCGGGTGCGCATCGGGTCGCCCGGGGGCCGCGGCTGGAACTCGATCTGGGCCTTCACGCCCAGCGCGGATTCGAGGATCGCGATCGCCTGCAGCACGTCGACCTGCGAACCGCCGCCCACGTTGTAGACGCCCTGCGGCGCGCTGCGCTGCCAGGCGCGCACGTTCGCCTCGACCGCGTCGGCGATGAACGTGAAGTCGCGCGACTGGGTGCCGTCGCCGTAGACCACGATCGGCTCGCCCTTGAGCATCGCGCGTGCGAACCGGTGGAACGCCATGTCGGGGCGCTGGCGCGGCCCGTAGACCGTGAAGTAGCGCAGCGCCGCCACCGGCAGGCCGAAGTTGCGGCCGTAGAGCAGCACCAGGTGCTCGGCCGCGAGCTTGGTGACGCCGTAGGGCGAGAACGGCCGCGGCAGCAGCGTCTCGGACGTGGGGTACTGCTCGGCGTCGCCGTACACCGACGACGACGACGCGTAGACGAAGCGCTCGAGCGCGGTGCCGCGATAGCGCTCGAGCAGGCGCTGCGTCGCGAGCACGTTGTGATGCGTGTAGACCGCGAACTCGGCGCCCCACGACGCGCGCACGCCGGGCTGCGCGGCCTGATGGTACACCACGTCGGCATCCGGCAGCGCGGCGAGGTCGGCTTCACCCAGGTCCAGCTCGAGCAGCCGGAAGTTCGGGTGCGCCACGGCCGCCGCCACGTTGCGGCGCTTGAACGCCGGATCGTAGTAGTCGGTGAACAGGTCGACGCCCGTCACCCGCACGTCCATCGCGAGCAGGCGTTCCGTGAGCGTCGAGCCGATGAACCCCGCCGCCCCCGTCACCAGAGCGTGCCGTTGCGCCATCCGGTTCCTTTCCAGCCGCCGCGACGGGCGGGCTCCTGTGATCGACCGCGACTAAGGTGGTCCCGTGCCCGAACCCTAGGGCAGGTTCGGCACCGGCGGACGGATCGCGGCCGGCGGCTGCGCCAGCCCCATGGCGCGGCGCTGCTGCTCGAGCAACTGTTGCGCCTGCGCGTCGTTGGGGTTCGCCTCGACCCACCGCTCGAGGTATCCCATGGCGCGCTGCTTGTCGCCGCGCTCCGACAGCGTGAAGTAGGCCGCGTAGTAGGCCATCGTGTACGTGGGATCGGTGCGGATCACCTGGTCGAGCTGCGCCAGCGCCTCGGGCACGTTGCCGCGATACGCCAGGATCACGCCGTAGTAGTAGCGCGCCTCGACGTCCTGCGGATTGCGTTCCGAGATCTTTTTGAACAGCGCCAGCGCGCGCGCGGTGTCGCCCTTGTCCATGTAGAAGCTGCCGAGCGGCACCATCACGTCGGTGTAGTCCGGGAACATGCGCGCCACGCGCTCCATCTCGGCGATCCCGCGATCGAGCTGGCCGCGCTTGCGGTACAGGAACGCGAGCTGCAGGTGCGCCGCTGCGTAGTTGCGCGACAGCGTCGCGGCGTTCTCGTCCTTGAACACGCCGGGATCCCATGAGCCGTCGGGCTTGAACAGCCCGCGGTACATGAACACGTCGTACAGCGAATGGCGGGTCACCGCCTCGTCGATCTGGACGGTGGTCGACTCGGGGTTCACGCGGTAGACCAGGCCCTCGAGCGTGAAGTTCTTGTCGAGCCCCATGTGCTCCGGCACGGTGACGGCGAAGTACGGTTGCTTCTTCCACGTGCCGTCGGGCTTGCGGTCCTGGCGGATGATGTGATCCACCATGAACCGGCTGGTGTAGACGATGTTGCCGGTGCTGTCACGGATCGCGCCGACCCCGAGCATGTCGACCGTGCGGTCGTCGAGCTGGATCGGCACCTTCGGCTCCTCGTCCCGCAGCTGCCGGATGTACCAGTCGGTGTTCAGCAGGCTCAGGTTCACCACCCGCACGTCACGGCGGAAGTCCTCGACCTGCTGCATGTACCACAGCGGGAACGTGTCGTTGTCGCCGTTCGTGAACACGAACGAATTCGGCGCCAGCGGCGCCAGCATGTTGTAGGCGTAGTCGTGGGCCACGTAGTTGCCGCGGCGGTCGTGCGTGAACCACAGCGTCTTCATCATCAGGAACGGCATCGCGAGCATCAGCAGCGCGGTGAACGCGGTCAGGTAGCGGCGCGCCGATCCCTCGTCGAACGAGTCCCGCACCCAGTGGATCAGCCACGCCGCGCCCACGCCGATGAAGATCGCGTACGCGTGGTAGCCGCTCTGGTAGAAGTAGTCGCGGTCCCGCACCTCGTGATCGCTGAAGTTGAGGAACAGGATGAGTCCTGCGGTATTGAGCCCGAAGAATACGAACGTGTAGAGGAACGATGTTCGATTCCGGCGCCCGAGCCACCACGCCCCCGCGAGGCCGAGCGCGAGCGGCAGCAGCACACCCCACAGCCGGCCGGTCGGAAACAGCGGCCACTGGCGGCTGAAGTACCGCCAGAATTCCTTGTCGAGCTGGACCGACAGCGGCGCCCGGCGCACGAACATGTTCATCTCGCCGTACTGCTTGCGCTCGAGCAGATCGCGCAGCTTGTCCCAGTTGTCGGGCGCGCCTTCGTTCACGCCGGGGTGCTGCGCGGCGCGGATCGGCAGGTAGAGATGCGTCGAGTAGCCCGCGATCATCAGGAACAGGGCGAGCAGCAGGATGCGGCCCTCGCTGCGGGTGCGCGCGAGCCACGCCAGCGGTCCGATGACGCCGAGCGCCGACAGCACCGCCGCCGTCGGGGTGAACGTGGCGTCCGTGAATGCGTAGTAGGAGCCGATCGCGGTGCCCACGGCGCTCAGCAGCACGAGCGGCCCGGGCATCTTGCGCTGGAAGTACCACACCACGAACGTGCCGAGCGACAGGATCAGCACCGCTCCCGCCATGCGCTCGAGGCCGGCGACCACGCGCAGGATCGACAGGAACGGCATCGCAAACAGCACCGCCACGCGCCAGTCGACGAGCGCGATCAGCACCACCAGCGGCAGGCCCATCACGCCGACGCCGAGGTGCAACCCGATGCTCAGCCACAGCACGTAGGTGGCGATCAGCAGGTATTTCACGTTGGGCTTGCGGTCATGCTCCTCCCACCAGCGCAGGCCGAGCCAGAACACCAGGATCGAGCCGAGGCTCATCATCTGGTAGACCTCGGCCTCGATCGAGTTCTCCCAGAACGAGTCGGAGAACGCGAGCATCAGGGCGCCGACGATGCCGCCGACCTGCGCGATGATCTCGGTCCACGGCAGGCCCGCCGGCGGCGCGAGGTCTGCGACCGGGGCGTCGGACGGGCGGCCCGCGCGCGGCGCGGGCTCGGTCACCGGACCGCGCAGCGCGAGACGCACGAACTTGAGCGTGCACAGATACGTAAACATCACGGCGAGCGCCGACGGCAGCGCCGACATCGCGTTCACGCGCCGGGCGAAGGCGCTGACGCCGGTGCCCCACGGGATCAGCGTGGCGATGCGCCCCAGCATCACGTACAGCGGCGTGCCGGGGGGATGCGGGATGCCGAGGATCTTGGACACCGCGATGAATTCGCCGGCGTCCCAGAATGGCACGGTAGGCGTGAGCGTGATCAGGTAGACGGTGGCGGCGATGAGGAAGACGAGGAGGGCGATGCCATACGTGGCGCGACGCGCCGCATCCATCAGGAAGACCTCCGTGCGGCCAGCCGTTCGGCTCTGCGACGGCGGGGAATGCGTGCCAGGAAAATCATCCCGCCCAACAGACTCACGGCCACCGCCACCAGATAAGTAGTGAATTGAAGTGAGAACGCCTGTGCGCGTCCGACGCCGACGAGTCCGAACAGCACGACCCCCGCCCCCTCGCGCACCCCGATGCCGTTCAACGAGATGGGCAGCGAGACTATCACCCCCAGCAGCGGAACGAAAAGCAGGAAGTAGGTGAGCGGGATCGCCAGCCCGAGCGCGCGCGCCACCAGGACGTGCACGAAAATCCTCGACAATTGCACCACCATCGCCATGGCGAGCAGTCCGGCAAACAATCCGCGACGGTCACGGAAATGTCGAATCCGCTCCGCCAGGTCGTCCAGGTGCGGGCCCAGCGAGCGGAATCCGACCCGGGCGAGCACCCGCTCCACCTGGGGCAGCAGCCCGGGATGGAAGATCGCCCACACCAGCATCACGCTGAACGCGAAGAATCCCACGAGCGCCAGGTACACGAACGCGAGGTGGAACCGGTTGATCGCGGGCAGCGTCATGATCAGCGCCATGCCGGCGAGCGCCACCGTCCCCAGCAGCCGGTCCATGATCACCGTGGACACGACCGTCCCGCGGTTGGGCCCGTGACGCGACGCGTCGAGCACCCGCGCGATGTCGCCGCCGATGTTTGCGGGCAGGAAATTGTTGAAGAACAGCCCGACGTGGTAATAGGCGCACACCTTCCAGAACGGGATGCGGATGTCGACGGCGCGCAGCAGCCGCTCCCATTGATAGGCGCCCAGCACGTTGCTCGCCACCAGCAGCAGGACCGCCGCGAGCAGCCACGAGCGATCCGCGGTGCGAATGGATTCGAGCACCTCGTGCAGCGGGATGCGCCGGAACAGGAACACCATCAACGCGAGGCTGAGCCCGATCTTGGCGATCAGCGCCCATACGCCCTTGCCCGAATACGCGTGGCCGTCCTCGAGATTCATCCCGCCTCCGCCCGCCGCGCCGTGACCGGCGCGAGCAGCGCGTCGAGCGAACGCGCCGCGCAATCGGGCCACGTGAAGTTCCTGGACCACGCGACGCCGGCACGGGCCAGTCGGTCCCGCAGCGGCGTGTCGGTCAGCACCGTCACCAGCGCCTGCTCGAGCGCCGCGTCGTCACCATACGGCACCAGCAGTCCGGTTTCGTCGCGGCGCACGGAATCGCGCAGGCCCGGACTGTCGGCGGCGATCACGGCGGTGCCCGAGGCGGCCGCCTCGACGACCGTGAGCCCCCAGCCCTCCTTGGGCGACGGCTGCACCACCGCCCATGCCGCGCGCATCCACCGCGCCTTGTCGGCGCGGGGGATGAACCCGAGGAATTCGACTGCGTGCCCGGCGCCGCTGCGGCCCAGCATCGCCTCGAGCCGCGGCCGGTCGGGTCCGTCGCCGATCACCACCAGCCGGGCGCCGGGCACCCGGGCCAGCACGCGCGGCATCACACGGATCGTCCAGTCGACGCCCTTGTAGCGGCGCAGCCGTCCCACGTACAGGATCGTGGGGCCGGCGCTCTTGGGCGTGCCATTCACGCGATAGGTGTCGTGATCGAGGCCGCAGTGGACCACCGCGATGCGCGCGGGCGGCACGCCGCGCGCGATCAGGTCGTCGCGCGTGCTCTCCGAGATCGCGAGGAAGTCGCATGCCCGGTAGGCCGCCGGGATCCGCGACTCGAGCGCGAGCACGTAGGTCGCGACCGGCCACGGCGCCTCCTGGTACGCGGTGGTGCCGAACAGGTGGGGCACGATCACCGCCACCGGCGCCGCCACCGCGCCCGGCGTGAAGCACGGCGCCTTGTTGATGTCCTCGATCACGAGATCGGGCGGCGGCGACGCGAACTCGCGCGCCAGCACGCCGCGCACCGCCAGGTTGAAGTTCCACCACGTGGCGCGGCGCACCACCCGGATGCCGCGATGGACCGTGTCCGGCGCCCCGCCCGGGAATCCCGCGGCGAGCCACGTCACGTCGTGACCACGGCGCACGGCTTCGAGCAGGATCTCCTCCAGGTGCAACTCGGCCCCGCCGGCCTCGGGATTACCGGGATCGCGGAAGTTCACGGCCACGATTCGCAGCGGGCGATCGGGCGCCGCGCTCAACGCTTGATCCCCACGGTGCCGATCACGTGGCAGGTATAGAGTGCCGCGCGGGTGTGGCCGAATCGCGCCCGCGCGCCCGTCCACATGCGCTGCCACCAGACCGGCCCGCGCGGCTCGAGCGGCAGCGTGACGGCCGCGCCGCGCTTCAGCACCTCGCGCGTCACGCGATAGGCGAGGCCCGGCACCAGCCACTCGCCGTACGTGCGCTTCACCTCGAGCCCCGCGGCCCGCACGCAGCGCTCGAGCTCGGCCGGCGTGAACTGGGTCTCCCAGCCCGCGAACCAGCGGTTCAGGGCAATCAGCGACTGCTTCATCGCGGTGTACAGGTGCCAGGTCTGCGGCACGTCGACGATCACCCGTCCGCCGGTCCTCGTGACGCGCGCGTTCTCGCGCAGCAGCGGCATCGGGTCGCGGAAGTGCTCGAGCAGGCCCTGGTGGAACACCACGTCGATCGCGCCATCCTTGAACGGCAGCGCCAGCGCGTCGGCGCGGATCAGGTGCACCGGCACGCCCGACGCCCGCGACTGCCGCTGCACCAGCTCGAGCGACGCCGGCGAATAGTCGAGCACGATGCCGGTCGCGCCGTGGCGCGCCAGCTCGAGGATGTCGCGGCCCGAACCGGCGCCGACCTCCATCACCACGCGGCCGCGGACGTCGCCGTCCGCGAGCACCTCGCGCACCAGCCGACCGCCCGTGGAGTAGGTCTCCTCGAGGTTCGCATGGCCGCGCCAGTAGGATTCCCAGTGTTCCAGCGTCGAAACGCGATCCGCCAATCTCACTCCCCCCAGCGCAGGCGTTCCGCCAGCATCGACGGCAGGCCCGCGGATTCGATGCGCGCGGCCGCCCGGTTCACATCGTAGCCGAGCCGTACGTGCCGCAGCACGCCGGGTTCGACGAGCAGGTAGCCCGCACGCGGATCGCCGTCGCGCGGCTGGCCGACGCTCGCGACGTTCACGAGATACTTGTCGCCGGGCACGATCGGCACCTCCGTGTCGCGCGTATACGTGACCGTGTTGCCGCTGCGACGAAACGCGCCGGGATAGTGCGAATGTCCGATCAGGCACACAGCCTGCGTATACGCCGCCATCTCGAGCCCGGCCTCGTCCGCCGCCATCACGTACGACCAGCTGTCGGGCTCGGAGGGCGTCGAGTGCACGAGCCACATGCCCTGCCATTCCGAGGTGAACGGCAGCGCCTCGAGCCAGGCCAGGTTCTCCGGCGTCAGGCTCTTGTTGGTCCAGCGCGCGGCGGTCGCCGCGTCCTTGTGGAAGTAGCCGAGCCGGATGCGGCCGCAGGCGGCGAGGTCGTGGTTGCCGGCGACGGCGACGTCGAGGCGCGGCCGCAGCAGGTCCATGCACTCGTTCGGCGCCGCGCCGTAGCCGACGAAGTCTCCGAGGCAGGCGATGTGCTCGACGCCGCGGCGGTCCATGTCGGCGAGCACCGCCTCGAGCGCCTCGAGATTGCCGTGGATGTCCGACAGCACCGCGTGCGGCTTCACAGCTCGCCCGGGCGCAGCATGCGCGCCACTCGGTCGAGAACGCCGTTGACGAACCGGCCCGACTCGTCGGTGCCGAACCGCCGGGCGATCTCGATCGATTCGTCGATCACGATCGGCGCGGGGATGCCCGCGCGGGCGACCAGCTCGGCGACCGCGGCGCGCAGCACCGCCCGGTCGGTCGCGGCCAGCCGGGCGAGCGGCCAGCGTTCGAGCGCCTCCTCGAGATGTGCGTCCACGCCACCCTCCCGCGCCAGCGCCCCGACGACGTCGTCGACCAGCTCGCGCTGGTCGTCGGTGAGCCGCTCGTCCGCCGCGATGCGCTGCCATACGTCGGCGACGGCATCGTGGTTCACGTCGGATTCGTAGGCAACGCGAAACGCCAGCTCGCGCGCCCGGCGCCGGCCGGTGTCGGCGCGGCCGTCGTCGCCGCCGCGCCCCCGGTCCGTGAAGTTGTGGGCGGGGCCGCCACCCGGCCCGCCGGGGGCGCCGCCGCGAGGGCCGCCGGGGGCGCCGCCGCGAGGGCCGCCGGGCGATCCGCCGGGGTGCCGGCCACGCGCGCGCGTCACGCGCTCTCCAGCGTGCGCTTCAGATTCGCCATGTGCACCGCGGCGAGCGCGATCTCGGCGCCACGATTGCCGAGCGCGCCGCCGGTGCGCGCCGCGGCCTGCTCCACGTCGTACGCGGCCAGCACGCCGTTCAGCACCGGCACGCCGGTGTCGAGCCCCACGCGCAGCAGCCCGTCGGACGCCGCGTCCGCCACCAGGCGGAAGTGCTCGGTTTCGCCCTTGAGCACGAGGCCGAATGCGAGCACCGCGTCATAGCGCCCGGTGTCCGCGGCCCACCGGCACGCGAGCGGCAACTCGAAGCTGCCCGGCACCCACAGCAATTCGAGATCCTCCTCGCGGGCGCCGCGGCGGCGCAGGACGTCGAGCGCCGCGTCCGCCAGCCGGCGCACGTAGCTCTCGTTGAACCGGGCCGCGACCACGGCGAACCTGAGCCCGGCGGCCTCGGCGTTCGCGGCGGGCTCCCGCACCATCACACCTCTCCCAGGTCGAGATCGAGCAGGTGGCCCAGCTTGTCGCGCTTGGTCGCCAGGTACTTCCGATTATAGCGGGTGGCGGCGATCTTGATGGGCAGGCGCTGGTGAATCGTGAGCCCGTACGCTTCGAGGCCCACGATCTTGCGCGGATTGTTCGTGAGCAGATCGATCTTACGCACGCCGAGATCCGCGAGGATCTGGGCGCCGATGCCGTAGTCGCGCAGATCGGCGGCGAACCCGAGCTTCACGTTCGCCTCGACGGTGTCGTAGCCCTGGTCCTGCAGCCGGTAGGCCTTGAGCTTGTTCGCGAGCCCGATGCCGCGGCCCTCCTGGCGCAGGTACAGGAACACGCCGCCCTGCTTCGCGATCTGCGCCATCGCCGCGTGCATCTGCTGGCCGCAGTCGCAGCGCTGCGAGCCGAACACGTCGCCCGTCAGGCACTGCGAGTGCACGCGCACCAGCACCGGCTTGCGCGAATCGACGCGCCCCGCGACCAGCGCCACGTGATGGTCGTTCTCGAGCACGCTCTCGTACAGGTGGAGCTGGAACGTGCCGTGCTCGGTCGGCAGCGGCACCGTCAGGATGCGGCGCACCAGCTGCTCGCGGTGGCGGCGGTACTCGATCAGGTCGCGGATGGTGAGGATGCCGAGCCCGTGACGGCGCGCGAACTTCTGCAGCTCCGGCAGCCGCATCATGCCGCCGTCGTCGGTGAGGATCTCGCACAGCGCACCCACCGGCTCGAGACCCGCGAGCCGGCACAGATCCGGCACCGCTTCGGTGTGCCCGGCGCGGCGCAGCACGCCGCCGGGCGCGGCGCGCAGCGGGAACACGTGCCCCGGCCGGTCGAGGTCCCGGGGCCGGGTGCGTGGATTCGCGAGCGACTTGAGCGTGCGCGTGCGGTCGAACACCGAGGTGCCGGTCGTGGTGCCGCGCCGCACGTCGACGGATTCCGTGAACGGCGTCCCGAACTTGGCGGTGTTCTGCGACACCATCAGCTTGAGGCCCAGCCGGTCGGCGATCTCGGGCACCATCGGCGCGCACAGGATGCCGCGGCCGTGCTTGACCGCGAAGTTCACCAGGTCGGGCGTGGCCTTCTCGGCCGCGAACACGATGTCGCCTTCGTTCTCCCGGTCGGCGTCATCCACCACGATCACCATCCGCCCCGCCTTGATCTGCGCCACGGCTTCGGCGACGCCGAGGAACACGTCGCCCCGCGGGCGCGACGCCGCGCCGTTCCTCGATTCGCGCGACCGGGGTGAGTCCGGCGCGATCCGGGCATGGCGGGACGCGACGGACTTGGGGCGCCCTCGCCGCGTCGCGGCGGGCGCCGTGCGCCCGTGCGGCGCGGCCGCGGCCGCCGTGCGGGAGCGCGGCGCGGCCGTGGCCGGCCTGCGCCGGCGCGGCGCGGCAGCGGTCGTCGTACGCGCGGCGCGGCGGGGTCGGGACCGGCTCACGATGGGCTCCTTTCGATCGGACCGACCTCGAGCATGCGCGCGAGATAGCGCGCCACGAGATCGACCTCGAGATTCACGCGCGAGCCCACCCGGTAGGTGCGCGCGATCGTGTGTTCGAGCGTGTGCGGGATCAGCGCGACTTCGAACGAGTCGAGGTCGCACGCGGCCACGGTGAGGCTGACGCCGTCGACGGCGATCGAGCCCTTCTCGGCCACGAACGGCGCGAGCGCCTCGGGCAGCTCGAAGTGCACCCGCCGGCTGGCGCCCTCGGCGACGACCCGGCGCACCTGGGCTACGCCGTCGACGTGCCCCTGCACCATGTGGCCGCCGAAGCGATCGCCCACGCGCAGTGCGCGCTCGAGGTTGACCTGGCCCTCGCGGTGCAACTCGCCGAGCGTGGTGCGCGACAGCGTCTCGGGCACCGCTTCCGCCGAGAAGCCGTGCGGGCCGACCGCGGTCGCGGTGAGGCACACGCCGTTCACGGCGATGCTGTCGCCGATCGCGAGGTCGCCGAATGCGGGAGTGGTGATTTCGAGCCAGCGGCCGCGCGGCCGCGCCTCGAGCCGGGCCACGGTGCCGAGTGCTTCGATCAGTCCGGTGAACATGTCAGGCCTCGAGTTCGAGGGAGAGGAACGCATCGTCGCCGGCGCGGCCGATCCGGTCGATGCGGACCGGCAGCGCGGCGGCGAGCGAGTTGCGCCCCAGCGGACCGCACCAGGGCAGGCCGGGGGCGCCGAGCAGCTTGGGTGCGACGAACCACGCCAGGCGGTCCACGACGCCCGCCCGCAGCCACGCGGTGCCGAGCCGCGGGCCCGATTCCAGCAGCACGTCCAGGCAGCCTGCCTGGGCGAGCCGCTTCGCGACCGCACGGGGCGACACGCCGCCGCGGCTCGCCGGCAGCCGCCACACCTGGATGCCGCGGCGCTCGAGCTCCGCCACCCGCGCGGCCGGGGCGTCGCGCCGGCAGGCCACGACGGTGCCGCGCGCGAGCGGCGGGCGGAACAGCCGGAGCGTACGCGGCAGTTCGAGCCGGCTGTCGCACACCACGCGCAACGGTGGCGGCGCGCGGCGCGCGCGGCCGCGCACGGTGAGTCGCGGATCATCGGCGCGCGCGGTGCCGGAGCCGATCACGATCGCGTCGGACTGCGCACGCAAGCGGTGCACCTCGGCGCGCGCGGCGGAGCCCGTGATCCACTGCGAGCGCCCGCGGCGATCCGCGACCCTGCCGTCGAGCGTGGTCGCGATCTTCCACGTGACGAGCGGCCGGCCGCGCTCGTGGACCCGGAGGTAGCCGGCGAGCAGGCGCCGGGCCTCGGGTTCGAGCACGCCCGTCTGCACGTTGATGCCGGCGCGGCGCAGCCGGCGCAAACCGCGGCCGTCGACAATCACGTGCGGGTCGCGCAGCGCGACCACGCAGCGCGTGATGCCGGCCGCGATGATCGCGTCGACGCACGGCGGCGTGCGGCCGGTATGGGCGCACGGCTCGAGCGTCACGTACAGCGTGGCGCCGCGGGCGCGGCCACCCGCCTGCCCGAGCGCCCCGATCTCGGCGTGCGGCAGCCCGGCCGCGCGGTGCCAGCCCTCGCCGGCCACGCGGCCGCCGCGCACCACCACCGCACCCACCATGGGATTCGGACGCGTGGCGCCGCGGCCGCGGCCCGCGAGCGCGAGCGCGCGCCGCATGAACCGCTCGTCGGTATCCCGTTCGGCAGCGGTGCGACCGGTTCTGCCCGATCGCCCGCGCACCGGCTTCTGCATTCGGATCCAGCCTTTCGAAACGCGAAACGCCCCGCGGAATCGACCACGGGGCGAACATGCGACGGCCGCGGACAGGGTGGTGCCCGCGCGTCTCCCTCTTTCATCCCGACTGTACGGTCGGCCCCGGAGTTTCACCGGATCTGCGGCCACCAAGTCTGGAACCTGAGGAGCCGCTCGCGGGCTTTACCGCCGGTGGGGACTCGCACCCCGCCCCGAAGGAGTTCAGACCACGGAGCATAGCTCGGGGGTGGCGGGAGGTCCAAACGCGCCCCACCGCTCAGTAGTGGATCGCCAGTCTCAGTTTCACGACCGTCCAGGTGTCGTTGGGCAGGAACGCCGAATGGACGCCCAGCTCGAGGCCGGCCAGCACCGGGGATTTCGAGCGTTTCTTGAGCAGCGTCACGGAGAACGCGGCGCCCGGGACGACCTTTTCGATCGCGAGCCCGGTGAACGCGAGGCCACCCCCGGCGGTCGACAGCTCGGCGCGGGCGCTCATCAGCGCCGGACCCGCCGAGATCCGGCCGATCGGCCCGAGCCCGGCCGGTTTCCAGTGCGCGAGCAGCGCGGCCTCGAACATCGTGTAGTCGAGGTTCGCCGTCTGGCTGCCGACGTCGACCGAGCGGCTGCCGAGCAGGTCGAAGCCGGCCTCGGCGCCGATGCGCAGGTCGTCCGACACCGGATAGTCGACCCCGCCGGCGAGCGACAGCGAGCCCCCCGGCGATTGCGTGGTGAACAAGTGGGCGTAGCCCAGCGACAGGTGGCCGCCGAACTTCGCGGGCGCCAGCGCGTGGGCGGGAGCCGCGGCGCCCAGTGCGATCGCGAACGTCGCGACGAGCACCGGCCAGCGTTCGAGTCTCGGGCACTCAGGCATTGAACCGGATCTCCAGACAGTCGCCGTCGTTCACCGCGTAGTCGCGGCCTTCGAGCCTCAGCTGGCCCGCGGTGCGTGCGCCCGCGATGCCGCCCTTCTCGATCAACGTCTGCCACTCGCTCACTTCCGCGCGGATGAATCCGCGGGCGAGATCGGAATGGATCTCGCCCGCCGCATCCACGGCATGCTCGCCGCGGCGGATCGTCCACGCCCGCACCTCGTCGGGGCCGACCGTGAAGAACGAGATCAGTCCCAGCAGATCGTAGCAGGCCCGGATCAGCAGCGAGAGCCCGTCCTCGCCGATGCCCAGTTCGGCGCGGAACGCCGGTCGTTCCTCGGCCGGCAACGCGACGATCTCACGCTCGAGATGCGCCTTGATCACCACCGCGTTCGTGCCCGGGCCGGGCGGCGGCGGCGTGCGGGTCGAGTTCTCGTCCTGGTTGTACACCACGAGCAGCGGTTTCCGCGTGAGTAATTGGAACCCGCGCAGCAGCTTCTCCTCCTCGGCGTCGAACGTCTCGCCGCGCAGCGGCTGTTCGGCCTCGAGGCGCGTCTTGCAGCGCACCAGCAGCACGTGCTCGCGCTCACCCTGTTTCTTGCCGATCCGCAGCTCCTTCTCGATGCGCTCGATGCGCGTCTCGCAGATCGCGAGATCGTTGAAGATCAGCTCGGTTTCGACGTCGCGCAGGTCGCGATCGGGATCCACCCCCTTGGGAGCCGGCGCGGCCGCGTTCTCGAAGTCGCGCACCACGGCCATCAGCAAGTCGCAGTTGCGCACGGCCGCGAACAGATCGGGCCCCTTGGCCGCGACGCGCGCGCTGGTGTGACCGGCCGCGGCGCTGTCGACGAACTGGATCTGCGTGTACGTGGTCTTCTTGGGCTTGAACAGCACGGCGAGCTGGTCCACGCGCGCGTCGGGGACGCGCACCATGCCCACCTGGTCGCGTGACCCGCCCGAGGCGGAATTGCCCGCGCCCTGCATCAGGATTTCGAACACCGTGGACTTGCCCGACTGGGGGAGTCCGAGAATTCCGACGCGCTTCATGCTTCGCTTCCGGGGTGATGGAGGGCCGCGGACTCCGGAGGGTGTTGCGGCGTACACACAAGCGCCCGCAGGCGGAACCTGCGGGCGAATGAGGAGCGGGAGTCTAGGAGCGCGTCGAGCGGGGTGTCAATCGTCCTTCTGCGCGGTCCGGTACTCGCGCGCGAGCGCCTGTTGAAGCTGGGTGCTGATCGAGATCGGGACCTCGACGCCGGAGTCGGCCTGGTAGAGCACGATCGTCTTCTTCACCGAATCGACATAGAACCGACAGTCCTTGCACTGGACGAGGTGCTGCTCGATCGCGCGGCACAAGTCGGCGCGGGCGCCCTCATCGAGAAAATCCGACAGTTGATCCAATACTTCGTTGCAGTCCACGGGTTCTCCGGGTGCGACCGGGAAAACTCCAAACGCAGCCACTCAGATGAAGGGCCCTTTTGGCTTGATGTTACGGCCCTGATCGTCGCCGGCCCGTCTCCGGGAACCAGGCTACGCGTTCTCTGATGCGACCATCAGGTTCACAGGTTTGCAAAAATATGACGGAGATCCAAGGATTTTCGTAAAAGCAATCTTCGCAGGGTTTTCCCGCCCCATGCCGGCCGGTTTCTGACCGCTTTTCCACACCCGCAACGACAGATTGGATTCTGCCCGAGCCGCCCGGATTCAGCCGAGATGCGCTGCCAGACGCAAAGTCAGCGGCTCCGGCGCATCTCTCGGGGCAACTTAAATGAAGCGTCGCCCTCGCTTGCGAAATTGGGCCCTCGCCGCATCGTCCGGAAACGCCACGTAGCTGGCCTGGCTCATGTCCATCGGCGTCCGGGTCACGCGTCCCTGATCGATCTGCGTGATCGCCTCGAGCAGGAGCTGGCGGCCGAATTCGACCTTCGAACGCCGGACCAGCCGGTGCACGGTGTCGTCGTCGCGAATCGGTACCCGGCGCTGCAGCAGGATGTCCCCGTGGTCGAGCTTCGCATCCATGACATGCACGGTGACGCCGGTCTCGGCCTCGCCGTTCGCCAGCACCCAGAACGAGGGCAGCAGGCCCTGATATCGGGGCAGCAGCGCGCCGTGCAGGTTGATGCAGCCATGGGCCGGCAGGTCGAGCAGCGGCTGGCGGAAGATCTGCGGGCAGGCGATCGAAACCACGAGATCGACGCCCAGCGAGCGCAGGTGATCCAGAAACTTCGCGTCGTTCACCTTCGGAACCTGCTCCGCGGGCACCGACACCCGCCGCGCCGCCCCGCTCACCGAGTAACTGCGCGGCATGGGGATCACGCGCGACACCACATCCAACGCGCGATGAATCACGAGATTGGCCGACTGGAGCGCGAAGTCCCGGACACCCATCAGGTGCAGGTACTTTTGCACATGCCCCGGCTGCAGCTCGCCCGGGACGATTCCGACCCCCACGACGTCCGACCGGGCCGACAGCACGGTGTCGATGATCACCGGGATGTAGAACGCGTCTTCCTGGGTGAGGATGTAAATCCGCACGCTCAATCCTTCGGGGCGAACGCGTCGCCGAAGGCGTCACGCATGGTGGTGAACGGAAAGTCGTGCAGCAACTGCCGGGTCTTGGGGGTCGTCGATGCAAGGTTGAGGTAGTGCGTCTGTTCCGGCATCCAGCGCGGCAACCGAATCCGCGGCTGCCCGGGGTCGTACTCCCATGGATGCACGTAGAACACCAGCGCCAGCCGTTCGACGCGGGTCAGGTGGTCGATCAACCTCCGCGTGAGCGAATACGGATACAGCCGGAAGTAGCCGCCGCCCCCCAACGGGACGTTGATGCCGGCCGTCGCGGGAAGGCGCACGGTGCTGAGCGGAATCTCGTACAAGCGCCGGCCGCCGGGGGTCGTCAGCCAGCCCGGTACGCGCGTGGCGCCCGGAATTCCGTAGCGGTAGTTGAACGTCGGGAAGATGCTGGAGTCGTACTGGAACCCCTCTTCGACGAGCACGTCGAGCGCCCACAGCGCCTCGGCCGTGATCGAGAAGTAGGGCGCGCGATATCCCACCACCGCCGCGCCGGCGATCTGCTCGAGCACGACCTTGCTGCGGCGCAGCTCTTGCCGGAACTGCTCGGGCGGCTGCCGGTACACGAACCGGTGCGACCATCCGTGCGAGGCGATCTCGTGACCGGCTGCGGCGATGCGCCGGATCAACTCGGGCGTGCGTTCCGCCTGATGACCCAGGACGAAGAACGTCGCCCGAACACCTGCGGCCGCGAGCATGGCCAGCAGCGGAAGCAGACCCGCTTCCATCCTGGGCGCAAACCGGTCCCATGAGTCGATGTCGATCTCGAGGCCCTGATACCAGTCTTCGAGATCGACGCTGAACACATTCTTCATCAATCCTCGCGGAGACGTGGCGCACGCGGGCAGCCATCGCGGACCGGAGGTCTCATGCGTGAGCGATCGTAGCGATCATGCGGGCGAGGGTAAATTGTAGCATCCGGTTCAGGGCCGGCCCAACGAGGCGGGTGCCCCGTTGAAATCCGCCGTCACATGCTGCACATTGCGCCCCCGGCCCGGCCGGCACCTGCCTACGCACTCCGCACGGCTGGAGGAAACACGCATGGAAATCGAAGTCGCAGCCTGCCGTTCATCCGAAGAGGTTCCGTCGGCACTGGTGCCCGTGTGGCATTACTTTGGCGGCGGACCGTTCAGCGAAGACGATCTCCGGCGATTCAAGTCAATTCTCGAACCATCGCGCGCGATCGCTGCGCATGAAGCCGGCACGGTGGTCGGCGGTGCAGCCTCGTACCCGTTCGAGCTGACCGTGCCCGGCGGATCGGTCCGGGCCGCCGGCGTCACAGTGGTCGGCGTCATGCCCACCCACCGGCGCCGCGGGATCCTGCGCCAGATGATGCGCGTTCAACTCGACGACATTCACCACCGCGGCGAGCCGGTCGCCTATCTGTGGGCATCGGAAGACACGATCTACGGCAGGTTCGGCTATGGCATGGCGTCGGTCGCCGGCAATGTCGACATCCCGAAATCCTCGAACGCGTTCGTGCTGCCCACGCCAGGCCGATCGGAGCTCCAGCTCGTCAATGAAGCGGATGCGCTCGAACCGTTCTCGCGTATCTACGACCGGGTCCGCACCGACCAGCCGGGCATGTTCGCCCGCTCCGAGAACTGGTGGCGGTTCCGCCGGTTCGCCGATCCCGAGAGCCGGCGCCAGGGCGGCGGAGTGCTCAACCGGGTGCTGCTCACCATCGATGGTCGCCCGGAGGGCTATGCGCTCTATCGCATCCATCAGTCGTTCGATTCCGGTACGAGTGCGGGGCACGTCAACGTCATCGAGGCGGTGGGCGCCACGCCGGCGGCGACGCGCGACCTATGGCGCTTCCTGCTCGACATCGACTGGGTCGCGAGCGTCAAGGCGCAACTGCTGCCGCTCGATCACGCGCTGTGGTTCCTGATCGCGCGTCCGCGGGAGATGAAGTTCCAGGTCCGCGACGGCGTGTGGGTGCGGCTCGTCGACGTGCCGGCGGCGCTGGCCGCGCGCGCGCTGTCGGGCGCGGATCCGGTCGTGATCGAAGTGGCCGACGCGTTCTGCCCATGGAATCAGGGCCGCTATCGCGTGGCCGCGGGCAGCGTGGAGCGCACGACGGCCGATGCCGACCTGGCGCTCGACGTCACGGCGCTGGGGACGGTCTATCTCGGAGGTTTCACGTTCGGGCAGCTCGTGCGTTCGGCGCGGATCGAAGAGCGCCGCCCCGGCGCGGCAACTCGCGCGGACGCACTGTTCACAGCGGACCGTGCGCCGTGGTGCCCGGAAATCTTCTAGCGCGGCGACTAGAACCGCCAGGACGCCGGATCCCGAACCGGGCTCCGGCGTCCCTTGCATCCGATGCGGCTATCGACTAACTGCTGCCCTTCTCGCCCTTCTCGCCCTTCTCGCCCTTCTCCGCCTTCTCTTCCTTCGCACTTTCCTTCCGCATGTGCTCACGCTGGAACTTGCGAAGCTCGCTCATCTGGTCGGCGGTCAGCACCTGCGCGAGCTTGCTGTCGGTGTCGGCACGCAGTTCCTTGCGCTCCTTCTCCATCGCCGCCTTGTCCTCGGCCGAGCGGGGCTTGGCCTTGTCCTCGGAGTGGAGGGACTTCCACTGCGCCCTCTCCGCCTCCAGGATCGGCTTGACCTTCTCCTGCTGCTCCGCCGTGAGCTTGAGCCGCTGAGTCATGCGCTCCAGGCGCTCGTTCACGCCATGCTCTTTCCGGCCTTCGTGGCGGCCGTGGGACTTCGACTGGGCGGACGTGCCGGCGTCCGGATCGGTCGAGGAATTCGCGGCGCCCGCGAGCGTCGCGGCGCCCGCGACGAACGTGGCGGCGGTTCCCAGAACGAGCAGACTGGCAACGGACAACTTGCGAAACTGGATCATCGTGATTCTCCCCGGTTGATTGCGGTTTGAGATGCACTGTGTCTTGACGACTCGGCCGTATCCTAGGGAAGAGCACCCGCCGTGCCAGTTCGCGGCGCGTGATCGGCGGCGGGAATCACAATGATTTGCAGGCGATTCGGCGGCGATGCGAATACCGGCGGGGTGACGCGTGTGTGGCGCGGACACCACACGCGGCGGGGCTTGTGAACTCGCTGACTCGCAGCGTTGCTTCCTGCGATGACCGGCGCGAGCGAACGCCGGCTTCGATCCTGGCTGCGCTCACAGGATCGGGACTTCGTACTAATGCTTCCGTCTCCTCGAGAACCGTGTCGATTCGCGAGCCACGGCTCTCAGGAACGGGCCGCCCCAGAAACCCAGCGAGACCAGCGCGCCGAACAGCAGCGCCGCGTCGACGCTGGCCCGGCCCTGACGCGTCCAGTACACGTCCTCGAGATGCAGCCACAGCGCGAATTCATCGAGCGTGAGCGCCGCTCCCACTCCGTACAGGATCGCCATCGACCGCGCGAGTACGTGGGATTCCGGCTGCCGCCCCTTGCCCAGCTCGATGAGCCATCCATAGCCCACGACCAGCAGGATCAGGATTCCCCACACCAGGTGGTGCACGTGGGTGTGGCCGAATGCGATGTCGTGAAACGGCCCGATCCGACGGCGAATGGCGTGCGCCAGCAGACGGACGATCCCGAATGCCGCGAAGAATCCGGCCGAGGCCAGAAACAGGCGTTCACGGCGAGGCTGCTCGAGGTGCCGCCGATACAGCGCCAGAACCCGCTTCACGGGATTCCTCCCACAGCCGAAACCCTCCGCGGAACGCGTTGGTGTTGGCCCCGGCCCGGCATGCCGGCGGCAGCTTTTTCAGCAGCTTGAGGTTGCCACCCCCGAGCACGACCTCGTCGGGCATCAGCGCCGCGACGAACCGTGCAACGATGTCATCGACATAATGGCGCCATTTCTTCTTGCCGAAACGCTTCAGTCCCCGCAGGCCCACATAGTCTTCGTAGGTCTTCTTGAGGTACGGGAGGTGGCCCAGTTCCATCGGCCGCACGATGCCGTGGACGATCAGCGTCGAGCCGAGGCCGGTCCCCAGCCCGAGGAACAGCATCGTCCCCTTCTCATAACTCCCGAGCGCCTGCATGGCCGCGTCATTCATGAGACGGACCGGGCAGCCGAACGCGGCCGCGAAGTCGAACCCGACCCAGCCCGGCGCGAGATTGTGCGGCTCCGCGAGCGGGCGGCCGCGATGCACGGGACCGGGATAGCCGATCGAAACCGCTTCATACTTCCAGCCCGCGACGATCTTCCGGACCCCCGCCACCATCTGCTCCGCCGTCATCGCGGAGCCGGACACGAATTTGCGCGGCGTCTTGCCGCCCGTGACCTGAACCTTGACGTGCGTTCCGCCGACGTCGACGACCAGGATGCGCTTGCGAGCTCCGTTCTTCATCCCGCCACCTCCACGCTCGAAGGTATCGCTACATTCGGAGAGGCGGTCATGCCCTCGGGAGCCGGGTTGTTCCAGCCCCCCTCGGGCGCCACCTCGCGGTCGGCCTCGGGAGGCCCCCACGTGCCGGGGTCGTATTCGAACACCGGCGTCACGTTGCCGAGGATCGGGTCCACGATGCGCCACGACGCCTCGACCGAGTCTTCGCGCGCGAACAGCGTGCCGTCGCCATTGATCGCATCGCCCAGCAGCCGCTCGTAAGGCCCCATCTCCTCGGGCGGCTCGTAGTGCGCGACCAGTTCGATCTGTTCTCCGACCATGAGCCCTCCCGGCTTCTTGACCCTGGCACCCAGCGCCAGCACGACGTCGGGGCTGAGCCGGAATCGATAGTAGGAATCCATCGACGGCACGGCCTCGTCCAGCACCGGCCGCAGCGGGCGTTTGAACCGGACCAGCACTTCGGTCGTGGACATCGGCAGGCACTTCCCCGCGCGCACCCAGAACGGCACGCCGCTCCAGCGCGGGTTGTCGATATGGAGTCGCAGCGCCGCGAACGTCTCGTTGTTCGAATCAGACGCCACGCCCGGCTCGTTCCGGTAGCCGCGGAACTGGCCGCGCACGACATCGGCCGGCGTGAGCGTCCGGACCGCCTGGAGCAATCGTGCACGCTCATCACGATGGGCCTCGCGGGCCGTGCCCACCGGGCATTCCATGGCGAGGTTGGCGATCACCTGCAGCATGTGATTCTGCACCACGTCCCGGATCGCCCCCGATTCCTCGTAGAACTTGCCGCGGCCCGCGATGCCGAAGTTCTCCGCCATCGTGATCTGCACGTCCGCGATATAGTGCCGGTCCCACCCCGCTTCGATGAGCGGATTCGCGAACCGGAAGTAGACGAGATTCTGGACGGCTTCCTTGCCGAGGTAGTGATCGATGCGAAAAATGAACTCCTCGGTGAAGAACCGCAGCAGCGTGCGATTGAGTTCCACGGCCGACGCGAGGTCGCGCCCGAATGGCTTCTCGACCACCACTCGCGTGCCCTGGATGCAGTCCGCGCCCGCCAGCCCTTCCGCGACGGTGGCGAACAGGCTCGGTGGAATCGCGAGATAGCACAGCAGACGGCAGCCGCTGCCGAGCGCCTTGCGCAGCTTTGCGAACGTTGCCGGGTCCGCGTAGTCGCCGTCGACGTACTGCAGCAGCGTGCACAACTTGGCGAACGCCGCCGGATCCAGCCCACCGTGCTCTTCCAGGCTCGCCTTCGCCCGCGCCTTGAACTCGTCGGGGCTCAGCTTGGGCAGGGCCACGCCGACGATGGGGATATCGAGGTTGCCGCGTTGGATCAACTTCTGCAGCGCCGGAAAGATCATCTTGTAGGCGAGATCGCCCGTGGCACCGAAGAACACGAACGCATCCGATCGAAGCCCGCTCATGGATCAATCCCCGTGACGTGATGAACTCATTGTGACCCGGCAAACGTGCGTTGTGGTGATCGCCGACCATGACCGACGTCGACTACGGGACTCTCGGGCTTCGACCGCTTTTGGGCAACTCACCGCGCCTCGGACCGGAACGGACGAGCCGTGACGCGGACGTGACAGGCGAATAGCGCGACAAACCCGGCGTTGGTGGATGGCAGGCAACTTTCCGCCCGCTCGATCCGTCTTAGCAGTCGTGAAGGCCGCCGAAGCCGTGGCTGAGCTGGAAGGGAGCGGGATATGAGCGTGGCGTCGCATGAGGTGGGTCAGGTGATCGTGGTCGTGCCCTCGCAGACGTTGTACGAGGGTTGCGAATGCGACGAACTGGAGTCCCGGATGCTGGCGCTGGTGCGGAACCGCGTGAAAGTCGTGGTGGATCTGTCGCACGTGCACCCGCTCACCGCCCATTGCGTTGGGGTGCTGGCCAATGCCCAGCATCTCGCCGTGGAGTGCGGCGGCCGCATTGCATTGTGCGGGGCGAGTCCCCTCCAGCGCCGGCTGCTGGCGGAGCTGGGTCTCGCGCATGTGCTGCCGGTCCACGACGATCGGGATGCCGCGGTGCGGAGCCTGAGCCCGGCGGCCCAGGGCCGCTCGGGGCGTTAGGGCGTTGACTCTCGATCGCCGCGTTCGGATGATGCCGGCATGGCCACCTATCACGACTCGATCACGGACGCCCAGGCGCGCCTGATCCGGGACTCCCGGATGTTCTTCGTCGCGACCACCGATCCCTCGCTGGCCGCGGAGCCCCATGGGATTGGTCCCGTGAACCTATCGCCGAAGGGCGGCGTGCCGCTGGTAGTGCTCGACCGCAGGCACGTCGCCTATCTCGACTATCCCGGCAGCGGCAACGAGACCGCGCGGCATTCGCGCAGCGACGGGCCGATCACGGTGATGGTGTGCTCGTTCGAGTCCGGCGACGCCGCCATCGTACGGCTGTTCGGTCACGCGCACGTCACGCCCGTGACGGAATCGCCGTTCGCGGCGCGGGTGCTCCGCCAGGAGGACATCGACTCGGGGGCGCCGCGCCAGATCGTGGACATCGAGATCGAGCGCACCGTGACGAGATGCGGCTATGGGGTGCCGGTGATGAGCTTCGTCCGCGACCGTGAGGCGACGGATCGGGGGCGGGGGTACAAGGAGCGGTGAGGGCCAGGGTTTTGCGCGGCTGCGCGCCATCCGCGCATTTCGATGTCCGCAAGACACCCTGTACAGTTGGGCGATCCTATGGGCGCGCGATCCAACTTGCTTCTCGTTGCGGCTTTCCTGCTCACGGCATCCGCGAGGGGAGGTTCTACGACCTCTCACACTCCTCGTCGAAGAATCGCGCACGCGGACAGCGTGACCGTGCGCGTGATGTTCAAGTCATGGGGCGGAGACATGGACATCTGCAATGATTCCGAGTGGGGATGGGACTCGCTCACATGGCGCGTTCGGCCGGGCGAGACAGTCGGGAACACGTTCGGTTTCATCAACAGCCCGTCGTTCAGACTCGGGAAGCGCCTCGACACTCACGCGGTGCGCCTGCTCTTCCAGAAGAGCGCCCTCGCACTGGATGGGAGGGACTCCAAGGCGCCTGGCGTCTACGGGTGGGATTCGGTGACCATCACGACACGGCCCACTGCCTTCCACACGATCAACGTGGACGACGCGCTCATGTGGTTTCGGGTGAAACTTGTCCCGAGGTGGCCGGAGCCACCGCCGAAGCCGCATCCAACAACGGTCCTGCGAGGGAACGTCGTCGATGACTCGACGGGCAACCCCATCGGACTTTCGGCATGCGTGGTAGTCGTTGCGACGAGGTTGGCTGCCTACACGGACAGACTTGGAACCTTCAACATCGCCGATGTTCCAGTTGGCCGCATCGGCGTGGACGCTTGTGCCTTTGCATACATCGGCGGGCACCTGGACACTCAGGTACCGCGCGACCCGATCACGATCCGACTCCGGCGTGACTCACGGCTCCCCCGAATGCCCCGCGTAACCGATGACCACCTTCCGAGGTTCGGCGAGCACGTGTTCGTGGAAGAACCTCCTATAGCCCTACTAAAGGTCCGACCCGAATATCCCGACGACGTCTCACGCAGCGGCGTGTCCGACACCGTCGTGGTGCAGGTATTGGTCGGCGCAGACGGCCTCGTGAAGGACACACGGATCGAGAAGTCAATTCCGTTACTCGATCGGACAGCTGAAGAATGCATTCGGAAATGGGTCTTCAAGCCGGCGCTCGCGAAGAGCCAGCCCGTTGCCGTCTGGGTCGCTGTCCCCCTGGTGTTCGGCCGGTAGGCATGTGGGAGATCCAGCAAGTTTTCCGAACACGAGAGGGCCCTACGGAGAGCCAAGTCCGGCGGATTACGACAAGACCATCCACATGCTACCGAAGATCGCGAGGGGAATGGGCCCTCGCTCTCCGTCGTCTCGCCCGGATACGGACGCGTAATTGAAGTTGAGCAAGTATTTTCACCAGTGGAAAAGCTGCTACGTGTTGGTGACCCGTGCTGGGATCGAACCAGCGACTCCCTGCTTAAAAGGCAGGTGCTCTACCGACTGAGCTAACGGGTCACCGTCACGGGCGCGGGACGCGCCGCGGTTAGACTTCGATCTTGAAGATCTCGCGCTTCCCGTGATCCACGAGATCGTGGTAGCCCTTCATCAACTCCTCGATCTCCTTCGCGGCCGCGCCGCCCTGGCCCTGGCCCTGGCCCGGGACCATCATCTTCTCGAAGGCGTCGAGGCTCGCCACTTCCATCTCCGCAACGATCATCCAGTAGCTCTCGGCGCTGACGTCGGTGAGCACGCGCATCTTTCCCATGCCCGACTTCTCCATGAGCTTCGACATCGCGACGAACTTCTCGACCATGGGGCGCACCTTGCCGGGCTTGCAGTACATGGTTTCGCGGACGATCAGCATGACGTCTCCTCGTGTATGGGGCCTGAGGCATGGATCAACGGGGTGTGCAGCTTCGGGAGAAGTTAACCCGCCGGGGAGCAATCGAAAACCCGCCTTCGCTCCCCGCGCCGCTCTACCCCCGCGCCAGCTCCGCGTCGCGCCCGGCGCCGACCGACACGGTGCCGATCCGCACGCCGCTCTCGCGCTCGATCCATTCTAGGTAGCCGCGGGCGTTCGCGGGCAGATCGCGCCAGCTCCGAGCCGACTCCGTACTCGCGCGCCAGCCGGGGAAGCTCGTGTGCACTGGCCGGCATTGCTCGAGCGTCGTAGCGCTGGCGGGAAAGCCTGGCAGCGGTTTGCCGTCGCGCTCGTAACCGATCACGGCGCGGATCTCGTCGAATTCGTCGAGCACGTCGAGCTTGGTGATCACCAGCTCGTCGAAGCCGTTCACGCGCGCGGCGTAGCGCAGCGCCGGGATGTCGAGCCAGCCGCAGCGGCGCGGCCGGCCCGTGGTCGCGCCGAACTCCTCGCCCGCCTCCCGCAGCCGCGACGCCTCGGCGTCGGCCATCTCGCTCGGGAACGGGCCGTGCCCCACGCGCGTGGTGTACGCCTTGCTCACACCGATCACGCGATCCACGGCCCGCGGTCCGAGCCCCACGCCCAGCGGCGCGCCCGCGGCACTCGCGGCGGACGAGGTCACGAAGGGATAGGTGCCGTGGTCGAGATCGAGGAGCGTGCCCTGCGCGCCTTCCAGCAGCACCTGGCGGCCGTCGCCGAGCGCGCGATGCAGCTCGTCCGACACGTCGCACACCATCGGCGCCAGCCACCGGGCGTGCTCGCGCAACTCCTCGAACACCGACGCCCCGGTCATGCGCCCGAGCTCGGCCGTCGGGAATTCGCGCCGCAGCGCAGCGAGGTTGCGGTCGGCGGTCGCCGCGAATACCGCGCCGTCATCGAGATCGCCGACACGCAGCCCGGTGCGTGCGGCCTTGTCGCGGTACGCGAACCCGATGCCGCGCCCGGTGGTGCCGATCGCGGTCGGGCCCTGCTCGGCGACGCTCTCGACCACACGATGATAGGGCAGGATCAGGTGCGCCGCGGGGCTCACGCCGATGCGGCCCGCGACGTCGACGCCGAGCGATTCGAGCATAGCGACCTCCTCGCGGAGCTTCGCGAGATCGATCACCACGCCGTTGCCGATCAGGCAGCGAGTGCGCGCGTGCAGCACGCCCGACGGCACCAGGTGCAGCACGATCGTGCGGCCCTGCCAGATTACGCTGTGCCCGGCATTGGGGCCGCCCTGGTAGCGCGCGACCACGTCGGACTTCGCGCTCAGCGCGTCGACGATCTTGCCCTTGCCCTCATCACCCCACTGGGCGCCCACCACCACCGTGCACGGCACGCGCGTCCCTCCCGTTGAAAAAGCCGGGGGACGCTAGCAGAGGGGCGGGGTGACGTAAAACGGCGAACCCCCGGTGCGGGGGTTTCGCCCAAAAGCACGCGCAGACCGAGCCCGCGCCGCGCCTCAGCCCTTCAGCGCCGCGATCACCCGCTGCGCCGCTTCCACGCCCGCGCGATCCTGCGCCTCGCGCGTCGACGCGCCCAGATGCGGCGTGGCGATCACGTTGGGCAGCGCGAGTAGCGGAAGCTCGCCGGGGGGCTCGGTGGCGAACACGTCGAGTGCCGCGCCGCGCAGCTTGCCCGTGGTCAGCGCCGCGAGCAGCGCGGACTCGTCCACGATGCCGCCGCGCGCGCAGTTCACGATCACGGCGTCGGGCTTCATGCGGGCGAGCTCGGCGGCGCCGATCAGGCCGCGCGTGTCCTTGGTGAGCGGCACGTGCAGCGACAGGTAGTCCACCTTCGGCAGCATGTCGGCGAGCGGCGTCTCGCGCACCCAGCCGAATTCGCCGGGCCAGGTGCCGATGAACGGATCGGTGGCGATCACGTCCATCTCGAACGCACGCGCACGCATCGCGACGGCGCGGCCGATGTGGCCGAAGCCGACGAGTCCGAGCGTCTTGCCGTTGAGTTCACGGCCGGAGTACTTGGCCTTCTCCCACTTTCCGGCGCGCAGGTCCGAGGCCGCGGGCACGAGCTGGCGTTCAAGCGCGAGCAGCAAGCCGAGGGTGAGCTCCGCGACCGAGATCGTGTTCGCGGCCGGCGCGTTCAGCACCTGGATTCCCAGCTCCTTCGCGGTCGCGACGTCCACGTTGTCGAGCCCGGTGCCGGCGCGGGCGACGGCCTTGAGCCCGTTCGCGGCGCGCAGCACGTCGGCGGTGACCTTGGTGGCGCCACGCACGAGCAGCGCGTCGCAGCCGGCGAGCGCCGCCGCCAGCTCCGCGCCCTGGAGCCCGGTGCGCTCGACCACTTCCCAGCCCGCGGCACGCAGGCAGTCCGCCGCGGCCGGGGCCAGCTTCTCTGCCAGGAATGCCTTCATGCTAGACGGCTTCCCATGCGGCGCGCGCGGCGTCGGCGGCTCCCGAGGCGCGCGCCCCGAGCGCGGTCGCGCATTCCTCGAGCGCGCTCGCCATCGCGACGATATCCGAGAAGTCGTAGGCGCCCATGTGGCCAATGCGCAGGATCCTGCCCTTCAGCTTGTCCTGCCCGCCCGCGACGACCATGCCGTGCACGTCGCGCAGCCGCTTCACCACCGCGGACGCTTCGACGCCCGACGGCGGCAGCAGCGCCGTGACGGCATAGGACGGGCTGGAGGAGAACAGCGCGTAGCCCGCCGCCTGCGCCCCGGCGCGCATCGCGCCGGCCAGCCGGCGGTGGCGCGCATGCACCTGGTCGAGACCCTCCTCGTTCATCATGGCGAGCGCCTCTTCCAGCGCCAGCACCAGGCTCACGGCGGGCGTGAACGGCGATTCGCCCAGCGGAGCGCTCTTCCGCGCGCGCCGCAGGTCGAAGTAGAACCGCGGCAGGCCCTGCTCGATCGCCGCCGCGGCCCAGGGCGCGAGGCTCACCGACGCGAGGCCGGGAGGGCACATCAGGCCCTTCTGCGATCCGCACACGACCACGTCGATGCCCCAGGCGTCCTGCGGCAGCGGATGCACGGCGAGGCTGGTGACCGCATCGATCACGAGCTTCACGCCGCGCGCCTTGGTGATCTTCGCGAACGCTTCGACGTCGTGCAGCGCGCCCGTCGAGGTCTCGCTGTGGGTGGCGAACACGGCGGTGATCGTCTTGTCCTTGTCGAGCGCATGCTCGATCTGGGACGGCTCCACGGCGTGGCCCCACTCGACGTCGACCAGATCGTGCGGCACGCCATAGGCCTTGAGCAGCGACGCCCAGCGCTCGCCGAACTTGCCGCCCACGACCGCCAGCGCCTTCTGGCCGGGGGACATCACGTTGACGACCGCGGCTTCCATGGCGCCGCTGCCGGACGCGGCGAGCAGGAACACCTCTCCCGCGGTCTGGTGCAGCGTGCGCATGGCATCGGTCACCCGCATGTACAGCGCGCGGAACACCTCCGTGCGGTGGTGCGGCGGAATCTGCGACAGCGCGCGCAGCACGCGGCTCGGGATCTCGACCGGACCGGGCGTGAACAACCGGGTGCGGGTGAACGTCTTGGCGGTGGTGCGGGCAGGCGGTGTCGTCACGGTCATGGGTTCCACTCCCTCGTAGCGTGTGAATCGTGTTCCGAACTCGTCAGGCGGGGGCCGAACGCGCGGTCCGGACCCAGATCAGTGTGCGTAGCCGGCACGCTCGGAGTCATCGGCAGGCTTGGGGGCGCTCGTGATTGCCGGCGTGCGGTCGAGCGCGTGCTCCAGCACCTGGTCCATGGTGTCGACGAGCACGAACTCGAGGTCCGCGCGCACGTCGTCGGGGATCTCGACCAGGTCCTTCTCGTTCGCGCGCGGCACCAGGATCGTCTTGATGCCGGCACGCCGCGCCGCGACGGCCTTCTCGTTCAGACCGCCGATCGGCAGCACGGTGCCGCGCAGCGTGATCTCGCCGGTCATCGCGACGTCGGACCGCGTGGGCACGTTGGTGAGCGCGCTCACCAGCGCCGTCGCCATGGTGATGCCGGCGGACGGGCCGTCCTTGGGCATGGCGCCCTCGGGCACGTGCACGTGGATGTCGATGTCGCGATAGAACCACTTGTCGAGGCCGAGCTTCTCGGAACACGAGCGCGCGTACGACAGCGCGGCCTGGCCGGATTCGCGCATCACCTCGCCGAGCTTGCCGGTGAGCTGCAGCTCACCCTTGCCGGCGAGGATGCTGACCTCGATCGTCAGCAGGTCGCCGCCGGTCTCGGTCCACGCCAGGCCGTTCGCGACGCCGATCCGCGAGTGCCGCTCGACGACGGTGTCGAGGAACCGCGTGGGACCGATCCACTTGTGCAGCGCGTCCTCGCCCACCGACACCCGGCCCTTGAGCTTGCCGGCGGCCTTGCGCTTCGCCACCTTGCGGCACAGCCCGGCGATCTCGCGCTCGAGATTGCGCACGCCGGCCTCCCGCGTGTAGCGGTTGACGAGCGCCTTCAGCGTCGGCAGCCCGATCTTCAAGTCGTCAGGGGTCAGCCCGGCCGCGGCGAGCTGCTTCGGCATCAGGAACCGCCGCGCGATCTCGACCTTCTCGGTCTCGAGGTAGCCGGGCAGCCGGATCACCTCCATGCGATCCTCGAGCGCCGGCGGAATCGCGTATGTCGAGTTCGCGGTGCACACGAACATCACCTGGCTGAGGTCGAAATCGACCTCCATGAAGTGGTCGTTGAACGTATGGTTCTGTTCGGGGTCGAGCACCTCGAGCAGTGCGGCCGCGGGGTCGCCGCGGAAATCGCTGCCGAGCTTGTCGATCTCGTCGAGCAGGAATACCGGGTTGCGGCTGCCGGCGCGGCGCATGCTCTGGATCACTCGGCCCGGCATCGAGCCGATGTAGGTGCGGCGATGCCCGCGGATCTCCGCCTCGTCGCGCACGCCGCCGAGCGCCACGCGCACGAACCGCCGGTGCAGCGCCCGCGCGATCGACTTGCCGAGCGAGGTCTTGCCCACGCCGGGCGGGCCCACGAAGCACAGGATCGGTCCGCGATTCTTGCCGGTGAGCTTGAGCACCGCGAGGTACTCAACGATGCGCTCCTTCACCTTGCGCAGCCCGAAATGGTCCTCGTCGAGCACGCGCTCGACCTCGGCGATGTCGATCGGATCGCGCGTCGAGCGCGTCCACGGCAGCGCGCACAGCCAGTCGAGGTAGTTGCGCACCACGGTCGCCTCGGGCGACATGAAGCTCATGCGCGACAGCCGGTCGAGCTCCTTCGCCGCCTTGAGCCCGACCTCGCGCGGCATGCGCGCCCGCTTGATCGCGGTGGTCAGCTCGTCGATCTCGCTCGCGAACTCGTTCTGGTGGCCGAGTTCCTTGCGGATCGCCTTGAGCTGCTCGTTGAGATAGAACTCCTTCTGGTTCTTGTGCACCTGCGAGCGTACCTGGCCTTCGATTTTGCGCTCGAGCTTCACGATCTCGAGCTCGCCCGCCAGCACCTCGCCGAGCGACGTCAGCCGCTCCATGGCGCCGTCGACCTCGAGCAGCCGCTGTTTCTTCGGCACCTTGACGAGCAGGTGCGCCGCCACCGTGTACGCCAGCGACGACGCGTCGGTGAGGTTGTTCGCGGTCAGCAGCACCTCGTCGGGGATCCGCTTGTTCAGGTGCACGTACTCGCCGAACAGTGCCAGCACGTGGCGCATCAGCGCCTCGGCTTCGCTGCCCGCGGGACGCGCCTCGTCGAGCACCTTGACGCGCACGGTGTACGAGTCGCCCGACCACTGAAACCGCTCGACCTTGCAGCGGCACAGGCCCTCGACCAGCACGCGCATCGTGCCGTCGGGCAGCCGGAACAGCTGCAGCACCCGCACGACCGTGCCGATCGGGTACAGCTCGTCGTGCGACGGGTCCGCAACCTCGCTGCGCTTCTGCGCGGTCACGAACAGCATGCGGTCGCGCGACACCGCCTTCTCGATCGCGTTGATCGACGGCAGCCGGCCGACCAGCAGCGGCGTGGTCATGTACGGGAACACCACCACGTCGCGCAGCGGCAGCAGCGGCAGGCGGTCGGGGAACTCGAACGTCTCGTCGCCGCGGACGACGGTGAGCCGGGTCACCGGGTCACGATCCGCGCGGCGGACGCGATCCGCGACCACCGGCGTCGCCCGGGCGCGCGAACGCGCGGGCGGTGCGGGGGCCGGGGTGCGGCGGGCGGCGGATTTGCGCTTCTTCGGTGCGGTCACGAACACTCCTCTGGGCGGGCGCCGGACACGCGTGCCGCGCCCGGTGCACCGATAACGAAACGGGCGGCCGCTCGGCGGCCGCCCGGCGTAGGATCAGGCTTCCTTGCGTCGCTTTTCGCGCTCGCCGCGGAACGTCAGGAGCGGCGGGGCGCCGCTCACGATGCATTCACGCGAGATCGTGCAGCCGATCACGTCGGCGCGCGACGGGATCTCGTACATCACGTCCAGCATCGCCTCTTCGATCACGGCCCGCAATCCGCGGGCGCCGGTGCCGCGGCGGATCGCCGCGACCGCGATCGCGTGCAGCGCGTCCTCCGTGAAGTCGAGCTTGACGCCCTCCATCTCGAAGAACCGCTGGTACTGTTTGGTGATCGCGTTCTTGGGCTCGGTCAGGATGCTGACCAGCGCCGGCTCGTCGAGGTGATCGAGCACACCCACCACCGGCAGCCGTCCCACCAGCTCGGGGATCAGGCCGTAGCGCAGCAGGTCCTCGGGCTCCACCAGCGACATGAGCTTGCTCACGTCCTTGTCCTTCTTGCTCTTGATCTCGGCGCCGAAGCCCAGCACCTTCTCGCCCACGCGGCGCTCGACGATCTTCTCCAGGCCCTCGAACGCCCCGCCGCAGACGAACAGGATGTCCTTGGTGTTCACCTCGATGTACTTCTGCTGCGGATGCTTGCGGCCGCCCTGCGGCGGCACGTTCGCCACCGTGCCCTCGAGGATCTTGAGCAGCGCCTGCTGCACGCCCTCACCCGACACGTCGCGGGTGATGCTCGGGTTCTCGCTCTTGCGCGAGATCTTGTCGATCTCGTCGATGTACACGATGCCGTGCTCGGCGTTGACCAGGTTGAAGTCCGCCGACTGCAGCAGCCGAACCAGGATGTTCTCGACGTCCTCGCCGACGTAGCCGGCCTCGGTCAGGCTCGTCGCATCGACGATCGCGAACGGCACCTTGAGGAACCGCGCCAGCGTGCGGGCGAGCAGCGTCTTGCCGGTGCCGGTCGGACCGATCAGCAGGATGTTCGACTTCTCGAGCTCGACCTCGCCCGGCGGCGGCGGCGAGTAGATGCGCTTGTAGTGGTTGTAGACCGCGACCGCGAGCGTCTTCTTGGCGCGGTTCTGGCCCACGACGTAGTCGTCGAGGATCCGCTTGATCTCGGCCGGCTTCGGCAACTGGCCCGACGCCGACGGCTGCTCGCGTTCGAGCTCGCCTTCGAGGATGTCGTTGCAGAGCTTGACGCACTCGCTGCAGATGTACACCGAGGGTCCCGACACGAGCCGGGCCACCTCGTCCTGTCCGCGCCCGCAGAACGAGCAGCGGATCGGATGCGGCGTGGCGATGCGTTTCTTCATGGATTCCTCGTCGGACCGGTTACTTACGTTTGTCGATGATGTCGTCGATGATGCCGTACGTCTTCGCTTCGGCGGAAGACATGAAGTTGTCCCGGTCGGTGTCCTTCTCGATCTGGTCGATCGTGCGGCCGGTGTGCTTGGCCATGATACCGTTCAACCGCTCCTTCATCTTCAACATTTCCTTGGCGTAGATCTCGATGTCCGTCGCCTGGCCCTGGGTGCCGCCGAGCGGCTGGTGGATCATGATCCGGGCGTTCGGCAGCGCCGAGCGCTTGGCGGGGGCGCCCGCGGCCAGCAGCACCGCGGCCATGCTCGCGGCCTGGCCCATGCACAGCGTGGCGATGTCCGGCTTCACGAACTGCATCGTATCGTAGATGGCGAGCCCGGCCGTGACCATTCCGCCGGGGCTGTGGATGTAAATGTTGATGTCGCGATCGGGATCCTCGCCTTCGAGGAAGATCATCTGTGCGATCACGAGGTTGGCCACGTGGTCGTCGATCGGAGTCCCGATGAAGATGATGCGGTCCTTGAGCAGGCGTGAATAGATGTCGTAGGCACGCTCGCCCCGGCCGGTTTGTTCGACGACGATGGGAACCAGACCCATACCGCGACTCCTCCCTGAAGATGCCGCCAATGTTCGATGCCGCTGCCTTCCAGATGCTTCAGCGACCTGCCGGAACCACGATCGAAGACGTTCCCGCGGTTTCCTGAATCTCCGCCGCCTGGATCAACCAGTCCAAAGCCTTGCGTTCACGTAGCGAGTCGCGCAGCGTCTCGCGGCGTTCGGCCGTGGCGTACCGGGCACGAATCCGGGCCGCCTGCCGCGGATCGGCCTGCGCCATGCGCCCGATCTCCTCGGCCACCTCGTCATCCGTCGCTTCGAGCTTCTCCTGCCGTGCCACCGCGTCGAGCAACACCGACCGCTTGAGCGAGCGTTCCACACCGGGCCGGTAGCGTTGCACCAGCTCGGTCCGCATGGCCTCCGGCACCTCGGTGCTGCCAGCGGCGTCCGCGATCACCCGTTCGAGCATCCATTGTACCCACCGCTCGGGCAACTCGACGGTGTTTCGGGACAGCAGCCCCTCCCCGATCGAATCTTCGAGCTCCCGCTGCATTCGGACGCGGTGTTCGCCTTCGAGATTCAGCCGGACCCGGGATCTGAGCTCCTCGAGTGATCCAAGCTGAAACACGTCCCGAGCAAGGTTATCGTCCAGATCCCGGAGTTTCTTTTCCTGGATCTTGCGGATCTTCACCACGTAACGGGCAGGCTTGCCCGCCAGCTCCTCTGCCGGATAATCAGCGGGGTAATTCACCTCGACTGTACGCTCCTGGCCCGCTTCCGTCCCGAGCAGCGCGTTCTCGAGGTCCGGCAGCAGGTCCGGCGCTCCAAGCTGGATCCGGCGCCCCTTGGCCCGTGACGACGCCAGTCGGCGGCCGTTGGCGTCGATCCGGGTGGAATCGAGCAGCACCACGTCGCCGCGCTGGGCGGGCCGCTCAAGGTCGACGTACACCGCCGACTGCTCGAGCAGGTCGGTCAGCACGCGCTCGACCGCATCTTCTTCGATGGCATGCGTTTCGCGCTGCGCCTTCAGGCCCTTGTAGTCCTTCGCCTCGACCTCGGGCTTCACATCGACCAGCACTTCGAACTGCAGCGGCATCCCGGGGCTGAATTTGAGGTTACGGACGAGCGGCGTGACCACCGGGTCGAGACGCGACTGCTCGATCGCCTCGCCGGCGATCTTGGGCACATAGGTCTCGAGGAACTCCTGCTCCACGCGGTCGGCGAACTGCTGGCGGACCATCTCCAGCGGCACCTTGCCACGCCGGAACCCCGGGATGCTCGCGCGGCGCTGCACCTGGCGCGCCACCTCGTCGAGCGTCCGATCCACCTCGGCCACCGGAACGTCGATGTCGAGCGTATGCTGCCACGCTCCGGTCGCTCGGGACGTTACGTTCATTCGTGTCACTCCAGGGTCTGAGGCCGCTGCGGGCCGAACGGTGGTGCGAGAGGGGGGATTTGAACCCCCACGAGTTTCCCCACTGGATCCTAAGTCCAGCGCGTCTGCCAGTTCCGCCACTCTCGCACTCGTCGCAACCGACGGGCGGACGCGCGAGATCCGCGGGACCCATCCGCGGAACAACGTCCGCGAAACAGGCGTGGGTCAATGGTTTGCGCCAGTATAGCACCAGTGCCAAGCGTGCGCAGCGGCGGCCGCCCCCCTCAGAAGTCGGCGGCGACCGACGCGATGACGCGGTCGTCGTAGGACGTGGGACTCACGCCGCGGTTGATGCTGCGGTGCAGCAGACCGACGTCGATGGACGAGTGGTCGAGCTTCCATCCCACCCCGAGTCCCACGAGCCCGGAGCGGAATTCCGCGTTGTCGGGCTCGTGCTCCTGCCCGACGCCGAACCGCAGGGTCCACGGGTCGCGTGCATCGTGGAATTCGCCGCCCACCCCCCACTGGAGCGCCCGGCTACCGGTCACTCCAAAGTCCGGCCACGCCCGCTGGGATCGCCCCCCCGCGCCGAGCATCACTCGGAACGTCTCGTTCAGCCGGTAGCCGATCGACGCGCCGGCTTCGACGCCCGAATCGTGGTCCGAGGCCACCGTGCCGGTGCTGTCGCCCGACAACAGGTGGAAACTCTGGACGCCATCCACGGTGATCGCCGGGGCGTACCGCGCGGACAGGCCAAGCGTGAAACCGCGCCGGTCCGCGGCGTCCTCGCCCCATGTGATGCCCGCCTGGCCGCCGACGCCATCGCCGGCGAAGTCGACGTGGCGCAGCCCCTGATCGGGCGAGCCCGACCGCTCCTCGTACTCGTACACGTCCGAGCGCCGGTTCCATTCCCCCGCCGCGCCGACGCGCAGCGGACCGAATGCCTTCGACACCGCGAGCCCCGCGCGCAGCTCGCGCGCAGAACCGTTGCTCAGCACGACCGCGGGTTGCGTGGGGCCGCCGAGCTCGCCGCGGGTGAACGTGTTGTCCTCGAGCCGCAACACCGGCTGATACGCATAGGCCACGAGCTTCACCGATCCGACCGGCACGGCGACCCACGCGCCGCCGAAATCGATGAACGCGCTCTGCTCCGAGAACTGCCGGTTCACCGAGCGCAGGTCCTGGCGGCTGACGTGCTCGATCAGCCCGGAGGCCGACACGCCGCTGTGGAGCCCGGCGGCCGGGTTGTCGAACGGCTGGTCGCCGAGCCAGCGGTTGGCGAGCGCGAACGACGCCGACCGCGCCGTGGCCGGGGCCGACGACGCGCCGGGAAACTGCCATAATCCGATGTCGAGCGGCGACGGCTGCTGCGCCTCGACCCGTGCGGCGGCGAGCCACAGCGCGAGCATGCCGAACGCGGCGAGGCGCGCGGCGGCGCCGGGACGCGGCATCCGGCACCAGCGTCCGGAACCGGCGCGGCCGGGATCGTGGGGATCATGGGAATCGTGGCAGGAAGACGGCTGAGCGGGCACACCGGGACGTGAGGTCATTCAGGCTCCGAACTTGTCGAGGCGCCCGGCGTTCGCAAGGAGTATAGCCATCAGATCGCGGCTGGCAAAGGTTCCGAGGCTGCCCCCCCGCGCGCTGCGCTCGTTGAACCGGGGCTCGCCGTCGGCGCCACAGAACCGCCCGTGGACCAGCACCGGCACCGGATGCCAGGAATGGCCCTTCATCGGCACCGGAGTCGAATGGTCGCCGGTGACGCACAGCACGTCGGGCGCGAGCGCCAGCAGCGGGGGCAGTGCCTGGTCCACGGCCTCGAGCGTGGCAACCTTGGCGTCGAAGTTGCCGTCCTCGCCCGCCATGTCGGTGCCCTTCACATGGATGAACACGAAGTCGTGGTCCGGCCACACCCGGGCGGCCTCGGCGAACGCCTGCTCCGGCGCCTCCCCCACCGGGAACAGCTCCATGCCGGCCAGCTCGGCCACGCCGCGATACATCGGGTATGCCGCGACCGCCGCCGCGCGCAGCTTGTAGCGCTCGGCGTAGCTGCGCAGCCGGGGCCGCGCCGACAGCCCGCGCATCAGCGCCGCATTCGCGGGGTGCTCGGTCGCGAGCACGCGGCGCGCGGCGTCCATGAACGCGTTCACGATGCGCGCGGTCTTCGCGGCCGCGGCGTCCGGGTCGAGCGCGTGCGCTACGGGGATCGGCTTGCCCTCCTTGTGCGGATCCGCGTCGCTCACCGCCCCCGCGAGGCCGGGCCCGCGGAACACCGCGACGAACCGGTGGCCCTTGCCGGCTTTGAGCACGACCTCGATGTCTTCGAACTTCGAGCAGCTGGCGCGCAGCAACTCGACGAGCCGCGTGCATACCTCGGTCGAAATGCGCCCGGCGCGGCGGTCGGTGACGACGCCGGCGGCGTCGATCGTGCAGAAGTTCGCGCGCGCCGCGACGTCACCGTGCTTGAGCTCGATACCGGCGCCCAGTGCTTCGAGAACGCCGCGCCCGACCTGGGTCTCGATCGGGTCGTAGCCGAACAGCGCGAGATGTCCGGGCCCGCTGCCGGGCGTGATGCCGGGCGCGACCGGCAGGATGCGACCGAGCGCCGAGCGCACCGCGATCGCATCGAGGTTGGGCGTGCGCGCGGCCAGCAGTGGCGTCCGCTGGTCGTGGGCGGGATCGGGCAGGTCGCCGAGCCCGTCGAGCACCAGCAGCACGATGCGGGTGGTGCTCTCGAGCACGAGGGATTCGAACGGGGCGAAGGACAACGGACACACTCCCCTATTGAGTGAACCAGCCGGTTTCGGGAGCAGCGTAGCAGGATGACGGTGTCTGCCCAATTGCGTATCCTGCGCGCCCGCATCGAGTGCCTGGCGTCCTCGACGAGCACCTGCGAAACACGATGGCGGACCCCCAAAGCGGGCGTCCGGTGAACCAGCAACGGAGGCGGACTCGATCATGGCGATTCACAAGGTGGGTGTGGTGGGTTGCGGGCTGATGGGCAGCGGCATCGCGCAGATCAGCGCCCAGGCCGGGTTCCCGACCGTGGTGCGCGAGGTGTCGCAGGACGTGCTCGACAAGGGCCTGGGCTCGATCCGGAAGTTCCTCAAGGGCGGCGTCGAGAAGGGCAAGCTCGCGCAGGCCGACATGGACAGGACGCTCGCAAACCTCACCGGCACCGTCGAACTGGCGGCGCTCGCGGACTGCGACCTGGTGGTCGAGGCCATCGTCGAGAACATCTCCGCCAAGCAGGAGCTGCTGTCGACGCTCGACCATGTCTGCCAGCCCGGGACGATCTTCGCCTCGAACACGTCGAGCCTGTCGATCACCGAGATGAGCACGTTCGTGAAGCGGTCCGACCGCGTGATCGGGCTCCACTTCTTCAACCCGGTCCCGCTGATGAAGCTGGTCGAGGTGGTGCGGACGGTGCGCACCCACCCCGACGTCGTGCAGGCCGCGTCCGCTTGGTGCCTGGCCACCGGCAAGACGGTGGTGAGCTGCGGCGACTCAACGGGGTTCGTGGTGAACCGGCTGCTGGTGCCGTACATGCTCGACGCGGTGCGGGTGTTCGAGCAGGGCCTCGCCAGCCGCGATGACATCGACAACGCGATGAAGCTGGGCTGCGGGTACCCCATGGGCCCGCTGTTCCTCACCGACTACGTGGGGCTCGACACCACGTACTACATCTCGCAGATCATGTTCGACGAGTTCAAGGAGCCGCGGTTCGCAGCACCCCCGCTGCTCAAGCGGATGGTCCTCGCCGGCCTCAACGGCCGCAAGAGCGGACGGGGCTTCTACAATTGGACGACAAACCCGCCGTCGTGAAGCTCACGGACCCCGTGGAGCGCGGCCGCGCGATCGCCGCGCTGTTCTTCGAGCACGCGCCCGCGCTGCTTCGGGATCTCGCGGAATCGCGCGACGGCGCGGCCGTCGCCACCGGCCTCGCGGCCCGCCGTGAATGGGAGGTGTTCGCGCTCTACGGCTGCGTGCGGGGACTCGTCGCGGGCGGCGGGTTCAACATCGAGACCGGCGCCGCGATCGACGCGCTGCACGACGCGGTGATGGACGGCTGGAGCCGCACGCTCGAGCCCGGCGAGACGCTCGATGCGCTGCGCGCGCGGGTGTCGGACCGCTACGCCGAATACGGCGCGATCGGCCAGGACGGCGGCGCGTCGGGAGCGACGACCGTCACGCAGCGTCTGGGCGAGGCCGCCGCGCGGCACATCGCGGGCGATGGCGGATCCCCCGAGTTCGCGGAGCTGTTGGGCGCGTTGCACGAGTCGCTCGCCGAAGCCGTGACCTCGCAGGTGCGGGGCCACTGACAGACGCTCAGTGGCAGTAGTCGCCCCCGCTCTGGGTCGAGCCCGCGCCGAACGACGCGGCGAGCAGCATGCTGAGGTCGGCGGGGTTGATGGTGTTCGTGCAGTTGTAGTCGGAGCGCGACACGTACACCGTTTGAGAGTTGAAGAAATCGGGCAGCCACACCGAGATGTCGGCGGGATTCAGGCCACCCGAGCTGTTCTCGTCGAACGCACCGACGTTGACGGTCCCCAGCAGATCTCCGCAGGCACGAACCGTGGCGCAGTGAAATCCGGCGCCCGGCGTTCCCGTGCCGGCGTTGTTGGCGCCGCCGACGATGCTGAAGGTCGCCTGCCCCGCGCCGTCGGTGGTCGCGTGCACCACGGCGCTCCCGGCCCCGGCGCACGTGATGGCGAGTCCGGGCCACGGTTGATCGATCGCGACCCGGATGTCGGGGGCGCAGCCGCTGAAGTCGACGGAAACGTCACACCCGGCCACGGGATTGTGGGCGATATCGCGCACGACGACGGTGAACGTGCTGTGGGCATCGGCCGCTGTGCCGGAACGGCCGACCAGGTTGAGGCCGCACGGGACATCGCTGTCGGTTCCGCACGGAATTCCGAGACCGCCGCCCGGACAATCGGCCGCTGCGGCGCCCGCCAGAAGGACGGCGAAGGCCGCCGGCGCACCCATACGCAGCAGGGCAAGGGTGCGCGGCGGCAGGTTCGACCGAGATGCGCGACGATTCATGCTCGGCTCCGCAAGTTTCCCAGGGGCTTTGGGGGCAGAACGGCCCAACCGGCCGTTCATCGTCTATTGATTCAAAGCCCGCAGCGCCTCGTCTTCAAGCACATAATTGTGCCAGCCCTCGCTCCGCCGGGCGCCCAGCCGCTCGTAGAACCGGATCGACGGGTCGTTCCAGTCGAGGACATCCCACGCCACCCGGGCACATTCCCGCAGGACTGCCAGCCGGGCCAGCGCCCGCATCAGAGCGACCCCCGCTCCGCTGCCGCGCCGCGACTCGGTAACGCACAGGTCTTCGAGCCAGATCACGGGCTGCCCGCGAAAGCTCGAGTAGCAGCCGAAGAACAGCGCGTAACCGACGATCGCTGCGTCGATTTCGGCCACGAGGCACTCGACCGCGGGCCACCGGCCGTCGAACAGGTGCCGGGCTAGCCGCTCGGGTGTGTTCTTGACGATGTGCTCGAGCCGCTCGTAGCGGGCCAGCTCCAGCACCAGTTCCCAGACCCGCGGCAGGTCCTCACGCCGGACCGGGCGGACGGCGGGGACGGACGGATCGACCGGCAGCGTCATGACCGGGCCTCCGCGTCGGGCCGGGGCTCCGCGGTCGCCGCCCCGGGCTCGATGTCCAGCGGCAGCCGCACGGTGAACGTGGTGCCGCGCCCGGCGCCGTCGCTCGCGGCTTCGATCGTGCCGCCATGCAGTTCCACCAGCCACCGCGCCAGGCTGAGGCCGATTCCGAGCCCGTATGGAAACGTGGACCCGTACCGATCGATCTGCATGAACAGGTCGTACTCTCGTGGCAGCATGTCGGACGGAATGCCCTTGCCGTCATCCCGCACCCGGATCACGGCGTCGTCGCCGATTCGTTCCGTAGTGAGCTCGATGTGGCCACCGGGCGGCGTGTACTTCGCGGAGTTGAGTAACAGGTTCGACACCACCTCGGAGAGCTGCGCCTCATCGCCCAGCAACGTCAGCGGGGCTCGCGACTGCGTCACGGAGAGGTGGCGTTTGGACGCTTCGATCGACTGCCGGCTCGTCTCGCAGGCGATTTTGATCACATCGGCGAGGTTGATCGGGGTATTGCGAACACCCAAGTCGACTAGCACGAATCTGTTCATGTCGAGCAGACGGTTGACGAGATTCCGGAGCCGATCGACCTGGCGATCCAGCTTGTCGCGGAACTGCGAGTACGCAACGGTCTTGTCCGCCGCACGTCGCATGAGCTCGATCACAGTACCGAGCGCGGCCAGCGTAAAATTCAGCTCCTCCAGCAGCGTGTAGAAAAATTCCTGATTCGCTATCGCGGCACGTTTCAGCTCCAGTTCCGCGCGTTCCCGCGCCGCGAGTGCCCGACGGAGCTGAATCGCGAGGCTGACGACCAGCCCGAGCCCGAGCAGCGCCGCGATCGCCACCATGACCCAGAGGGTCCCCCCCTCGAGCGTCCTCAGCATCGGACACCGCGCTCCAGACCTCGTGTTTCCATTCGGTTGCCACGCTTCGTTCGCCGAAGTTCTCGGCAAGGCTCCGGAGCCGGCAGTGCCGTGATCATTCCCCGATCACCTTCACCAGCACCCGCTTCCGGCGGTTGCCATCGAATTCGCCATAAAAGATCTGCTCCCAGCGGCCGAAATCGAGCTTGCCGGCGGTGATGGCGACCACGACTTCGCGGCCCATGATCTGGCGCTTGAGGTGGGCGTCGGCGTTGTCCTCGCCGGTGCGGTTGTGGCGGTAATGATCCACCGGGGCGTGCGGCGCCAGCTCGTCGAGCCAGACATCGTAGTCGTGGTGGAGCCCGGACTCGTCGTCGTTGATGAACACGCTGGCCGTGATGTGCATGGCGTTGACGAGCACGATCCCGTCCTGGACACCGCTGTCCCGTACGACCTGCTCGACCTGGGGTGTAAGGTTCACGAACCCGCGCCGCGCCGGCACATTCATCACCAGGTATTCGGTCTTCGTTTTCATGCGCCGACATTATCACGGGGTCCGGCCGGCCGTGGCTTGTTGGGTGGGCGGCGCGCCTGCTAGCGTCGCCGCCGAACTCGAGATTCCATCATGTTCTCAATCCGAAGGAGCAACCCCTTGTCGAACCGTGATCAAGCCGAGGTCGTCATCGTAGCGGGCGCACGCACCCCCATGGCCGAGTGGATCGGTGGCAAGCGCGGGGACGGCCAGCCCGGCGGGTTGCTCGCGAGCGTTTCGGCGATCGACCTCGGCGCCATCGCGGCGAAGGCGGCGATCGAGCGGGCCGGCATCGAGCCCGCGAAGATCGACCACGTGGTGATGGGCAACGCGCTGCAGACGTCGAGCGACGCGATCTACGGCGCCCGCCACGTCGCGCTCAAGGCCGGCCTCGGGGTCGAAGTGCCGGCGCTCACGTTGAACCGGCTGTGCGGCTCGGGGATCCAGAGCGTGGTCACCGCGGTCCAGCAGATCCGCGACGGCGAGGCGACGTGGGTGGTCGCCGGCGGCATGGAGAACATGTCGCAGGCGCCGCACGTGATCCGCGGGGCGCGCGCGGGCCTCAAGCTCGGCCAGGGCCAGCTCGAGGACTCGCTGTTCGTCGCGCTCAAGGACAGCTACTGCGGCTGCTTCATGGCGCAGACCTCCGATAACCTCGCCCGCCAGCACGGCATCACGCGCGAGCAGCAGGACGCGTTCGCGCTGCGTTCGCATCAGCTCGGCAACACCGCGACCCAGACCGGGCGGTTCGCCGAGGAGATCGTGCCGGTCGAGGTGAAGCTCGGGAAGAAATCGATGATGGTCGACAAGGACGACCACCTGTTCCCGAGCACGACGCTCGAAGGGCTGGCGAAGCTCCAGCCCGCGTTCGGTCCGGAATCGTTCGTCACCGCCGGCAATGCCAGCGGCATCGTGGACGGCGCCGCGGCCGTCATCGTCACCAGCGGCGACCAGGCGCGCGCCGCCGGCAAGCGCGCGCTCGGCATCGTGCGCGGCTACGCCAGCGTGGGCGTCGATCCGTCGATCATGGGCATCGGCCCGGCGCCCGCGATCCGCAAGGCGTGCGAACGCGCCGGCATCCAGGTGGCGGACCTCGACCTGATCGAGATCAACGAGGCGTTCGCCGGCCAGTACCTGGCGGTGGAGAAGACGCTCGGGCTCGACCGCGAGAAGGTGAACGTGAACGGCGGCGCGATCGCGCTCGGCCACCCGCTGGGGGCCAGCGGCACGCGGCTGCTCTACACGCTGCTCGTCGAGCTGGGCCGCCGCGGCAAGCGCTGGGGCGTGGCGTCGGCCTGCATCGGCGGCGGCCAGGGCATCGCGATCGTGGTGGAGCGCGCCTGACGTACGGTGACGGACGGCGGTGACGGACGGCCACGGAAAGTCGCTGCCCCCGGCGGCCGGCGTCGTCAGGAAAACGTCCGGCCTATTGCGCCCCGGCGGCCGTGCTCGCATACTCGTTGGCCAGCTTCCCGCTGACGCGCCGCCCCGCACCCCAATGATTCGAGTCCCCGCATGAACGAGCGTGACCTGATCTACGACTGGAACGACGCCGGCGAGCGCTGGCAGCCGCCGCCGTTCCGGGTGCAGTTCGACGACGAGACGCTGCGCGACGGGCTCCAGTCGCCGTCGGTGCGCACGCCGGCGATCGAGGACAAGCTGCGCATCCTCCACCTGATGGAGCGGCTCGGCATCGACACCGCCGACATCGGCCTGCCGGGCGCGGGCCCGCACGTGGTGAAGGACGTCGCCCGGCTGGCGCAGGAGATCCGCGACCACCGCATGACGATCCGGGCGAACTGCGCGGCGCGCACGCTGCGCCAGGACATCACGCCGGTGATCGAGATCTCGCAGCAGACCGGACTGCCGATCGAGGTGTGCACATTCATCGGCTCCTCGCCCATCCGCCAGTACGCCGAGAACTGGACGCTGGACATCATGCTGCGCCACACCGAGGACGCCGTGACGTACGCGGTGGAGCACGGTCTGCCGGTGATGTACGTCACCGAGGACACGGTGCGCGCCCATCCCGACACGCTGCGGCGGCTGTTCCTCACCGCGATCCGCTGTGGCGCCCAGCGGCTGTGCCTGTGCGACACCGTGGGCCACGCCACGCCCACCGGGGTCGCGAACCTGGTGCGGTTCGCCGCCACCGTGGTGCTCGAGAGCGGCGCCGACGTGGGCCTCGACTGGCACGGCCACAGCGATCGCGGGCTCGCGGTCATCAACACCATCGCCGCGATCCGCGCCGGCGCCACGCGCGTGCACGGCTGCGCGATCGGCATCGGCGAGCGCGTCGGCAACACGCCGATGGACCAGTTGCTCGTGAATCTCAGGCTGCTGGGCTGGATCGACAACGACCTCACGGCGCTGCCCGAGTATTGCGAACGCGTGAGCCACACCACCGGCGTGCCAGTGCCGACGAACTATCCGGTGGTGGGCCAGGACGCGTTCCGCACCGGCACCGGCGTGCACGCGGCGGCGGTGATCAAGGCGTACCGCAAGGGCGAGGACTGGCTCGCCGATCGCGTCTACTCGGGCGTGCCCGCGAGCCTCGTCGGCCGCCGCCAGTCGATCGAAGTCGGCCCGATGAGCGGCGAGAGCAACGTGATCTTCTGGCTCGAGAGCCACGAGCTCACGGCGACGCCCGAACGCGTGCAGGCCGTGTTCCAGCGGGCGAAGAGCGTCGACCGCCTGCTCACCGAGGCCGAGATCCGCGCGGTAATCGAGGCGCTCGCCGAGACGCGGGTGGTATGAGCGCGATGGCCCCGTCTTGCCGCCCGGCACGCGTGCTTCGAACGCCCGCCGGCCGCCGGTCGAGGCTCCGGCTACGCTCCGCGCTCGCGACGTCCGCCGCGCTCGCGTGCGCCGCGGCGATGCTGCTGAGCCCCGGCCGGGCATTCGCCTCGGCGCCCGCGCTCGGCGATGCGCCGCCGCGTCCGCGCACGGCGCCCCGGCTGAGGCCTGGTCCCGCGCCGGCCGCCCATGCCTCAGGCCTCGCGATTGCCGACCTCGCCGCCGATGCCAAGCGCCTCGACGACCTCGGCGCCTACGGCCCCGAGCTGGACGAACTGCGCCAGCTCCACGACCGGGTGAAGCCCGACGCGGACCTGGAGATCGCGATGGCGCTCGCCGAGTCGCGGCTCGGGCTCAGGGACGCGGCCTGGAAGCGCCTGACGGGACCGGTGCTCGTCGCCGCCGAACACGATTCGATGCCGGCGACGCGCCGGCGCGACTACCAGTCGGAGCGTGACCGCTATTGGGTGAACGGCTCGTTCGACGGCTGGCACTGGTACATCGTGCGGGCCCGCGCCGAGCTGGGCGCCACGCTCGCGAAGTGGCACGAGGCGCGCGTCGCGGCGGATGCCGCGGTGGCCGCGCGGCCGCTGGCGGGCAAGGAATGGCTGATCCTCGCCGTGTGCGCCGGGCACGACGGCGATCTCGAGACGTCGCGGCACGCCGCTGACGTGGCCGCCGAGCTCGATCCCACGCTGCCCGAGGCGTTCTACCTGCGAGGCGTGTTCGCGTGGCGCGACGGCCGGCGCATGGAGGCCCAGGACCGGTTCCGCACCGCGGTGTCGCTCGACTCCAGTTATCGCGCCGCCGCGACCGCGCTGGTGCGCGCGCAGCTGCCATTCGGGCACCCGGATTCGCTGCCGGCCGAACTGCTCACCGGCGAACGCGCCGCCGGGCTCCTCACCTCGCCTTTGGGTCCCAAGCTCGAGGAGTTCGTCCAGATGGACCAGCCGACGCTGATCGTGCGCTCCATCAAGGCCGCGCTGCCGGACTCGGGCCGCCACGGCACCGCCGCCGACCTCACGCTGCCGGTGCTCGTCAACCGGCAGGGCCGGATCGTGCTGCACGAGCTGCCATGGTTCGACGCCGGGCGCATTCCGCCGTCCGTGGTGTCGGCCGTGCTGGGCGCCCTGCCGATGTGGCGGTTCAGCCCGGCCTTGAAGCACAACGAGCCGCAGCCGGTGTGGACGGCGATTCAGCTCACGCTGCATTCCGGGAGCTGACCGGTCTCAGCCCCGGACCGCCTGCAGCTCGGCGAGTATCCGGATGAGTTGCGTGGGATCGACCGGTTTGACCATATGGTGGTCGAAGCCGGCCTCACGCGTCCGGCGGCGATCCTCGTCCTGTCCCCAGCCCGTCAGCGCGATCAGCACCATCGCATCGGAGCCGTGGTCGGCGCGCAACCGGCGACAGGCGTCGAGCCCGTTCAGTCGCGGCATGCCCACGTCGATGAACGCGACCTCGGGCTGGAAGTCCTGCGCCGCCTCGATGGCCTCGAGCCCATCGTAGGCGACCCGTGCGCTGTGGCCCATGCTCTCGAGCAGCATCCCGAGCGTGTCGGCGGCGTCCGTGTTGTCGTCGGCGACGAGGATCCGGAATGGCTGCGGGGCGCGGACCAGGCGTTTCGACGGCGACGGCGACGCCGCTGCCGGCGGGCGGGCTACGGGCAGCCGCAACGTGAACTCGCTGCCGAGCCCGGGGCCCTCGCTGTCGGCGGTGATCGTGCCGCCGTGCATGTCGACCAGTCGCTTCACGAGCGTAAGACCGATGCCGAGCCCGCCCTGCGACTTCTCGAGCGAGCGGTCGAGCCGGGTGAACATGTCGAAGATCCGTGGCAGTTGCTCACGCGGGATCCCGATGCCGGTGTCACGCACCACCACCGCGACGTCGCCATCCCCGCGGCGCGCCTCCAACTCGATGAGCCCGCCATTCTCCGTGTACTTGGCGGCGTTGTTCAGCAGGTTGAGCAGCACCTGCGCGAGGCGTGTGAGATCCGCCTCGAGATACACGGGCTCCGCGGGGAGCGTCACCGTGAGCCGGTGACCGTGCGATTCGATCAGCGGCCGGCTGGTCTCGATCGCGCCTTGCACCACCTCCGCGAGCGTCACTCGCTCGCGGCGCAGCTCGAGCTGGTTGCGCGTGATCCGGCTCATGTCGAGCAGATCGTCGATCAGCCGGGTCATCTGTTGCATCTGCCGGTCGATCACGCCGCGCGCCCATTGCTGCCGGTCCGGGGCAAGGCCGTCCAGATTCAGGACCTCGATCGCGTTCCGCACGGGCGCGAGCGGATTGCGCAGCTCGTGAGCGAGCATCGCGAGGAATTCGCTCTTGTTGCGGTCGTCGCACACGAGGTCGTCGATCAGGTCGTTCACCGAATCCACCGAATCGCGCCAGAAGCCGCTCACGTCGCCGACCGACAGCCGCTGGCGCAAACCTCCTTCGCGGCCGGCGACGCGCCGCAGCCGCGCCAGCTCGTCGGCCATGCGCTCGTTGAGCTCGGCCACTTCCGCGAACGCGCTCGCCACCTTGCCCGAGACTCCGGTCCACTGCGACGGCAGCCGCACATCGCGGCGGCCTTCCCTGAGCGCGGTCAGCGCCGTCAGCAGTTCCACCAGTTGATCATCCTGGATCGCGTTGGGCGGAGCCTCGGTCTTGATCATGAAGTCCTCGAGAGTTGGGCGGCGGCACATATAGAACGCTTCGACGAGGGCACTCTGCGGATCGCCGGTGCGGGGCTCATCCGGATCCCGGAGACGGCGCTCACGTGAAAGGTGTGGAAATTTGAATTTCCGGTCCCTTCGGAAGATTCGTGCCAACCTTACAGACTTCGCGACGCGCGTAAGTCATTTGAAATTCGATGGTTCCACGGAGGCCAGGAAACGGACGAAGATCCCACTTCTACATTTTTCCAACCGAGCGGAGAAAAAATGGTCGTGTTGGAGGACTCCGGCAGCCTCTGTTAGCGTCCGGTGGCAACCCATCAGACGCCGCCCAGCACGCGGGGTTTCATCCCCACACTCAGAGGAGTCGCATGGCCAGGGACTATCGCATCGCCGTGATCCCGGGGGACGGGATCGGCCCAGAAGTCGTCCGCGAAGCGTTGCGCGTGCTCGAGCGCGTGGCCGCGGTCGAAGGCTTCCGCGTCACGACCACCCCCTATCCGTTCGGCGCCGAGCACTACCTGCGCACGAAGGAGATCTTCCCCGATCCGGCGTTCCTGGAAGTGAAGCAGCACGACGCCATTCTATTGGGGGCGATCGGCGATCCCCGGATCGAGGTGGGGCTGCTCGAGTTCGGGATCATCGCGAAACTGCGGTTCGAGCTCGACCTGTTCGTGAACCTGCGGCCGGTGAAGCTCTACGCCGAGCACCTGTGCCCGCTCAAGGACACCGGCCCCAAGGACGTCGACTTCGTGGTGGTGCGCGAGAACACCGAGGACGCCTACGCGGGCATGCGCGGATTCTTCAAGAAGGGCACGCCCGACGAGGTCGCGACCCAGGAGATCATCTTCACGCGCAAGGGCGTGGAGCGCGTGATCCGCTACGCGTTCGAACTCGCGCGCCGCCGGAACAAGGCGAACAAGCTCACGCTGATCGACAAGGCGAACGCCGTGCGAGCGATGGACCTGTGGACCCGCACGTTCGCCGAGGTCGGCGCCGAATATCCGGACATCACGCGCGACCACCAGTACATCGACGCCGCGTGCATGTACGTGGTGCGCGATCCCGCGCAGTACGACACCGCGGTCACCAGCAACATGTTCGGCGACATCTTCACCGACCTGGCGGCGATGATCCAGGGCGGGCTAGGCATTGCGGCGTCGGGAAACATCCACCCGGGACAGGTGTCGTTGTTCGAGCCGATCCACGGCTCGGCCCCCAAGTACGCGGGCAAGGGCGTCGCGAATCCGATCGCCGCGATCATGGCCGTGCAGATGATGCTGGACTGGCTCGGCGAAGCCGCGGCCGCGAAGCGCGTCGAGGACGCCGTCGCGCGCCTGGTGTCGTCCCGGCGGCTGCCGTCGCTCGGGACCGATTCGGGGCTCAGCACCGGGCAGATCGGCGCACTGGTGCTGGAGGAGCTGGAAGGCGCGACGAAGTCCGGGGCCGGCGTCTAGCGCGGGCGCGGGCCCGCGCCCGGCGGGGCCGACCTCAGGCTCACCGGGGGCAGCGGTGACGGTCGATTGCGGCCCACAGCTGGGTGCGGATCCCGGTCTCGAGGGACGCGATCTCGTCGCTGAGACTCCCGATCACTCCCATGCAGTTCGTGCAGCGGAACTCGATCACGTGATTGCCTTCCGCGGCCAGCCGCAGCGCGTTCGCGATCGCGGTGTGCGGTTCTCCGGGATTCACCAGGACCAGCGGCGCCGGCATCAGCTGACCGCCACGTGCGCGTCGCGATCCTGACATCCGTGACCGGCGTTCGCGCTGCCCATGGCTGCCTCCCTCGGGTGGAAACCGGCCCGGGATCACATCCCCGCCGGAGCTGAAACGCCGATCCGCGGCGCCGGCGTTCATTGAATCCCACGCGGGTTAACGGCGGCGGAACCGGCGGGTCCAGCCCATCGAGGCGGCCCCCGAAACCCCGGGGACGCCGTGAGGCGTGTGCTAGACTCATGGGTTCAACGGCCCTGCCCCGGGCCAAGTCGCCCCCTCGCCCGACACCCAGCCCTGGACCTGCCATGCGCCTGCTTCACGGCTTCGCCCTGCTGCTCCTGCTGGTGGCCGCCCCGGCCGCTGCCGCGCCGCCCCGGGCGCTGTTCGACAACACCCACTCGCAGACCGCCGGCAACGCGAACTGGATCATCGACAACGACCAGCCGGTGCCGTCGCCGCCGCAGAGCGGCATCACCTGGAGCACGCCCGAGACCTACTGGAGCGGCGCGAATTCCGCGTGGGGTGTGCAGCTCGTCAAGCGCGGGTACACGGTGGTGACGCTCACCACCGTCTACGGCATCACGTACGGCAATGCCCTCAATCCCTACGATCTGTCGAACTACGACGTGTTCATCGAGAACGAGCCCAACACCTCGTTCACGGTGGCCGAGTCCACGGCGATCTTCAATTTCGTCCGGAACGGCGGCGGCCTGGTGGCGATCTCGGACCACATCGGTTCGGACCGCAACAACCCCCCGGACGGCGTCGACTCACCCCGCGCCCTGAACGCGCTCGACACCCAGCACCTGTTCGGCGTGTCGTTCGACGTCTCGGCGGCCGGCAACTTCAGCGAGACGTCGCTGAACGTGGACACGGCGCCCGACGATTCGATCATCCACGGGCCCAATGGCGTGGTGGACGCGCTCGCATTCCACAACGGCACCTCGATGACGCTCTACCCCGCGATCAACCCCAGCGTGCGCGGCAACGTCTGGCGCAGCGCCACGCCGCAGGGCAACGGCGCGGTCATGGCGGCACAGGCCATGTACGGCATCGGACGGGTGTTCTTCGTTACCGACAGCTCGCCCGCCGACGACGGGAGCGCATCGGACGGCTCCAACGTGCAAAACGGCTGGGCGGAAGCCGGGGGCAAGGATAGCGTGCTGTTCCTGAACGGAACGCAATGGGTGACGCGCCGGCCGTTGGCCGACACCAGCCCGCCGACCGTGACCGTCACCTCGCCCGCGGGCGGCGTGACGTGGGCCGCCGGCAGCGCGCACACGATCACCTGGACCGCGATCGACAACCTGGCGGTGACGAGCGTCGACGTCCACTACTCGCTCGACGACGGCGCGCACTGGACCGCGATCGCCACGAACATCGCGAACAGCGGCTCCAGGGCGTGGAACCTCCCGCACCTCGTGAGCGCCCAGGCACGCGTACGTGTGACCGGCCGCGACGCGGCGGGGAACGTCGGCAGCGGCATCAGCGGCCGCTTCACGATCGCCGACCAGTCGCCGCCGATCGTGAGCCTGATCGCGCCGGTCGGTGGCGAGTCCTGGTACGGCGCCAGCGACCAGGATGTGATGTGGAGCGCCGACGACAACCTGAACGTCGATTCGCTCCGGATCGAATATTCGCTGCACGGCAGCGGCGGCCCCTGGATCCGGATCGCGGGCGTCCCGAACTCCGGCCTCTACACGTGGTCGGCGCCGAACGTCTCGTGCGACAGCGCGTTCGTGCGCGTCACCGCGTACGATCCCGGCCTCAACACCGCGGTCGCCGTCAGCGACTCCGCGTTCCACATCGTGCAGGACACCGGCGTCCCCGCAGGCGCCGCGGCGGCGCTGAGCTTCGCCCGGCCGTGGCCGGTGCCCGCGACCGGTCCGGTGACGCTGCGGTTCACGCTGCCCCAGGCGGGGCGCGCGCGGCTCGACATACTCGACCTTGCGGGGCGCAGCGTGTGGCGGGCTCAGGACGGCACGTTCACCGCGGGCGAGCATCGCGTGCTGTGGAGCGGTCAGCTCGCATCGGCCGCGCCGGCGCCGGCCGGCGTCTACTTCGCGCGGCTTGTGACGCTGTGGGGCGTGCGGTTCCAGCGGGTGGTGCGGCTGCGGTGACGGGTCGCGGTCCCGCCCGGGGTCGCGTGGTTCATCGATGGGGTCTGCGGGATCCCGCGGGTCGCAGAAGGCAGCCCGCGCCCGGCGTCCGAATCAGCCGTCGGTGTCCTGCGGCGACATGAAGCGCTCGACCCAGCGGAAGAATTCGAGCACGATCAGTGCGAGCACCGTGCCCATCAGCGCCAGCCAGTAGGAGTGCACGCCGACCGCGACGCCGATCGCGGCCACCATCCACACGCTGGCCGCGGTGGTGAGCCCGTGCACGTAGCCCTCGGTGCGCATGATGCTGCCGGCGCCGAGGAAGCCCACGCCGGTGATCACGCCATGGATGATGCGCGTGGGATCCGTGCTGGGGCCGCCGATGTCGGCGACCGCGTGCTTCGTCACCAGCACGAACATCGTGGAACCGAGGCACACCAGCGTGTGCGTGCGCAGCCCGGCCGGCTTGCGCCCGAGCTGGCGCTCCCACCCCACCATGGTGCCGAGCACCGTCGAGACCAGCATGGCGATGAGATCGTTCACCACGCCACCGTTCACGGTCACCGGAGGCATGAGGTTCATCGGCGCTGGAACCGTGCGGGCCGCTTCTCGAGGAACGCGTTCAGGCCTTCGTGCATGTCCTCGCTCGCGGCGAGGATGCCGAACAGGCCGCTCTCGAGCCGCAGGCCCTGATCGAGCGGCAGCTGGAGCCCGCGATGCACCGCCTCGAGCACCGCCGACACCGCGAGCGGGCCGTTCTTGACGATCGCCTGCGCCAGCTTCATCGCCTCGTCCATCAACTGTTCGCGCGGCACCACGCGGTTCACGAGGCCGATGCGCACCGCCTCGTCGGCCTTGACCCTGCCACCCGACAGCATCAGCTCGAGCGCGCGCCCGGCGCCAATCAGCCGCGGCAGCCGCTGCGTGCCGCCGTAGCCCGGGATGATGCCCAGGCTCACCTCGGGCAGCCCGAGCACCGCGTTCTCGCTGGCGAGCCGCATGTGACACGCCAGCGCCAGTTCGCAGCCGCCGCCGAACGCGTAGCCATTCACCGCGGCGATCACCGGCTTGGGCGAGCGCTCGAGCACCTCGAGCACCCGCTGGCCGAACCGCGAGATGTCCTCGGCCGCCGCGGGGCCGAGCACCGCGAGCTCGTTGATGTCGGCGCCCGAGATGAAGCTCTTGTCGCCGGCGCCCGTGACGATCAGCGCCGCCTGGGCATCGTCGGCGACGAACGCGCGCGCTGCGGCCTCGATCTCGGTCAGCGTCGCGCGGTTGAGCGCGTTCAGGACGTCCGGCCGGTTGATGCGCAGCACCGTGACGGCGCCGGCGCGCTCGATCAGCAGATTCTGGTAGGTCGGCATCGTGGAGGTCGTCATGGCGGATCTCTGAGCCAGGAGCGGAACGCGCAGGCGAACGCGGCAGTATAGGCAGCGCCCGCCGTGACAGCAACTTTGCCGCGGTGTTTCCGCGGCTCGGCACCCCGCCCGCGGCCGGTCCTTGTGGGGGCCAAACGGCGGCCCTAGACTCCCCACCACGCCGCCATCAGGCCGCGAACCCGTGCCCTCGTGCCAAGGACCTGCCCGTGACCACGAACCCGCAGACCGCCGCCACGCCCGACGTGCAGCGCCTGATGGCGGAGCTCCAGTTCCTCACCGAGCTCAGCACGGTCGTCGCGTCGCACACCGAGCTGCAGCCGATCCTCGACTGGATGGTGCAGAAGACGACGGCGATGTTCGGTGCCGACGAGGGCAGCATCAAGCTGCTGGGGCCCGAGCTCACCGAGCCCACCGTGAAGACGCTGGTGGCGCAGCGTGACCCCGGCAAGTCCTCGGGCTCGTGGCCGCCGGCGATCGCCACGAACGTGATGGGGTTCCTGATGGCGAAGAACGAGCCGCTCGCCACCCCCGACCTGACCGCCGACCCGCGGTTCGTGGCGCTCAAGGGCGCCGACACCCGCATCCGCGCAGTGCTCGCGGTGCCGCTCAAGGTCGAGAACCGGTTCACCGGCATGCTAGCGGTGACGTTCGCCCAGCCCGGCCACGACTGGACGCCTCAGGATCTCCAGTTGCTCACGATCGTGGCGAGCAGTTCCGCGGGCGTGATCGAGCAGGCCCGGCTGCGCGTCGAGGCGCACGAGCGCCGCCGGCTGGCTGAGGAGGCCGAGACGATGCAGCGTGAGCTGAACCAGGCGCGCGACATCCAGATGTCGCTGGTGCCGGCCAGGCCGCTGCGCGAGGGCGCGTGGGAGGCGATGGGGCGCATCGTTCCTGCCCGCGAGGTCGGCGGCGACGCGTTCGACTACTTCCTGCTTGGCCCCGGCCGCATCGGTGTGGCGATCGCCGACGTGTCGGGCAAGGGCACGCCGGCGGCGCTGCTGATGTCGAGCGTGCTGGCATCGCTGCGCGCGTTCTGCGACGGCCGCAATCCCATCGCCGACGCCGTGAAGAGCATCAACCACAGCGTGTTGCGAAGCGCTTCGAGCGGCAAGTTCATCACGTTCTTCTACGCCGAGATCGACCTCGTGCGCGGCCGGCTGTTCTATTCGAACGCCGGCCACAACTATCCCCTGCTCAAGCGGCGCGACGGGTCGCTCGTCGAGCTGACCGTGGGCGGGCTGCCACTCGGGATCATCGACGACTCCGCGTATCCGACGGGCGAGGAGTCGTTCGGCGCCGGCGACGCGCTGTTGCTCTACAGCGACGGCATCTCGGAGGCGCTGGACCGGCGCAACGAGGAGTACGGCGAGGACCGGCTCAAGGCGTTCTGGAGCCGGCACGCGGCGTCGCTGCCGCTGCCGGTGATCGACGGACTGTTCGCCGACGTCGAGAAATTCCGCGGCCGCGCGGTCCAGAGCGACGACATGACCGTGGTGGTGGTGGCCGAGCACGGCGGGGCATGAAGCGACTGCGCGTGGCACTGCTGGTGATCGCGGCCGTGGTGCTGCTGCTCGCCGCAATCTCCGCCGTGCGCGTGCGCACGTTCCCGGTGGACGCGCTCGCGAATTCCGCGCCGAAGACCACCGCGATGATGCGCCAGCGCGAGCGCGAGGCCCGGTCGAAGGGCGCAACGCTGCGCATCGACCAGCGCTGGGTGCCCTACTCTGCCGTGTCGCCCGAGCTGCGGCGCGCGATCCTGATCGCCGAGGACGACAAGTTCTACAGCCACGACGGCCTCGACTGGGACGAGATCAAGGCATCCGCGAAGACCAACCTCGAGCGCGGCAAAGTGGTGCGCGGCGGCAGCACGATCACCCAGCAGCTCGCGAAGAACGTGTTCCTCGGCGATTCGCGCACGATCACGCGCAAGCTCGAGGAGGCGTTCCTCGCCATGCGGCTCGAGCGCGCCCTGTCCAAGCACCGGATCTTCGAGCTGTACCTGAACCTGATCGAATGGGGCGACGGCGTGTTCGGCGCCGAGGCCGCCGCGCGACACTACTATGGCGTGTCCGCGAGCCATCTCAACGAACGCCAGGCGGTGCTGCTCGCGGCGGTGATCATCAACCCCCGCCGGTTCTCCGTGCTCCATCCGCCGCGGCGCATCGAGCGGCGCGTGCGAATGATCGCGGGGCGCATGCTGCGGCGCGGATATCTGACGCAGGATCAGTACGCGGTGGTGATCGGGCGCGCGGCACCGGCGGCGCCGCACGGGTCGTTCTTGGGCTGGCTCTTCGGCGGCGGTAAGCCCAAGGCGGCGGATACGTCGGGCGGAGGCAACGGTGCTCCGCCGGCGGCAGCAGGTGAAGCGGAGACTACGCCTGCGGGCGATTCCGCTGGCGTCGATACGGGTGGGGCGCAGATCTTGAGGTGACGTCCGCGAGCCAGCCGGGCGCCATGTCCGGTCGCTACCGACTCTTAATCAGTAGGTTGAAGGTTCGATTCCTTCGCGGCGCACCGAGGGCGGACGCCCCGCGTCGTAACACGACCTCGTGAACTCTCATGCCATCGCGGACACGCCCTGGACGATCGAACGGCCCGGGTCCACGAGTGGGCTATGGATCTTTGGAACGTGCACGGGATCGACTCGAACAGATCGTCCGCCATCAACTGGGAGACTACGTCGACTCGGCGCAATGGCGCAGAATCGAGATCGAGTTCACCTATCGCGACCGGATGGCGATCCATCGCTCGATCAAGGGTGACGCGTTCTGGAGCGTCGATTGGGCGAGCCACGACCCAACCCTGCACATCATGCTCCCGACCGACGCCCGATCTTCAACCCAGCACTAGATTTGGCACCTGCGGACGCCGATACATCCAGGTAAAGCATCTCGTTTCCGCGAGATGCCTGCGAGGGGGGCGTAATGTTCCGTGTAGGCGTCATCACGGTCATGCTGTGTGCGGCACTCCGCGCCACAGTATCGGCTGACCCTAACACGATCGTGTTTGCCCCCGTTCCAACCGTGCACGTCTCGTGCGTGTGGTCGAACGGGCAGGCCATTGCGGCCGTGCAAGGCGATAGTATTTCGATGTGGCTGGTTCTCGAATCAACGAACCTCTCATCAACCAGGTACATGCGACTGTGGTGCATGTTCCAAAACCGGTCGCAGGGCGAATTCTTGTTTGAACCACGAACGACGTTCTCCATTCAGGCCACGGATCCCAAGAAAGCCGTGACGTTCTCCCTGGAGCCCGAGTCCCCACAGCATGTCCTCGCTCAGATTTCGGACGACAAGACGAGCGCTCTCATATTCGCGGCTATTGCAGGTGCGTTTCGTGCCTTCAAGGCACAACAAGTCCCACCCACGACAATCACCGGGACAGGTTCTCAGTCTGGAAACGGATTCGTGGTCAACGACGCGCAGGAGAAGCGCGACGCCCTCAGCGAACGCGCAACGGCTCAGACGATACAAGCGGCGACAAACACAGCCACCTGGTACGACACGTTTTCAAGCAGCGTAAGCGAGGGCGTGTTGCGAAGGAACACGATGTTCTCCGGCAAAACTGTAAATGGGTACGTCTATTTTCCGCGATTTGCAGACATGCCCACGGAAGCGGGGCCCAACCGCAGCCTTGAGAAGTACTCGGGCGCCGTGACGCACGCTCAGCAAGACTATTACGAGGGTGTCCAACGTATGCTGAACAGGGCGAACACCTGTGACTTCGAAGTACATGTCAATCTTCAAGGCCAGTCGTTCGCGATACGATTCCGACCCGTACCCGCCGAATAGGCGGCGTTGTCCTGAGATTTACCCCGCGCCATTCGAGATGCGCCAGGATTGCGGCGCGCCACTGCCGGGTCGGCGGCGAAGCCAGATCTCCATGCGGTCCTCGATCTGCGACCCAGGTTCGATCCGAACCCCGAGTGCAGCCGGCAGCGACCTTTAGCCAACGCCGTCCCGTGCCGATACCGGGGTGATGCAGGCGCTCGAAGAAGACCCTCTCGCCGAGTCCGACCGTTGGTGCGCGGGGCTCCCCTATGTCGGCGTTCGCTCGATGATGCCGGACGAGCGTCAGGCGGTCACCGCGATCGCCCGAGGCCTGCTGCGGAGCTGGTGGGGGATCCTTGGGATCCTGGCCGCCCTCGTCCTGCTACCGTTTGCGCTGGAGGGCTATCGCGCACCAGACATCGGCCCCATGGCCTCGATCGTCGCGTCCGCGGTGGCCGTGCTGGGGTTCTTCGCTTCGATCGTCGCCCTCGTCTGGCGTGCGCACGCTCTGTGGCGAGCGCGTGCCCCGCTTCTCGCAGACATTACAGATGGAACCGTTCTCGAATTCGCCGGCACCGTCTCGGTGACACCGGGAGCCGACGCCGACCTTGCGGCACTCGTTACCGCAGGCGTGCTGCAGCCAGGCTGGACAGGCGACCAGCGCATCGCCGTGCTCGCCGTATCGCGCAGCGTCGTGTATCAAGACCGACGCGGTAGTTGGCAGGCGCTGAGGGTGCGAGTGCGGGCCGTGGCAGCAGCTCCGACCTATGCCATGCGCGCGCCCGTTCCGCACGGAATCGCCGTCGTGACCGATCCCGACAAGGAGCTCGTCCAGCGATCGCTGAGCGCTGCCGAGCGGGAGGAGATTCGCCAATACATCCGACACGTGTGGCGGGCAAGCTGGCGACGCTTGTTCTGGCTCATCCCCTACTCGGCGATCGGCGTCATGCTGCTTCTGGGCTGGATTCGCTCCGGCGAGCATCGCCTGCTCGGACTGGTGGCCCCCGCACTGATCATCTTCTTCATCGTTCGATTCGTACGACGGTTCGCGCCCGCATTGCGACGCTCGACCCTCCTGTCGCGTGACCTCGCCTCCGGTCAGGTGATGACGGTTCAATCTCGTCACCACAACGAGATCGGCGTCGGCGAAATCGCTTCGCCGGGCGCTCCAGCTCAGGAATTCCTGCTCCGATCGCGCATGGTGTGGACCGAGGGCGGACGCCCCGCGTCGTGGCGCGACCTCGTGAGCTGGAACCGGCAGACCCACCCCACCCGGTCACGATTCTTCAAGGCTCTGCGACAACTCTGACACACCTCACGTGTAGGGTCTCCTAAGGTAATGAGGCGCGAGTACGCCGGGTGCGGGACTCGGCCGGGCGCGCTGGCTCCCGCTCCCGACCTCGAACACTCGGGGCGCACAGCCAGATCCAAACGCGACGAAACCGGAGGGAATCATGGCCAAACGCAGGATCTCACCCGTCCACTGGGCGCTCGTGTCCACGATGGCTCTCGCCGTGGGAATGGCGGCGAGCCATGCCGCGCGTGCCGCCGACCCGCCGGAGCTGGCCGTGTGGCGGCGGAACGTCTCCGGCCTGACCGGCTACGGGGGGCTGCCGGCCAATATCCAGACGGTTCGTTACTCGGCCACCTCGGTCTACGTCAATTGCACCAGCATTCCCTCCTACAGCATCGGGCCGTGGCCGGGGAACCCCAACACGCCGACCAACCAGGACTTCCTGCTGCGGTTCCCCAGGTCGCCGGTCGTGAATGCCGGCACCAAGACGTCGACGCCGCTGGGCACGGTTGGCGTCTGGACCAACGGGGTGTCGATCTTCAACGCGCTCGACGCCCACTCGTACCTCAACCAGAACATCTGGCACCAGAACGCGGTCACCGTCGAGGGTCCATCGTTCGACGCCTGCCTCGGGCATCCGGCGCCGGGCGGCAACTACCACAACCACGAGAACGCGTCGTGTCTGTACGGCGCGGATTCGACGCGACATTCGCAGTTGCTGGGATTCGCGTTCGACGGCTTCCCGGTCTACGGCCCCTACGGTTATGCGAACACCGACGGCACCGGCGGCATCACGCGGATCCGCTCCAGCTATGGCGTGCGCAACATTGTCGTGCGCCAGGTGCTGCCCGATGGCACCGTGCTCACGCCGTCCCAGTACGGCCCCGCGGTGTCCGCGAACTATCCGCTCGGATATTACGTCGAGGACTACGCGCACATCGCCGGCCTCGGGGATCTTGACGAATTCAACGGCCGGTTCGCAGTCACGCCGGAGTATCCCGGGGGCACCTACGCCTACTACGTCACGGTCGACGCCACTGGGGCCGCAGTCTACCCATACGACATCGGTCCCAGCTACTACGGGGTCGTCGCCACCGATGACATCACGTCACACGGCCACGTCACGATCTCGGAGCCGGTGACGGCCTGGACTCCCACGACGGGCGTCGGTGGCGCCGCACCCGGCGCGAACGTGCTCACACTGGCGCAGAATCAGCCCAATCCGGCGGTGGCGCGCAGCACGATCCGCTTCGAGTTACCGCGGGCTGGCAAGGTTAGGCTCGAACTCTACGACCTCAACGGTCACCGCGTGGCGACGCTGGTCGAAGGCATGCGGGCCGCCGGCGCACACGACGTCACGCTCGACACCGCGAAGCTGGCAGCGGGCGTGTACTTCTACGAGTTACGGGCCGGCGCATGGACGCAGTCGCGGCATCTCGTCGTAGTACGGTGAGCCCACCGCGATGAACCGCGTGCGGCGGGGTGGCTCACGGTGCCTGGAGCGGGTGCGGTGGGGAGCGCCGCTCGTGGCGCTCGTGCTGGCGATGGGCGCGGCGCTACCGGCCGCCGCGGCGGGAGCGCGCACGTTTCACGCCGAGTTGGTGACGCGGCCCGCGACGCCGCGCGCCGGAGAGCCCGCGGAGCTGAGCCTCCGCGTGCGGGATGCGCTCGGCACCTCCGTGCGCTTCCTCCAGTTCGTACACGAGCGCCCGATGCACCTCATCGTCGTGTCGCGCGATCTGTCGGAGTTTGCCCACATCCATCCGGAGCTGGGACTCGACGACGCCTATAGCGTGACGCACGCGTTCAATCATGGGGGCAGGTACCGGTTGTTCGCGGATTACACGCCGCCCGGCTCGGGCACCCGCGTCGATCCGTTCGACGTGGCAGTGAGCGGAGCCACGCCGGCGCCGGCCCGACTCACCCCGGATGCCGAACTGGTTCACACCGTCGACAGCGTGCGGGTGACGCTCCGGTTCGACCGCGCGCCACGCGCCAATGCGGACCTCCTGATCGAGGCATCACTGGCCTACGCGTCCGATGAGCATCCCGTCACGGACCTCCAGCTCTACCTCGGCGCGCTGGCGCATTTTATTGTCGTCAGCGCGGACCTGCGCGACTTCATCCACGCGCACCCGCTCGAGACCGGCGAGATTTTCGATCCCTCGCAGGATCCGTCCGCCGTGCACGTGCACGATCCGGCGCTGCTCGGCAAGGTGCTCATTGGCCCGAGTCCGTCGACGATCCGCGCGGCCACCAGTTTTCCGCACGCGGGGCGCTACAAGCTGTGGATGCAGTTCCAGCGTGCCGGTCGTGTCACCACGGTGCCGTTTGTGTTCGACGTAGCCGCCGCCGCACCCGTCGCAGCCCGTCCCGCGCCCGTCGTTCCCGAAGCGGCCGTGCGGATCTCGATCTCGGCTTCGGGATACACACCGGCGCGAGTTGAGCTCCGTCAGGGACAGCCGGCCGTCCTCGCGTTCACGCGCCCACATGCCGGCAATTGTGGCGGCACCGTCGTGATCCCGGGCCTCGGCATTCGCCGCGACGTTCCCGTCGGGCGGACCGTGCTGGTCCGTTTCACACCGCGCGATCCCGGCAACCTGCCGTTCACTTGCGGAATGGGAATGTTGTCGGGACTGATCGTCGTGAAGTGACGGTGGGTGCGGTTCGGGGGCAGCCCCGGTCCCGCCGGAGGCCGGGTTCACGCGCGTACGAGAACTGGCCGCCCGAGTCTCCTCGAGCAGCCAGTTTCGTGAATGCCGCGGCTATCGGACGATCACGATCCGCGTGGCCCAGCTACCCTGCTCGGTGACCAGCTTGCAGAAGTAGAGTCCTGCCGAGAGCCGGCGGCCGGCCGATTGATCGATCGACCACGACCTGGCGTAGCTGCCGGCCTCCATCACTCCGGATGCGAGCGTCGCGACCCGCGCGCCGGAAACGTCGAACAGCGCGAGCGACACCGTGCTCCGGCGCGGGAGGTCGAATCTCATGCGCAGCGCGTCGTGCGTCGGATTCGGCCCCTGATTCCACAGGCCGGCGGTGAGCGGCGTCCCCGCCCTGGGCACCGAGACGGTTAGCGCCAGCGAGGGAATGCCGAGCGCATCGAGGTCGAAATCGACGCCGGGCTCGCACGTCAGCGTGGTCGCGTAGACGAGCGGCAGCGGGCCGGTCGGGCCGAAGTCGAGGGTATAGAGGCCCGGGTGATCGATCAGGAGCGTTCCATGGAATCCATTCGACGGAACATCCACGTCGAGCAGGCCGGCGCTCGCGACCGACAGCACGTGGAGGTTGAGGCCGAGGTGCCCCCAATAGGGGTTGTTGGTGGTGGGATCTGTCAGCGTGAGCTGCAGCACGCCGCTTCCCACTCCCATCCGACCCGGAACCTGCGACAGCAGCATGCCATCTGAGCAGTCAACGGTCACCGCCGGGCCTGCCGGGGATCCGAACTCGCCCGCGGACCCGTCCGCGCCGCCCAGCGAGAACCCTCCATATGCGGCGGGATTGCTGATCGAGCTCGTTCCGCCCCCCGCGGGCATGGCCGCGGTAATGCCGAACGGCACGTAGAGGCCACCCGAGTAGGTGTGATCGTCGTTGTGGACCGCTACGGATAGGCAGCTGTCGCTGGAGTTGACGTAAGTGCGAGTGGAGTCGCTGTTGAAGTTCCAGGTGGCCGTCTTGCGCCACACCGGCGGCTTGACGGTGCGATCCTCCACCCAGACGGTCGAGTTGAAGCACCGGTTGCCGTGGGGATAGGTGACGGTCAGCTTGGCGCCGGGGCGGATCGTGCGGATGATCCATTGACAGTAATCGCCGAAGTTCTCGTTGGTCGGAACCGAGCCGACGCTCGCGTCATAACTCTCCGCCACGACACCCTGGACGAGGAAGACGCAGTCGTGCCACACGCCGCCTACCTTGAGCCATCCATCGATCCCGGGAATGTGCATCAAGCCGGCCACGACATCGATGTCGCTCGACTGCTGCTCCTGGCCCCCGGGCTTTTTCTGGTCGGCGTCGTCCTTGTATTCGACCCATGGGACTCCGGCCCGGGTTCCCACCCCCGAGACCACCACCGCGTGCCCGCCCGCCCGGTGCCAGCCGGCGCCATCGTGGTAGTAATAGCCTCCGAACAATTCGACGTCCTCGCCGTCCTTCGCTTCGGAATTGAGCCAGTCGAGCATCGGCCAGTCGCTGGCATTCGCGTCGTGACAGGTGGCGTGGCTCTTGCCACTCGTACTGTTGAAGTTCCCCTCCAGGTTGACCGACTGATAGTCGACGCGGATCGGGAGGCCGTATGCCTCGATGAGATCGAGCTTGGCCTTGATCATCTCATCCTGGGTCGCGCCCTGTCCGGCCAGCCGATTCATGAGATTGCTGAGCTGCTCGAAGGTCTTGCGCAGATCGGGCGGCAGGTCGATCTGGGCATGCTGCCCCTTGAGCCACGTCATGCTGTTGGCGCACGAAGCGGGCACGCATCCATTGAGGTCGCCGGCGTGCGTCGAGTCGTCCAGGTCGACGTTCGGCATGTTGCAACCGATATAGGCCAGGGTGTCCGAGAGCAACGGAGGATTGAAGGCAAGGAACCAGCTCCACAATTCGGGAGTCACGCCCACCGCGGCGGGATCCGCGGGCGCGTCCCCGCGCTCGAGCACCGTGTGTGTGACCTGGAGAGGACCCTGCCAATTCGCGGCCGGCAGCCATGCATTCGCGTCCGCGTCCGAGATCGGGTTGGACGTGATCCGGTAGTCGTATTCGTACGAAAACACCGAGAGCCCGTCGCAGCACAGCGGGATTCCATAGGACAGGTGCTCGATCGGAGGCGCCACCGAGGTCGGCGGCAGGTAGAGATTGCGCACCAGCCAATCCCCGGACGGATTCCCACCGCCACGCACCAGGACGTTGATGAACTGGCGATCGGGACCGGGAAGGTAGTCGAAGCTGCACCGCATGTAGCGTGAATTCGGGTAGACGTCGGCGTCGGGAGCCGAGTATTCGAGCTGCTGGAACGCGAGCCCCGACACGCCGTTGGAGGAGGCCACGAACGCGGCGCTGATGGTGTGGTTCGCGGTCACGTTGGAGAACGTGTAGATCGGAGCGGGCCCGATCGAGACGCCGTCCACCAGCACGTCCTGGATCGCGAAGGATGGGGCTGGGGTGACGTTGAACATTACGCTCCCGCCATTGGGCACGGTGACACCGCCGGAAGGAGCGATCTGTCCGCCAGGACCCGCCGAGGCCAGGATGGCCCAGGTCTGTCCTATGGCGTCGCCCCAGGTGCGGCCGACTCGAATGCCGTCCACGACCGGCGATGCGGACGCGGAGGCCGAGCCCTGACGGAGCGCCACGCCGCCGAGATTCGAGGCGTCGACGGCGACCGGGTTCGAGGTCGCGAGCGTTGGCGGCGGCTCGGTAGCGTTCGGCGTCGGATTCACAAACAGCGCGACCTGGTCGTTGTTGAGTCCGGCGAGGAACGTGTACTTGACGACGACGAGTTGAGGTTGGCCGAACGGATAGACCGTGGCCCCATAGACCGGGGTCTCGGTCGTGAATCCTAGCCCGAGCTGATACCCGGTCCCGCTGCTTCGTGCGAAGACGCGGCCAAAGAACGAGGTACTGACCGGGGCCGAGGCCAGGTGAAGGAAGTAATCCCCTGCGGCCTGGGCGCCGTTCATGGCGACCAGCGCCGCGAGATAGACGGTCCCGGTCGTCTGCTGCGCGAACGTCCGGTTATCGTCTTCGCCGCTCGGCGCCAGGGGGCCGGCCGCGAATCCGATTCCCGACGAGGGATAGCCAGGGTAGGCGAGTCCGAAGTTCGCCACGGGAATCGGGTTCGTGCCGCCGGCATTGTGGGCAACCCACCCGTTGGCGGTGAGATTCGTGCCTGGGGTGTACGAGAAATTCTCGTTGAGGAGCAGTTGCGCCCCGGAAGTGGATGCGAGGATCGAGGTGAAGAGCGTGGCGACGAGCGCCGTGGTCAGGAACGGGTGAACCCTTGGGAGTTTCATCGGCGGCTCCAAGGCGCGGCGCTGGGGGCGGCGGCCGGCGCGAGGACTGCACTTGGTTGGCCCGACGACCCGGGGGTCACCGGGAACGATCACAGCGCTGCTGATCATCATTGATTCGTGGACACCACTTGAAGCGCTGGTTGAAGAGTGGATCAGCGGCTCCTGCCCTCATGCCGCACCGTCACCCTGCTCCCCACCAGTCCCGGTTCGGAACCCGGAAGCAGCAACGTCTGAGCCGACGTGCCATTCGGGCCCGCCGGCGCTTGCGTGGCGGTGCCGCCGTTGAATCCGCCGCTGCCCGCGGAGCCCCCGAGACCCACGGTGTACGAGGGACTCGTGAGCGTCGGCGAAGACGCTCCCACGCTCGCGACGCAAACGGTCAGGCCGCCCGCCCCGCCACCGCCGCCGCCACCACCGCCTCCCCTTCCGGCCAGGGCGCCAGGCCCGCCCGAACCCGCGTTGAGGCCGCCGGCGGATCCGCCGGCTCCATTGGCGCCGAGCCCGAATCCGCCACCGTTGCCGCCAATTCCACCCGCCCCGCCGAACTTGGAGGTGAAGGAGCACGCACTGAAGATGGGAGACGAGTTGAGGAGGAACACAGCGAACGACGCGCCACCTCCCTGGCCTCCCACGCCGCCCGTACCGAATCCACCTCCGCCGCCACCGCCACCGCCCGCTCCGCCGGTCGCGTTGTTGCCGCACAGGAATCCAGTCGTCGTGCCGCCGCCGCCACCGCCGCCACCGCCGCCCGCTCCGCCCGCGCCCTGAACACCCGAGTTGCCCGCGGCGGGGACCCACACTCCGGTCACCACGGTACCCGCACCGGTGAGTGAGGCTCCGTTGGGGCCGTCACCGGGGGCGCAATTGGTCCCGGGGAAACCATTGCCGCCGCCGCCGCCGGGGGAGCACGAGAAACCACTTCCACCGAAACCACCGCTATTGCCGCCGCAGAAGTTCCCGCCATTCCCCCCATTGCCACCGCCGGAACCGAAGTTGCCACCGCCCCCGCCCGCGCCTCCCAGGCCGCCACCGGGAATGCCGCCGACGCCGCCCCCCTGACCGCCGGCACTGGAGCCACTGCTGCCGGCGACGCCGCTGGATCCGTTATTGGCATTGCCGCCGTTGCCCGCCGAGAACTTGCAGTCCGTGAACTGCAGGGCCGCGGTGCTGTTCTGCACGCGCATCGCGATCGAACTGGCGCCTGGAGCGATTTGATTGCTGGCGCGAATATCGAGGCCGCTGACGAGCGTCGCGCTGCTGACGCCGGATGCCAGCGCCGGGGACAGGCCCACGTTGACGATGCTGTAGTTGCCGGCAGTCCGGGTCCACGTGGCGCCCGAAGTATACCCGCCGCGAATCTCGAGGCCGGCCGGGAAGACGGGCGCTTCGGTGTACGTCCCCGTGGCCACGTAGACGTTGGTCAGGTTCTGCGACGCGGCGAGCGAGAACGCCTGGGCGAACGTGGCCACCGGCTGATCGAACGTGCCGGGGTTCGCGTCGCCGCCCGTGGTGGAGAGGAATACCGCGTTCGTCACGGTGAACGTGATCGCGTCGAGCCCGATGGCCCCCTGGTTGTCGGTGACGCGCAACTTCGCGACATAGGTGCCGTTCGACGGGTAGGCGTGCGTGGTGCTCGCGGACGTCGGGCTCGAGTAGTCGAAGGTGCCGTCGTTCTCGAAATCCCACTCGTAGCGCACGATCGTGCCGTCGTCGTCGGCGCCCGAGCCCGAGAAGCTGGTCGGCACGTGCGTGACCAGCGAAGTCGGAGCGTTCGCTGCCGCAGTCGGCGGGATGTTCGAGTTGAGCGGCAGCTGGAAGCTGGCGAGCGGGATGCTGTCGCCCGCCGCGGCGATGGATCCGCTCGTCGAACGATCGAGGTAACCCGGATGCGTACCGCGCACGGTCCACGTTCCCACCGGCACGCCCTCGATCCGGTAATTGCCGGCCGCGTTGGTGACCGCCAGGTACGAGGTGCCATCCACGTAGACGATCGTGCTCTGGTGGTTCGTCGCGTTCTCGAGCGTGACGTTGCCGTAGAACTTGCCGGTCGGCATCATCGAGATGTTCACGAAGGTCGTCTCGACGGCCGTGCTCGACTCGATGTGCGGAACGTCGGCGTGCGCCGTTCCCGCCTGGTGGTTCTGCGTGATCCCGGTCAATAGATACGCACCCGAGGCCACACCCGCGAACGCGAAGCCGCCGCGCGAGTCGGTCACTGCGGAACGGCTCGGCGTGCCGAGCACGGCGCTGGGCGCGCGTCCGTTGGTGGTGGTCGCCGGTGCGCCCACGAGGGGCAACCGCCCCCCGCGCCCGAGACTCGCCGCCGCCGGAGCGACATCACGCATCGCGCGGTACACGCTCGCGGACAACCCACCGTCGATCGCCTCGAGCGTGACGACCACGCCCGGGAGGACGCCGCCGCCCTGCGCGCGCACAGAGCCCGCGATCACCGCGCCAGTCGGCGTCGGGGCGAGCGGCTCGAACACGCTCCTGGCGTTGCTGCCGCACCCCGCCTGGAGGGCCAGCAGGACGACTGCGACCGAGCATGCGAGCGTCGCGTACAACCGGGGGTTCGAGACTCGCAGGGAGCGGGGCATCGGAGGTTCTCCTAAGGAAGACGCACGAACGAACGAATCATCGCGAGATCACCCGCGCTCAGTCGCAGGAAGTAGCGACCCGCCGGCAGCGTGCGTCCGGCGGCGTCGCGAAAGTCCCAGTGGATGGTGCGGTCCTCACCGGCACCGGCGAGTCCGGTCCAGCCCTTCAACAGCCGCCCGTTCAAGTCGACCACCGCGAGCCCGATCGTCCCCGCATCACGAATGCGCAGGCGGAAGCTCACACCGTTCCGGGCCGGGTTGGGCCAGGGCGGAGACAGCGTGCTCTTGAGGAAATGCGCGTCGACATCCACACCCGTCGTCTGGTCGGTTACCACGACGCCGCGGCGATAGGCGACCTGGTAGTCGTCGACACGCACTTCGAGATCGTAGGTGCCCGCCGGAATACCGCCGATGCAGTAATGCCCGGCGGCGTCGGTCGCGCCGTTCAGCCCCGTGTACGGGCCGGTGGTCTGCCGGACGAAGATGCCGGCACCGACGATGGGCTGAGCCGTGATCGCGTCACGCACGGTGCCGCAGATGACACCAGTGGCTTGCGCGGCGGAGACGCACACGGCGCAGAGGATGACGGCGAGTAGAACGGCACGAAGGCGGGCGGCGGCCATGTAAGGGGTTCCCAGGGTGATTCCCTGAAGTCAAGACTTTCGCAATAGTGGCTCCGAACTGGGCGAGGGGTCAAGGTCCAAGTGGTGGGAGTCGTGCTGCGGAGATTCCCGGCCAGGCAAGGAGCGGGTCCTGAGCGCGAGCGGATTCCGGGTCCGCGTCATGCGGTGAAAGTGAGGTGGGGTTGTAGGCTCGCGGGTGCCTGTAAACCATTTGCGGGCGGTCCATTCCGGGTTACTCTTATGGGGATCCGGTACCCCTTCTGGGCCCGTCCCTTGCACCAGCCGAAGCGTCTCCTCCCGCAGCCACCGATCCGTAAATGCCCGGTGGTCCGCGGCGCGGAGCCCAAGACCGAAAGGTTCCATCCCTTGCGCAAGCTCCCCGTGTCCTTCCCCGCTCCGTTGTTGCTGCTCGTGTTGCTCGTCGGGACAGCCGCTTCACCGGCCTCCGCCGCCACTCCGTTCCCGATGGCGAGTGGCAACTACCTCGAGAACTTCAACGACGTCGCGAACTGGACGAATAATTTCGCCTCCGGTGTCGGCGCCCAGTACTGGGCATCCGTCGGCACCAACGGCACGGGAACGATCCCCGACGGCGTCAAGATCACGGTGAGCACGGCGACGTTCGTTACGTCGACTTCGGGTGGCGTGCAGAAGGGCTCCGGCAACATCCAGCTGCTGTCCACGAACGGCACCGACAACATCAACGCAGACGCCATCGACCTGTTGTTCGACTTCACCGGCGTCACCGCGGGCACGCTGAGCTTCGATTTCGCGACCGTGTTCAACACCACCGGCAATCGCAACGGTTCGATGCGGGTTTACACGAGCATCGACGGCACGACGTTCACCGAACTGTCCGCCGCCTCGGTGGTCAACTTTACGAACAATGTCGCGTTCTCGCAGAACGTCTCGCTCATAACGCTGCCGGCGGCGTTCACGAATTGCCCGACCGCGCGCATCCGCTTCTACGACTACAACGGCACCGGTCCGTCTGGTTCCTCGGGGGCACGTCCCAAGGCCTCGATCGACAATGTCGCGGTGACCGGCACCTTGATCGGTTCGGGCGGCGGCCCCGCGGGCCCGGTGATCTCGAACCTCTCGACGTCCCCGTCGGTGCCGCTCGATACGCTCGGCGTCACGGTCCAGGCCAGTGTGGTCGACACCGCGCGCGCGCTCGACGCCGTCTCGCTGGCGTGGGGCACGAGTAACTCGTCGCTCCCGAACATCATCAGCATGGCCCCCGCGAGCGGGGACTTCTGGCAGACCTCGTCGCCCATCCCGGCACAGACGGGTGGCACGGTCGTCTATTACCAGGTCATCGCGGCCGATGACTCCGTGACCGTGCAGTCGCCGGTCCTCAATTATGCCGTCACCGGCACGGGCGGTGGCGGCTCGGGGACGCCGGTCATCACCTCCGTCTACGAAGCGAGCGATTCGACGCTGCAGGTGTTCTTCAGCGTCGCGGTCGACCCCTCGACCTCGCAGCTCCCGGGCAACTACAGTGTCGATGGACTCACCACGGTGAACGCGGTCCGCGACTCCGTTACGATGTCGGAGGTGACGATCACGGTGCGGTCCATCCCCGCGGGCGACCGCACGCTCACGGTGAATGGCGTCGGGGATCTCATGGCGCACTTCACCGACCATGCGACCTTCGTCTTCCACTATGTCGATGTGTCGATCCCCGCGGGCTACTACGACTCCGCGATCGGCCTGCGCGGTTCGGCGCTGCGCGTCGCGCTTCACAACATCATCAAGGCCCACACCTCCCTCACCTACAGCTTTACCGCGACTGCGTTCCAGAACACCGACAAGCGTCCGGACGGCAAGGTGTGGGACGTCTACTCCGACGTCCCGGGCGGCACACCGCCGTACGAGTTCGCGTTCGGCCCGCTGGGCTCGGGCGGCAGCGAAGGCATCGCGTACAACCGCGAGCACTCGTTTCCGCAATCGTGGTTCGGTGGCAGCATTCTGCCGATGTACTCGGACTTGTGGATCATCTATCCGACGGATTCCAAGGTGAACAGCGAGCGCGGCAACTACCCGTACGGCAAGGTCGGCTCGGCCACCTGGACGTCGCTGAACGGCACCCGGCTCGGCGGCTGCGTGTCACCCGGATACAGCGGCACCTGCTTCGAGCCGATCGACGGCTACAAGGGCGACCTGTCGCGCAGCCAGTTCTATGTTTCGACGCGGTACTTCAACGAGGACGCCTCGTGGCCGGGCGGCGCATCGACCAGCAAGTCGCAGATGCTGCCGTGGGCGGCCGACCAGTACTTGCTGTGGAGCATCGCCGACGCCGTGAGCTGGAAAGAGCGCGTGCGCAACGGCGCGATCTACGAGTACCAGCACAATCGCAACCCGTTCGTCGATCACCCCGAGTTCGCGACTGCGATCTACGATTCGAATCATGTCGCCGGCGTCGACGGCGGCGGCGTGCCTCTGCATGCGATGCTGCGCGCGGCGCGCCCGAACCCGTTCCAGGCGCGCACGGCGCTCGCCTACGACCTGGCGCAGCGTGGCCGCGTTTCGCTGCGCATCTACGACATCGGCGGCCGCCTCGTGCGCTCGCTGGTCGCGGGCACGGTGCAGGAGGCCGGTCACTACTCGCTCGATTGGGACGGTCGCGACGATGCGGGCGCGGCGACGGCCGCCGGGCTGTACTTCAGCCGGCTCGAGGCGGGCGGGGTGAGCGATGCCCGACGCATGGTGCGCATGCGCTGATGAACACCACCACCGCGGACAGCTCTATACCTACGTGCGACGGATGGGTTCCAACCGCCCGACATGTACGACTTCACCCACAACGCAAGAGAGTTCCGTCCGCACCTCCCGGCCTGAACGTCCTCTAGCCTCCGCGCGAACGAGCTTGTGGATGCGTGGCGATGCGATTTCGGTGCTGCGCCATACCCCTGCAAACGGTAGGATCTCGCCTCGGTGGCGTTGTTCCCCTGACCCATCGTGAGGAGGTCAGCGGCCTTGCTCGCGCCGCTCGCCGGCGGCTCCACGCCGGTGGCAGCGACTTGGCCCTGCGATCCGAATCCGGGGCATTGCTTCGGTTGACACCCGCCAAAGCGCTCACGGACTATCGCAGAGTCTCGCAGCGTGCTGGGCGCGGCCATCTCGGGGGCGAAACTGGATCCATGCATGACGATCCGGCAGGAACACGCGAGTCTCCCGATCACTTCGCTCCCGGAGCACTGCTGGCAGGTCGTTTCCGGATCACGCGTGAGCTTGCGCACGGCGGAATGGGCATCGTATACGAAGCGTACGACGAAAAGCTCGACCGCCGCATCGCGCTGAAGGTGGCGCGATTCGGGCTGGGGCGACTGCTCTCACCCGAGGTCCGCAACGCCAGTTCGGTGAGCCACCCGAACGTGTGCAAGATCTTCGAGATTCATTCCGCGCACACGCCCGCCGGTGACGTGGACTTCATCACCATGGAGTTTCTCGAGGGCGAGACGCTCGCGCAACGCCTGGCACGCGCCCCGATGCGCAACGAGGAGGCGCGCAGCATCGCCCTGCAGATCTGCGCGGGGCTGGCCGAGGCGCATCGCTGCCGTGTCGTGCACGGCGACCTCAAGCCCAACAACATCCTGCTGGCGCCGACGGCCGACGGCGCGGCTCGAGCGGTGATCACGGACTTCGGACTGGCGCAGGGCCCGCGGCAGGACGGGAGTTCGGGGGGCACGCCAGGTTACATGGCGCCCGAACTGCTCACGGGCGCATCGATATCGGTTGCATCGGATATCTATGCGTTCGGCGTCGTCCTTCAAAGGCTGCTCTCGAGCTCAAAGGAACTCCGGGCGCTCGAAGCGGCCTCGACCGTGACCGTTGCCGCGAGTGGTTCGACGCCCGCCCGATCCGGAACCGCGGGGTCTCCCGCCAGACGCAGCCCGCCCGGCGGGCGCTGGGATGCAATCGTGAAACGCTGCCTCGCCATGGATCCGCGCGAGCGCTTCGCCGACGTGCCCGCGCTGCAGCGCGCACTCGACCCTCCGCGCCGCCGGCGAGTGCTGGTGTTGAGTGCGCTCGGGGCCGTGATCCTCACCGCCTCGGTCGCGTACTGGCGCGTGAATGCGCCGCCCGAGACCGTGCACCTGGCCGTGTCGTCCACGCTGGACCTGCGTGGCGCCCTGCAGGCGCTTCGAGGCACCCGGCAGCGCGCGTTCCACATTACGCATTCGATGGTGGGTGCGACGCATCAGTTGCGGGTCGTGATGGATTCGACGACCACGAGTCACGGGTTGCATGTGCAATTGCTCGCAACCGGATCACAGCAGACGCTGACACGATGGGAAGGCGACTACGCGCCCGATGAGCTGCCATTCGCGAGTGTCGCCGCGGCGTCGGTGGTGAGTGCCGCGCTGCACCTGATGCCCGATCCCACGACGTTACGAATGAACCGCCCGGAGGCTCGGCGGATCTATGAATCAGCGCTGCCGCTGCTTCGCGACGACGACCGCCTCGACGAGGCGTTGGCGCTCATGAAGCATGCGGCCGCGGCGGAACCCGGCTCGCCGCTGCCGTGGGCGGGACAGGCCGAAGCCGAGTGGCGCAGGTACTACCTCACCCAGGACACCACGTGGTTCGCGCGCTGCAAGGAATCCGTGCGACGCGCGGAACTGCGCGCACAGGACACGCCCGAAGTGCACCGCATCGCCGGATTGCTCGAAGCAAACGATGGCCGGTTCGCCCCGGCGATCGTCCGCTACGAGCGGGCCACCGAACTGCCGTCGACCAATTCGGATGCGTGGCGGCGGCTGGGCGAAGCCTACCGGCGAGACAATCAACTGGACCTGGCGATCGCGGCGTTGCGCAAGGCGGTCGAGGTGGAGCCGGCCTACTATCGCACCCATCAGGATCTCGGGAGCTGGTACTTCAGCCAGGGCGCCTACAACGACGCCATTCCCGAACTCCGGAAGGCCGTGGCGCTGGCTCCGACGGTGACCCGCGTGCGTGCGGTCCTGGCCAACGCCCTCATGAATGTGGGGCGCTTCGCCGATGCCGAACGCGAGCTCCGCCTGGCGCTCGAGCAGCGTGATGATCCGAGCGCGCTGCTGTCGCTTGGACAAGTGCTCATGTACCAATCCCGTGAGCGCGATGCGATTCCATTCCTGCGCCGCGCCGCGATACGGGATTCCTCCGAGTTCCTCACCTGGCTCTACCTGGGCGACTGTCATCTGCGCCTGGGCGACGCCGCGGAGTCTCGGGCCGCATACGAACACAGCTTCACGATGGTCGAGAATGCCGTCGCCAGCTCTCCGGATCGAGGGTACTTCCGGGGCTTCCTCGGCTACCTCTGCGCCCGACTCGGGGATGCGAGACGGGCGGACGTCGAGGTCGAACAGGCGCTCCGCTCCTCGCCGGCACTCGGGGATGTGATGTGGTCGGCCGCCCTCACCTATGATGCGCTCGGGCAGCACGACCGTGCGATCCGTGCGCTCGCCGCCGCGCCCCGCGACCTGCTGGAGGACCTGTCGCGCTGGCCCGGAGCCTCCGGCCTGACCCGGCAACCGGACTATCAGATTCGGTTGAGTGCGGCTCGGCAAAGGCCGTAGAGTCGGTCAGGGTACCGATTCACATCACTCTTGGCAGGGGGGCGTCCATGGGAGGCAATCAAGGCAGTGGTGGCGACCTGACCGGCGGCGGCGGCGACCGCGGCGGGAAGAAGCGGACGGCTAGCAAGAAGGCCGCGAAGACGTCCGCCCGCAGTTCCACCATGCGAGGCGGCGGTGGCAACCAGGGTAGCGGCGGCGACCTCACTGGCGGTGGCGGCCCCAAACGGCGATCGTCGAAGAAGACCGCCAGGAAGTAGGCCGTCCATCGGCATCGATCCATGAAGTCCGATCCCGAAACGCCGAGATCCAAACCGCTCGACCTGCGGCTCCCGAAGCAGCAGGCATCGGAATGGTGCTGGGCCGCGGTGTCGCAAGGAGTCGCCCTTCACTTCGGGCTCGCCCCCGAATCGCAGTGCGAGATCGTCGGCAAACAATTCAAGGAGAGCTGCTGCGAGGACGGGCGTGCCGGGGCGGGCTGGGGTTCGAAGTGTAACCGGCCCGGCTACCTGCACAAGGTCCTCGAACGCATGGAGGTTCTGGCTCAGCCGCCGGGGACGCACGACAACAAGTGGGTCAAAGGTCCGGTGGCGTTCAGCGTGATCTCCACCGAGATCGACGCCGGCCGCCCGATTTGTGTGCTCATCCGCTGGCGGGACGACGGGCGCGGTCACTTCATCATAATCGTGGGTTACTCGGTGTCCGCGCGGGGAACCCCATACGTATTCGTCCGCAACCCGCTTTACCCCTCGTCACGCTCCCACCATCCCTACCAAGTATTCGCCTCGCAGAGCGGGGACGAGGGTGGCTACCAGGATGGACAGGGCGTGTGGGCGTACTCGTTCCTGGTGAAGCCCCCCGCGGGAAAGCGCTGACATGCCGCTCGAGTTCGTGACGCCATCGCCGCAAGTGCTCCAAACCTACCGGGACGGATTCCTCGACCTCGTCGGAACGCCGCCACCGGATGACAGCGCCGTGCACGTGCCCGTGTACGCGATACCTCTCGACGCCGTGGTGCGATCGCTCGGGACCGCCGCCGAAGCGCCCTCCGGATGTCGCTTCTACGCAAGCTATCCGCCTCCTATCGGCACGGTATCGTGTGAGATGACGAATCCCAGGGACTATGGGAACGCCAGGTTCCGCAACATGCTCGACGGCGAATGGGCGGAATGGGGTTGGAGGCGCATCCAGCAAATGGGCGCGCTGCCGGAGCTGGCGCATGGAGGCTACACACTCAACCTGCTCATCATGCCCAGCCTGTTCGTCGAGGCGTTCTACCTGCGCGCGAATTCCCCGGGCGGAAACGCCCAGGTCGTTCCCTTCGACCTGTTCTCCGAAACGCTCGGGCCACCCGTGGTCCAGGATGCAAGAGCCTACCTCGCATCGCTCCAGCCGGTCGCTGCGGCAAGAGCGGCCGCACCGCGAGACCCGCTCCTGCCGTGACCTGAGCTTTGTCACGAAGCGCCGGCTATGGGGAGCGCCGGCGTGCCTCTCCCGCCGACGATGTTTCCCCGCTGTCGCGCGATCCGCGTGCCGATAACGACGACATGTTGATGCCCGAGCCACTGCTGCACGCGCGACCCGATGCCAGCGAGATCGTCATCGTCATCCCTGACGGCGAGAGTCACTTCGCACTCCCCGTCGCCACCTGTCTCGGGCGGCATCGGCGGCATCGCGTCCATGTCGTCGCGAACGATGCCAGGGCGCGGGTGCACTGGTCGCGGTACTGCGCATCGTTCACCGTCATGCCCCCGGGCGAGCCGGAAGCGCGCTTCGATGTCGTGCGGACGCTGATCGATCGCGTTCGGGCCGACGTGGTGCTGCCGGTCTGCCAGACCGGCATGCGGCTCCTCCAGGCCAGAGGCGATGAGCTGCGTGGCCGCGTCGCACTGGCTCCCTTCGAGGGCACGCTCGCGATCGACGACAAGTGGCGTCTCGTCGAGATCCTCCGCGACGCCGCCATTCCGCATCCGCCGACGCTGCTGTACACGGCCGACGCGGCATTCCAGCGGCAACTTGGAGCCTTCCCCGTGCTGATCAAGCCGCGGCTCATGACCGGCGGCTACGGCATTCGTACGTTCGCGGATCCCGACTCCCTCCTGCGCTTCCTCGAAGCCCATCCGGAAATGGCACATCGATTCGTGGTCCAGGAGTTCGTCCCTGGCCGCGACATGGGCTCGAGCGTGCTGTGCCGTGATGGAGTGGTGCTCGCGCAGACGGTTCAACAGTCGATCGGCGCCGCGAGGGGCTTCTCGACGCCAACGCAGCTCGAGATGCTCGATCATCCGGAAGCGTCGAAGCTCGTTCGCCGCCTGGTTGCGGCACTCGGCTGGTCGGGCATCGCGAACGTCGACCTGCGCGTGGACGAGCGCGACGGCAGCCTGTCCGTGCTCGAAATCAATCCACGGTACTGGTCGAGCCTGCTGGCGTCCCACGCGGCGGGCGTCGACTTCCCGCAGCTCGCATGCCTCGCGGCGCTCGGCATCGACTTCGCGCCGCCACGCCCGCGCGCGCAGCGATTCCTCCAGGCGAGGTCATCGCTGCGCGCGTGCTGCCGGTGGCCGCTGGGCAGCGGGTTCGTCGCTCCGCACGAGACGATCTGGCCCTACCTGCTCGCCGATCCGCTGCCACACCTGATGGGCCGATAGCGACGCGCTCGGGCGCCGGCGCCGATAAGCCGTGGTATGCAGCTCAATGCGCTGCCGCCGCGCCTTCTACCAGATGCTGACGCGCGTACTGTCCGGCCGCCACATTGGATCCCCGGGCTTGACGCCGAATGCCGCGTAGAACTCGGGAACGTTCGCGAGCGGCCCCAGCACGCGCCACTTGGCCGGCGCGTGAACGTCGGACAGCAGCCGCTGGGCCAGCATCTCCCGGCGCGTCTGGTCCATCCAGCTCAGCGCATAGCCCAGGAAGAATCGCTGGGTCGGCGTCAGCCCGGCGATCGATTCACCCTCCTTGTACTGCGCGGTCTTCTTGAACGCGTCGAGACCGAGCAGGACGCCGCCGAGATCCGCGATGTTCTCGCCGGTCGACGCCCGGCCGTTGATGTGCATCCCGGGGAGCGGCTCGTAGGCGTCGAACTGGTCGATGATGCGCTGGGCGCGGGCCTTGAACCTGGTCTCATCCTCGGGCGTCCACCAACTCTTCAGGTTGCCGCTGGCGTCGTACTGCCGGCCCTGGTCGTCGAACCCGTGCGTGATCTCGTGGCCGATCGTCGACGCCGCCGCGTATCCGTAGGTCATCGCGTCATCGGCGTTGGCGTCGGACACACCCGGAATCGCGAATGCGGCGGCCGGCAGCACGATCTCGTTGTTGGACGGGCTGTAGTAGGCGTTGTAGGTCTGCGGCGTCATGTTCCACTCGGTCCGATCCACCGGTTTGCCGAACTTCGAGACGCGGTCGGCGAACTGCCAGCGCGACGCGCTCATCATGTTCGCCGCCCAGGACTCGCGCCCGATCGTGAGCGCCGAATAGTCCTTCCACTTGTCGGGGTAGCCGACCTTCTTGCCGACCTTTGCCAGCTTGTCGAGCGCCTTCTGCTTGGTGGCGTCGCTCATCCAGTCGAGCCGGCCGATGCGATCGCGATACGCGGTTCGAATGTCCTCGACCATCCGGCTGTACCGCTCCTTGGCCTGCGGCGAGAAGTACTCCTTCACGTACAACTTGCCGAGCACCATGCCGAGGGCGTTCTCCTCGGCGTCGAGCGCGCGCTTCCAGCGCGGCCGCTGCACCTGCTGGCCCGACAGGATCGTGCCGTAGAACGCGAAGTCCTCGGCCTCCACGGCTCCGCCCAGGTAGTCGGCGTACGCCGAGACCAGGTGGTAGCGCATGTAGTCCTTGAGCACCTCGACCGGCGTGGCGTGCAGCAGGCTGTCGAGCGCAGTGTAGAACTCCGGCTGCCCCACGATGATGTAGGTCACGTTCGTGAGCCCCAACGCCGGCAGGCGGCTCGACCAGTCGACGGACGGCGTGAGCTTCGCGGTGACGTCGCCGACGCCCAGCTTGTTGTAGTTCTTCTCGGGGTCGCGGCGGTCGGCACGGGTGCGCGAGACGCGGGCCAGCGCGGTCTCGAACGCGACGACCGCGGTGCCCGCGCCGCGACGCGCGGCTGCGGCGGGCGTCGCCAGCTCGAGCATCTTCTGCACATGACCGGGGTAGGCGGCGCGGACGCGCATCGAGTTCGAATCGGGCTTGAAGTAGAAATCGCGGTCCGGCAAGCCGAGGCCGCCCTGGCCCAGCCCAACCGCGATCACGTCGCTGGCCTTCTGGTCCTGCCCCACGCGCAGCCCGAAGAACGCTCCGGTTCCCAGCGGCAGTTGCGCGAAGGTGGCATCGAGGATGCCGGCGACGTCGCGCACCGCGTCGATGCGGTCCAGTTCGGAACGCAGGGGTACCAGGCCCACATGCTCTCCAAGCACCGAGTCCGTGGCGGTCGCCCAGAAGTCGCCGATCTTCTGGGCTTCGGTCCCGGGCGCGGCGTGTGCCCCCGCGGCCGACTGGCTGATCGTGAGCAGGCGGGCGTAAGTCTCGTTCTGCACCTCGCGCCCGATGCCCCACGAGTTCTCGGAGGCGGGAATCGGATGCTGCTGCAGCCACAGTCCGTTCGAGTATTCGAAGAAGTCGGCGGCCGGACTCACCGCGGTATTGCGGTGCGCGGCGAGCACGTCGGATCCCGCGGCCGGGTGGGCGGGCTTGGGAGCAGCGGCGGCGGCGCAAACGGCGCCGGCACACAAGGCAAGCGCAGCGATCGAACGGAGGGACGGCTTCATCGACGTGGACTCCTGTTCAGGGCAGCAGGGACGGTGGCGGTTGTGATCGTGGGCGGCGATGAGCATGCGGGATGACCACCGCATTTCACCACGCTTCCGGATCCGGGGCCAGTCCCCCTCCGCGGTTCTACCTTACCAGCACCGCCGCCGCCACTCCGGACTCCCCGCCCGCCGCCACGCGCACGAAGCACACGCCGGAACGCACCGCCAGACCCTGGCTATCCCGCCCGTTCCAATCGACCTCCGCGGCACCCACCGGCAACTCGTGCGTGAACGGGGCGGCGATCCGGCGACCCTGCGCATCGTAGATCGTGACGCGCACCGGCCCCGCAGACGCCAGGTTGAATCGAATCCGGCCCCCGGCGCTCGTCCGCTCCCAGGTGACGTGCATGGCGCCGTGCGGCACGGGTGGCGCCGGCACCGCCGTCACGTTACGCGTGCGCAGCAGATACTTGAGCGTACCCGTGCCGTTGTCGACGTAGGCGACTCCCAGGGTGTCTCCGGGAACGAGCGTTCCGCCACAACTCGCATGTCTCCCCACGTCCCCCGCCGCGTCGAGCGTCAGGAGCGACCACGTTTCGCCCTGCAGGAGCGCGTACTTGAGATCGCCGTGGTCCCGGTCGTAATAGGTGATCCCGACATGATCCTGGGCGGTCCCGGCGAACGCGACGGCCGAGCAGAACCGGCCCACGTCGCCGCCGGCATCGACCGTCTGGACGGTAAATCCTCCGCCGGGGCTGCCGTGGGCGTAGCGCAGGTCGCCGTGCGTGAAGTCGTAATACGCCACGCCGACGACGCCTTGCGACGGCTGCCCGACCAGGCTGCTGTAGCCGCCCACGTCGGCGGAGTTGTCGATCGTCTGCGTGGTCCACCCACCCACGATCGTGCGCAAGGCCAGCCGCAGATCGTGGCGCGCGGGGTCGTAGTAGCTGATCGCCCGCAGGCTCCCGTCGACCACGAGCGACGGGTATGCCTCGACGCCGATGGCCGGCGCCACGCTCTCGATGTGCCATGCCCCGCTGGCGTCCTGCTCGGCGTAGCGAAGAATTCCGGCGGCGGCATCCACGTAGGCGATCGCGAGCCCCGCGGGCACCCGGGCAATCGAGGTCGAGCCCGGAACGAAGCTGCCGCGGTCGATGGGAACCTTCGTCCAGCCGGAGGACAGCCGACGCGACCAGAATAGCATGCCGTTCCGGTCGTGATAGGCGATCAGGGGATCGTGCGCGTCGTCGAGCGTGATCGAGCACCCGCCTGCGCCGGGGATGGGATCGACGGTCTCGATGATCCAGGTATCGCCGGCGGGGAGCGCACAATGCACCTCCGAGTCCTTCGCCACGAACACGATGGGCGGCGTGACCGCCCGGTCCACCGGCCAGCGCGGGCTCCCGATGTTGCCCGGTGAAGACGAGGTATCGTTCTCGGCCTGGCACCCCGGGCAGAGGTCGCGTGCGAACGCCGGGGGCGCCTCGAAGCCGGCGACGATCAGCGACGCAGCGACGAGTATGAATGCGGCCCGGCCCATGTCGATCGTGCGCAGGGCGCGCTCAAGCAGCGTGGTGGTCATGCCCCCCCCTCCAGCATCGTCGCGCGCACAAGACATCGCCGCGCCTCCCGAACGGACTCCTCGAACGGTCTGTCCGTTCCTTCCGCGATCCACCGCTCGAACCGTTCCGAGCCGGATCCCGCCTGCAATCGCACCGCGAGCGGGTCCAGCACCCGGCGCCAACCGGCATCGGGCGCGAGGCCGATCGCGGCTCGCAGCGCCCGCGCGGTGCCCAACAGTCGCGTGGCCTCGGCGGTGAGTCCGCGGTTCGCCAGCACTTCGGCTGCCACCTCGAGCGCGGCAGCGCCGGACCGCCGGGCCTTGAGCTCCTGCACCAGCTCCAGCGCGGCGTCGATGTGCCGCCCGGCGATCGCCTCGCGGCAGAGCCGCGTGGAGGCGAGGGCGAGATTCACGCGCGTCACGAGCATGCCATCCTGGTCGCCGGCCTGCTCGAGCAATGCGAGGGCCTCCTCGTGATGGGGAAACGCCGCGGCGAAGTCGCCCTGCTGGCGCTCGAACACCCCGAGGTTGTTGAGCGCCACCGACAGGCGCCGCTCCTCGCCCAGCCCACGGAACATCTCGATGGCTCGCCGGGTGTGGTCGCGAGCCTCGGCATAACGCTGCTCACCGCTTTCGCACAGGCCGAGATGTACCAGCGATCGCGCGAGACCCAGCGAGTCGTGGAGCTGCTCATAGAGTTCGATCGCCGCACGGCTCAGGCGCCGCCCTTCCGCGTAGTCGCCCTGGAACAGCGCGAGCCCGCCCGCGGCGTACATGGCCTGGGCGCGCGCCGGCGCCAGCGTCGGGGCGCTGGGCAGGGCGAGTGCTCTTGCCAGCGCTTCGCGGCCGCGTGTGAAGTGGCCGCGTATGTACCAGAACAGCCACACCGACCCGGCCAGCCTCAACGCCTGGCGGGAGCCGTCCGCGGTGTCCTCGCACGAGGCCAGCGCGGCCAGCAGGTTGGGATGATCGGCTTCGAGCCGGGCGAGGGCACGCGCCTGATCGGCGCCGCTCTGGAGTGCGGGCGACGTGCGCTCGACCTGCTCCACGAACCAGTCCAGGTGGCGCGCCCGCAGAGCGTGTGATTCTTGCGCGAGCCCGGCCTGGGTCGCGGCGAAGTGGCGAATCGGCTCGAGCAGCCGGTAGCGGGGCTCGATGCGATCGGCGCACTGCACCGTGACGAGCGACTTGTCGATAAGCCGCGTCAGGAAGTCGAGCGCCACGAATTCGTCACGATCCACTTCGCATACCGCGGCGGCGGCCTCCAGATTCCAGCCTCCGGTGAACACCGAGAGCGCGCGGAGGAACCGGCGCTCGTCGGCGGCGAGCCGCCGATACCCGAGCGCGAGAGCGCCCTGCAGCGGATCCTGGCCGCCGGCGGCGTGCGCCACCTCGGAGACGATAGCCTCCAGGCTCTGGTGGCGCAGCAGCGCCGCGGTCAACTCGATCGCGAGCGGCACGCCGTCCAGGTCGCGGCACAGTGCCGTGACGCGCGCGGCGTTCGTGTCGGTGATCTCGAAGCCGCCGGGCAGCGTCGCGGCACACGCTTCGAACAGCCGGGCGGACGCGAACGCAAGCACCGCATCGCGGCGCGCGGGCGTGTCGGCGTCGGGCACTGCGAGCGGTGCGATTGCAAACGTCTGCTCGCCCCCGATGCCGAGGCGCTCGCGGCAGGTGGCCAGGATGCGCAGTCCCGCCGCGGCGGAGAGCAACCGGCCCGCCAGCGCCGCGCACTCGGCGGGCACCCGGTCCACGTTGTCGAGCACGAGCAGCCCGCCGTGCTCGCCGAGCCGCCCGGCCAGGGCGTCGGGGAGTCCGGTCTCGGCGGGGTCGCGCAGCCTGGCCGCGGCGGCGATGGCCGCCGCGATGGCGGCCAGGTCCGTCGCCGAGGACACATCGGCGTACCACACGGGACGCGCACCGGTGCCTGACGCGCTCGCGGGCCCGCCGCCGGGCGCGCGGTCCCGCGCCACGCGGCCACGCGCCGAACGCGCGACCTCGAGGGCGACGCGGCTCTTGCCGCAGCCGCCCGTACCGGTGAGTGTCACGATTGGCGCGCGCTCGAGCAGTTCCAGGGTCTCCGTGATCTCGCGCTCGCGTCCGATCAGGGGCGTCGCCGGCTCGGGCCAGCCCTCGGCGCGGGAATCCTGAGGTGACCACGAGCTCGCCGCTCCTGCGTTTCCGGCCCATCCGTGCGCCCGCGAATCGCGCGCCGCAGCAACGGGCGACTCGCCGCGGGCGCCCCGGGCCAGCATGGCCGCGACTTCCGAGGCATCCGCGGGCCGACGCGCGGGATCCTTCTCCAGGAGCCTCGCGAGCAGTTCGCGCACCGGCGCCGGCGTTTCCTCAGGAATCCGCGTGAAGTCGGGTGACGCGTGGAGGGTCGCGTCGAGCACGGCGTACACCGATCCTCCGCGGAACGCCCGCTCGCCGGCGAGGGCGTGATAGAGCACCGCCCCGAACGCGAACAGATCGGCGCGCTCATCCTGGGGCCGGCCCAGGACCTGCTCGGGACTCATGTACCCGGGTGTGCCGCGCCGCGCCCCGGCCGGCGGCGAACCGGACGCTCCCTCCCCGGCGGCTGCGCCGCGCCGGGCGGCATGGTGATCCGACACGTGCATCGCGAGACCGAAGTCGAGCACCTTCACGAGCCCGCGGGGTGTGATCATGATGTTGCCGGGCTTGAGATCGCGATGCACGATGCCATAGGCGTGGGCGGCGGCGAGCGCGCTCGCGACCTGGGCCAGGGCATCCAGCCCGGCCGCGACCGGCAGCGGGCCCGCGCGCATCCGGTCGGCCAGGGTCCAGCCATCGATTTTCTCGAGGATCAGATAGCGACGCCCCGCGGCCTGCTCGATGCCGCGGATGCCCGCGATGTTCGGGTGGTGGAGGGCGCCCAGCAGCTTGGCCTCGCGCAGGAACAGTCCCAGCCGCTCCGGGTCCTCCGCTACCGCGGCAGGCAACACCTTGATCGCCACCTCCCGCCCGAGCGTCTCGTCGAATCCGCGGTAGACGATCCCCATGCCGCCGCGGCCCAGCTCGTCGAGAATCCCGTAGCGACCGAGGCGTGCGGGCGGCGCGGCATCCTGGGCCGCGGAATCCGGCGTCGGATTGGCGCCGGCTCCGGCCGTCCGGCCATCGTCCGCGAAGGCATCCGCGACCAGCGCCGGCGGCACCGACAGGAACCCGGCCGCGCGCCGGTCGGCTTCGAGCAGCTCCTCGACCTCGGCGCGCAGCACCGGGCTGCCGGCGCAGGCGCGGTCGAGATAGGCCCCCACCTCGTGCGGCGGCAGCTCCAGCGCCACGTCCAGCACAGAGTCGATGCGATGCCAGCGCTCGACATCGATGGCACTGTGCAGCATCAGGTTCATCTCGGCTCCTCGGCGGTCATCGCCTGATAGAGCAGCGCGCACGCCTTGCGCCAGTCGCGCTTCACGGTGCGCTCGCTGGTCTCCATCACCTGGGCGACCTCCTCCACCGAGAGGCCGGCAAAGAACCGGAGCTCGACAACGCGGGCGAGTCGCTCGTCCAACAAGGCTAAACGCGAAAGTGCGTCGTTGAGGGCCAGAATTTCTTCGGCCTGGCCCTCGAGGGCGAGCTGCGACGAGTCGAGGTCGACCCGCCTGAGGTGGCCGCCGCGCTTGGTGGTGCTGCGGCGGCGGGCGTGGTCCACCACGATCTGGCGCATGGCGATGGCGGCGACCGAGAAGAAATGGCGCCGGTCCTTCCAATCGAGCCGGTCGCGGTCGAACAGACGGAGATAGGCCTCGTGGACCAGGGCGGTGGTGTCGAGAGTCACGTCCCGGGCGCCCGGAGAGAGGCGCCTGTGCGCCATGACGCGCAGCTCGTCGTAGACGAGCGGCAGCAGGGCCCCGACGGCATCGCGTTCACCGCCGCGCAGGTCGCGCAGGATCTGTGTGATGTCGTTGCGAGGCATGGCGGCCGTCTTTCCGCTAAAGCCGGGTCATCCGCGGACGCGGGGTCGGCCGGTCCGTTTCATCCGGCTCATTGTAGGCGCGCCCGCGGCAAGGAGATATGACTTTCCCGTCTGGTGACTACCGGCGTGGGGAACCGTGCCATCGTCACGCTCCTTCGCCCGCTCACAAGATTCGCAAGGGAACGCAGCGCAGACAGCTCGAACGCCGGCTGGCGATTCTTGAATTGTCCGCGCTAGACTCCAGCCATGCCTTGGCGTGATCGGCTGGGGACGCTGTGCACCGATGCCAATTCCCTTCCCGTTCCAGAAAGGACTCGAAAACCATGCGCGCCCAAGCCGCTGCCGTCTGCCTGGCATTATCGATCTTCGTTCCAGCCGCGAACGCGGCCATCGTAACCAAGACCGTCACCTACAAGGCCGGCGATGTGCAGATGAAAGGATTTCTGGTTTACGACGACGCCCTGAAGGGACCGCGTCCGGGTGTGGTGGTATTCCCTGAATGGTGGGGGGTGAATGACCGCATGAAGGGCGTGGGGACCGATGTGGCCAGGCTTGGGTATGTCGCGTTTGTAGCCGACATGTATGGCGGCGGCAAGACGACGAACGATGCAACCGAGGCGGGGAAGCTCTCGGGCGAAGTCTACGGCAAGCCGGCGATGCGGGAACGGGCGATCGCGGCACTGGATCAGCTGACTGCGGTACCCGCGGTCGACCATGCCCGGCTGGGCGCGACCGGTTACTGCTTCGGCGGCGCGTGCGCGCTGGAACTGGCCTACAGCGGCGCCGACCTGAGGGGCGTCGTGACGTTCCACGGCGGCCTTCCTGCCCCGCAACCGGGCGACTCGATCAAGCCTGCGATTCTGGTTTGCCATGGCGCAGCCGATACGTTCGAGAGCCCCGCTCAAATCGCCGCGTTCCAGAAGGGCATGGACGAGAAGGGCGTGGACTGGCAGATGTTCTACTTCGGCCACGCCGTGCACGGGTTCACCAACCCCGGCGCCGACGCGTATAAGATCCCCGGCCTGGCCTACGATGAAAAGGCCGCGCGACGCTCGTGGGTGGCGATGACCGCATTCTTCCGGGGAAGATTCGCCCTGTGAAGTCAGAATCGGGGGACGCACGGAGCGTCCCCCGATGGGTTGCAGGGACCGTTAGAACTGAATTTCGAAGTTCAGCCGGAAGCCCCGTGCCGGTTGCGGGAGGAAGTCCTTGATGACCGAGAGATGGTCCCGGTAGACGCGATCGAACACGTTGTCGCAGTGGACGCTGAGATTGTGCACGATCCCACCTTTGACGAACCGCAGCCCCACGCCGACATTCGCGATGCCGTATCCGGGCGTGGGAGTGTCGCCGTCGCCGAGCCGCGTCTGCTTCGCCGCACCACGCCACTCGGCCATGGCCATGTACTTGTCGTCCTGATACGTCCCGCGCACGAGTCCCCGGAGTGGCGGCGTGAACGGGAGCGGCACGTTCAGCTTCGTGTCCTCCGCGTTGACGTAGTCCCCGCTCGCTTTGATCGCCATGTGCTTGGCCACCTGAACCGTCGCACTCGCTTCGAACCCTGCCAGGCGCGCATCGGTGGCGGCGAACTTGCGGACGGGGAACGCCTGAATCGTGTCGCCGCGCAGGAACCCGTAGATGTAGTTGTGGATGACGTTGAGGTAGGGCGACACCTCGAAGGATGCCGTCTGGAAATTGCCCTTGAGCATCGCGTCCACACCCAACCCCGTCTCCGACTCCAGGTCATCGGTGCCGATCGAATAGGTACCGCTCGGAGCATCGAGCCCGTTGGCGAACAACTCCTGCACCGTGGGGGCGCGGAACGAACGGGCGACGTTCACGGAACCGGTCACCTCGGAGCTGATCTCATGGATCGCGCCGAACGACGCGGTGACCGCATTGGATGTCTTCGTCACGTCGAGCGTCTGGAACACCGAATCCGTGGATGAGGCGCTCGGGTTCGTCTGGATCCTGTTGTAGTCGAAGCGCAGGCCGCCCTGCAGGCGCGTGTGCTCCGCCACACGATACTCCTCGAACGCGTAGCCCGCGTAGCCGCTGGTCACCGAGTTCGGCCCGAGCGGCTGGTCGCCGTCGATGGTGAGGTTCTCGATGTTCGTCCACAGCCCGAGCGTGCCCTGGAGCCTGCCCGCCGGCCGATGCTGCAGCCGCAGGTCCGCGTTGAACGCGCGTTTGTGAAAATGATTCGCCTGCGGATCGGATACGCCGGTCGAGTCCTGGGCGGTCGGGAACTCCGAGTGATTGTAGTCGTTGTAGTTCGCGTTGAGCTTCCACTGCCTCGCCCATGAGTTGCCGCCGTTGATCGTGCTCAGGAGCTCGACCGTATTCCTGCGCTGGGCAATGCGTGACGTTGCCGGGGGATTGGTCTCCCAATCCGGGTTCGGCGGGACTCCGGGAATGCCGTAGTTCATCTCGTAGTGCTTGCCACCGATGCCGATCGTGCCGAAGTCGCCCTGATAGGAGTAGCCGAGGCCCTCCTCGTGGCTGTGATCGAACGTCTGCGGCATGCGGTCGAGATCGAATGCCACGCCGCTGGCGGGATCCGTGTACGAGCCCGACGGAATACGAATATCCTGGGAATGGAGTCCACCGGCGGACACCCGGAACGCCTGGTGATTGCCGCTGTAGACCGTATTGAAGTAGCCGGCGTACTGATCGCTCACGGAATTACCCTCGACGGCCATCGTACCGGAGACGGGACGGTCCGAAACGGCGGGCACGACGTTGGTGATGACGTTGACGAGTCCACCGATGGTGCTGGGTCCGTAGAGGATGCTCGCGGGACCGCGCACCACGTCGATCTGCGACACGCCGATGGCTTCGATCGGGGTGGCATGCGCCGGATCGTAGGTCGCGATGTCGCCGGTGCGGAGTCCGTTCTCGAGGATCAGGACGCGGTTGTCGGACAGGCCCCGCAGAATCGGTCGCGATGGGGCGGAGCCGTTGGCGCGGACCGTGACCCCTGGCAGATCCGAGAGTTTCTCGGCGAAGCTCGAACCTGCGCTGTTCTCGAATTCGACCTGGGACTTGGACTCCGCTGCCTGATACTGATCGTCCGCCGGCCGCGCATAAGGCGATGCGGAAACCACGATCTCCTCCATCGGGATCGCGGATTCCTTGAGATCGAATGCTACCGACACGTTGGCGCCGCCCACCTCGACCGTCTGAATCGTGGACGCGTGCCCGATGGCGCCCGCGAAGACCCTGTACGTTCCCTTCGGAATGTTGGGGAACGTGAATTGTCCGTGGGCACCCGTGTGTTCGATGCGATTGAGCTCCAGGACCCGCACCGTTGCTCCGACGATGCCGCTGCCCGCGGAGCCAACGGTTCCGATAATGGATTGCGCCGCCGCGCCGGCGGCCCACGACAGCAGCGTCGCGAAGGTGATGGCGAGTGTGTTGGACATGCTACGGCCGCGATTCATCGTACGAGTCTCCTTGGGTGTCATGCCGGAATTCATGGTTTCGCAAATGGCCCGGGGCTTGGAATCGTCCCGAACGGCGAAGGTCCAGTAGGTTTGAATGACCCGCCCGAGTGGGCTAGGTCTGCAGTTCGTGGTTTTGTGAACGGGAATCTCGCGAGGGAGCGCGGGCCGCACGTGAGGTCGCGACGTGCACCGTCTCCTTCTCGATACGACGCTCGTTATCGCCCGCGACCGTGTCGCACCGCGGGTTCGAGGTCTATGGGAGATCCGGGTTCGCCCCGAACGCGATCAGTTCCGCGTGGGCACGAATGGCGGAATGGAGAACTGGCGTGAATTGGGCGGAGCCGACGACCCGGCGAGCTCGCCCGAGGTCGGACTGTGGGACTGGCTCGCGGCGCGCAGGAGCTGGTGGATCTCGCGGCCCGCTTCGGATTCGCCGCTGCCGGCGCTCGAACCCTTGTCGCCGCCGCGACCATTGGCCGATGACCCCGCCTCACGGTCGGCCGCCTCCGGCAGCAGAGCGGCGGGCGGCGATGGATCTGCAGCCGAGAGAATACGGAGCATACTCGTGGGCTCGCCTTCGATTTCGTGGCCGTCGCAATTGAAACGCACGCTCAGGCGCGCGGACGTGGCCCCACCCAGATCGGGCACGCGCCAGACGAAGACGCCGCGCCGGGGATCGAGCTGCGGCGAGATACGCACGGTGCGACCGTTGGGCCCGTCGGTCGTGAGCAGGATCTCCATCTCCTCGACGTTCCTTCCTCCACCGTGCCACCGCAGGTCGATTCGCTCATCGGCGTGCAACACGCTGGAGCCGGGCACGACAAGCCGCGGAGCCCGTTCGGACCGCGAGGACGCGGCCAACGGCTGCGCATGCAGGGCCAGCGCACAGGCAACCCATGCAACGCTCACCCACATGGAACTCGAGAACCACGGCCGCTTCGGAGGAGTCGCTTTCATTGCAATAACTTAACAGAGTCGGTTGCCGTTCGGAAGCTCAGCTTCCGAGCGCCTCCTTCACCAGCTTCGAGACCTGCGCTCCCTCGGCGCGGCCCTTGACCTGCGCCATCACGAGGCCGATCACCTTGCCCATCTCGCGCGGGCCCGTGGCGCCGGATTGCTTCACGGCCTCCGCCACCACCGCGCGCAGCTCGGCCTCGGACACCGCCTGCGGCAGGAACCGCGCGGTGACGGCGATCTCCTGCTCCTCCTTCGCCACCACGTCCTCGCGGCCGAGCTTGCGGTATTCCTCGATCCCCTCGCGGCGCTTCTTCACGTAGCGCTGCAGGATCTCGATCTCCTCGTCCGCCGACAGCACGGCGTCCTTGGGCTTCTTGGTCTTGGCTTCCATCAACGCCGTCTTGAGCATACGCAGCGTGCTCAACGTGTCGACATCCTTGGACTTCATGGCGGCGACCATCTCGGTCTGGATCCGATCCATGATGCTGGGTTCGGTCATGCAATCGCCTCGCGTGCGGTGAGGGTTGTGGGAAACTCGCGCGCGGCGCGTTCCAGGCGCTCGATGCCGGCGTCGAGCTGCGCCGCCTCGACTCCGAGCCCGACCCGAAATCCCGCCGCGTCGCCGAAGAAGCGCCCGGGGGTCACGGCGACGTCGTATCGCTCGAACGCGTGCCGGGCGAACGCATCGCCCAGACCCTCCCGGCCGAATGCCGCAAATGTCGTGGTGCCGCACGGCGCCACCCCGCGCTGGAGCGGCATGCCGGCGCGCTCGAGTGCCGCGCCGACCCGGGCGATGAACTGGGCCCAGTGGATATGGTTCGCCGCCAGCAGCCGGTGCGTGCGAGCGCGCAGGGCGTCGAGGTGCGGGATCAACTCGAGCGCCAGCGCCACGCTTAGGTGAGACGGCTGCACCGACAGCCCGTCATGGCACTCGAAACACCGGAGCAGCACATCGGCGTGCGCCGCGATCCAGCCGATGCGCAGTCCGCCGAGTCCGTAGGCCTTGGTGAGCGAGCTGATGCTGACCCACTGGGGGCCGCGCACGGCGATGGTGCCGGTGGGCGCCGGACCGGCGTCGCGAAACGTTTCGTCGACGAGCACGTGGAAGCCGCGCGCTTGGGCGAGCACACCGAGCGCGTCGAGGTCCGCCGTCGTAGCCATGGCACCGCTCGGGTTGTGGAGGTCCGACAGCACCACCAGCCGGGTGGCGGACCCGAGCTGCTCCTCGATCGCCGATGCCCATCCAGCATAGCCCTGCCCGCGAGACCGCGCGAATGTCCGCACCGTGGCGCCGAACAATTTCGGTACCTCGGCGTGGGGCTGGTAGCCCGGCGTTTCCACCAGCACTTCGTCGCCGGGGTCGAGCAGCGCGCCGAACACCACGGCAATCGCCTCGCTGGCGCCAGCCACCACCTGTACCCTGCCCCCGGGAGCCGCCAGGCGAACCCCGAGCGCGCGCTCGAGCTGATGCACGAGCGCGAGACCGGAGGACGGCAGTTGCGCCGTGTGCGGCAGCCCCAGAGCCGCCAGATCCGGCGCCGAGATCGCGCTGTCGGCGAGGTCGATCGCCGCCATGCCGAGCGTGCCCTTGCTCCACTCCATATGATCGAGTCGCATGCGATTCATGACCGATCACAGTACCATGCAGCCCATGGATTGGGCAGCCGTGGCACGACGGGCGTTGGTGGTCGCACTCGGCGTCCTCGCGGCCGGATGCGCGGTGCAGCACGAGCGTTCCGCGCCCGCGGAGGAGCGCACCGGAGGCAGCATGCGTTTCCTGGCGCTGGGCGATTCCTACACGATCGGCGAGAGCGTGGCCGCGACGGACCGGTGGCCGGAGCGGCTGGTGGCAGGGCTCGTGGCCTCCGGTGCCGCCATGGACGCCCCCGACATCATCGCGCGCACCGGCTGGACCACCGACGAGCTGTCGGCCGCCATCGACGCCGCGGCGCCGCGCGGGCCCTACGACCTGGTCACGCTGATGATCGGCGTGAACAACCAGTACCGCGGCCGCTCCGTGACGGAATACCGGGCGCAGTTCGACACGCTGCTGGCGCGCGCGGTGGCATTCGCGGGCGGCCGCGCGGATCGGGTCGTGGTGCTGTCGATCCCCGACTGGGGCGTGACGCCGTTCGCCGCAGGCCGCGACCGGGCCGCGATCGCGCGACAGATCGACGCGTTCAACACGACCGCTCGCGAGGGCGTGGCGCACGCCGGCGCGCAGTGGGTGGACGTGACGCCCGAGTCGCGGCTCGTGGCCGGCGACCCGAAGCTCGTGGCGGGGGACGGACTCCATCCGTCGCCCGTGATGCACGCCGCCTGGGCGGAGCTCGCGCTGCCCGCGGCGCGGAAGGCGCTCAGGATCCAATGAGCACGCGCAGGTTAAAGGCCCTAAGGCTTGACCGTTTCCGAACCTGGAAACCGGTCCCAGGACATCCCAAATGCCGCACTCCTGCGTATTGAGGATGACGGCGCCGGGCGGCAGGCCGACCGGCCGGCAACGGCGCCCCATTTGGAGGATCCAATGACACGCCAAACCCAGGGTTGGTCGATGCTGCTCGCCGTGACCGCGCTCGCGCTGGTGTTGCCGCTCGCGCGCGAGGCGGGCGCCAAGCCGGCGTCGCGGCGCGATGGTGCGACGGCCGAACCCGCGAAACATGGAGGCAAAGTGGGACATGTCGTGAAGACGGATGCGGAGTGGCGGAAGGAGCTTTCGCCCCAACAGTATCGGGTGCTGCGCGAGGCCGGCACCGAGACGGCGTTCACCGGCGCCTACTGGGACGAGCACGATCCCGGTGTCTACAAGTGCGCCGGGTGCGGGCTCGAATTGTTCCGGTCGGAGCAGAAGTTCGAGTCCGGCACCGGCTGGCCGAGCTTCTGGGCGCCGGTCGAAAAGGATCACGTGGTGTTGCACAAGGACGCGTCGCTCGGCATGGAGCGCGTCGAGGTGCTGTGCGCGCGCTGCGGCGGCCATCTGGGCCACCTGTTCGACGACGGTCCCAAGCCGACAGGGGAACGCTTCTGCATGAACTCGGCGGCGCTGTCGTTCGTGCCGAAGAAGTAGCGGCGGCTTCTTGCGGGCGGTAGTTGCGGGCCCGCGCGGGCGTAGCCCGCAAGATCCAAAACAATGCGCCGGGTGCTCGAAGCACCCGGCGCAATTCGTTTGATCCGTCTTTCTATTGCGGCTGTCGCCGCGTTATGGACGCATCTCCTGCCCCCACAAGTCGCGCGCGACGATCGGGCCTTCGTTGAGCGCCTTGATGCCTGGCTCGATCACCTTGCGGTCTCCGACCACCACGACCACGAAGTGGTCCGGGTCGATGTACTTCTCCGCCACACGCTGCACGTCGGCGGCGGTGACGGCCTCGATCTTGTCGATGTATCCCGAATACGAATCGAGCGGCAGGTCGTTCGCGATCAGGTCGAGGTATTGCACCGCGGCGTCCGCGGTGGTCTCGAAGTCGCCGGGCAATCCCAGCGTCATGTTCGACTTGGTCTTCTGCAGCTCCGTTTCCGGCACCGGCTCGGTACGGATGCGCCGCAGCTCCTTGAAGAACTCGATCAGCGAGCTGTCGGTCTTCGCGGTCACGACCGAGGCGGTCGCGACGAACGGCCCCGGGAGCCGCCGCATGTCGAATGCCGAGCGCGCGCCATACGTGTACCCGTGGGTCTCACGCAGGTTCTGGTTGAGCCGCGACGTGAACGAGCCGCCGAGCATGGTGTTGAGCACGCGCAACGGGAAGTAGTCGGGAGTCGAGCGCGCCACGCCGACGTTGCCCATCCGGATCACCGACTGCGCCGCGCCCGGCTTGTCGACCAGGTAGAACGTCCGCGGCCCCGCGGCCGGAGCGGTCGCTACCGGCGGCGGCGTTGCACTGCCCGCCTTCCACGAACCGAACCGCGCCTCGGCGAGGCCCTTCGCCTCGGCCGGAGTGATGTCACCCACGATCAGCAGCCGCGCGTTGTCGGGCCGGTAGTAAGCGTCGTAGAACGCCTTCACCCGGGTGCGATCGAGACGCTCGGTCGAGGCTTCGTTGCCGCCCGCCGGCCGCCCATAGGGGTGGCCGTTGCCGAACACAATCGCGTTGAACGCGATCGGCGCGATCTGGGTGGGCTGGTCGCGTAGCTGGAGCAGTGCGTTCTTGCGCAGCTCGCGCTGCCGCGTGATCTCGGAATCCGCGAACGCCGGCCGCAGCACCACGTCCGACATCAGATCGAGCGCGGGCCCGAGTTTGGGTTTGGTGCAGTGCAGGTTCACGGTGGCGTTCTCCGCACCCGCGGCCGTGCTCAGCTCGGCGCCGAGATACGCCTCCTCGTCCGCGATCGCGAGCGCGTCGCGCGACCCCGCGCCCTCGTCGAGCATGTTCGCGGTGAACGTCGCGATTCCCGGCGTGTCGGCGGGATCGCGCATCGCCCCCGCGTGGAGCAGCAGCGTCACGTCGACGACCGGCACCTCGTGCATCTCGACCACGTCCAGCTCGAGCCCGTTCGCCAGCTTCTGCGACTGGATGGCGGGCAGCGCGAGCGGCGGCAGCGGGCCCAGCACCGGCGGCTTGGAACGATCGAGACCGTTCGCCATGGCCGCGGGCTTCGACGCGGTCCGGTGCGTGGACGCGGCTGTCGCGCCGGCCTTCGCAGCCGGCCTGGCTTTCGCGGCCCCGGTCCTGGGGCTCGAGAGCACGTTCTTCACGGGCGTCGCGGCCATCCCGGGCAGCGCGACGCCGAGCGCGAGACAACCCGCGAGCGCCACGACGATGCCCACGGATCTACGAAGCATGATCATGGCTGCACTCCTTCCGTGGCGGCGAGCTTGGTCTGACCCTGCGGCACGACGCTCAGCACCACGCGGTGCGGAGTCTCGAGATACTGCTTCGCGACCCGTTGCACGTCAGCCGCGGTCACCGACAGATAGCGCTGCAGGTCGGCCTGGAACGAATCCGGTTCACCGAGAAAGTAGTCGTAGTAATTGAGCTGGCTCGCCTTGCCCCCGAAACCACCGACCTCTTCCATCGCGCCGATGAACGCCGACTCGGTGCTGTTCTTCACGCGCTCCAGCTCGCGCGGCGTCGGCCCCGACTCGGCGAGCTTGCCGACCTCGGCATCGATCACCTTCTGCAGCTCGTTCAGGTCGTGCCCCGGCCGCGCGGTCGAGAAGATCACGAACTTGCCGTCGAGCCGCCCGCCGTCCTGATAGGCGTTGACCTGGTTCGCGATCTGCAGCTCGTAGACCAGGCGCTTGTAGAGCCGCGACGACTTGCCGCCGGCGAGCACCTCGCCCATCACCTGCAGCGCCGCGTCGTCGGACGCGAACGACTTCTGCGAGTGCCAGGCATCGTATACGCGCGGAACCTGCACGTGGTCCTCGATCGTACCGTACACGTTGGTGGCCATGTGGAACGCCGGCGCCGTGGGGCGCACGTTCTTCGGACCGCGCGGAATGCTGCCGAAGTACTTCTCCACCCACGCACGCGCCTGGGCGGGCTTGATGTCGCCAGCGATGCACATCGTGGCGTTGTTGGGCACGTAGTACTTCTTGAAGAACTCCCGCACATCGGTGATCGAGGCGGCGTTCAGGTCGGTCATCGACCCGATCACCGGCCAGTGGTACGGGTGCCCCTCGGGGTAGAGCCGGCTCAGGATGTTCTCCTCGCTGAGTCCGTAGGGCTGGTTCTCGTACGACTGCCGCCGCTCGTTCTGCACCACGCCGCGCTGCAGATCGACCTTGTCCTTGTTGATCTCGGGCAACAGGTAGCCCATGCGATCCGAATCCAGCCACAACATCAGCGGCACGGAATTCGACGGGCCGTCTTCGTAGTAGTTCGTGCGGTCCTCGTTCGTCGAGCCGTTGTTGTTCGCCCCTGCCGACTCGAGCAGGTTGTCGAATTCGCCGGTTGGCACATGCTGCGAGCCCATGAACATGATGTGCTCGAACAGGTGCGCGAACCCGGTGCGGCCGGGCTTCTCGTCGCCCGAGCCCACGTGGTAATAGGTGTTCACCGACACGACCGGCACCTTGTGGTCCTCGTGCAGGATCACCCTGAGCCCGTTGGCGAGCGTGAATACCTGATACGTTACTTTCAAAGCTGGTGTCTCGGCCCCGGCCACAGTCGCGGTCAGCGCGAGCAGGGCGCCGAGCCCAAACGCGCACGTTAGCGCGCGGCGGGAGACTCGTATGAAGTGCGCTTGCATTGAATCCTCCGAAAGGTGCGGATGCTTCCGGCTCCGGCGGGCCACGAGATCACCGGAGAGTAGCCGAGGCCCGACTGCAGCCGCCGGAATTCGATCCGGAGAGGCGGAACGCATTCCGAGCGCCGCCACTCTAATGCACGCCGGTGACCCGTGCATCTCTTCGAATTTGGCGGCCGTTCTTGACCGGGCTGCGGGAATCCGGTTCCATGCCCGGGGTTCCCCGCAGGTGTCCTTCCCATTGGAGGCGTCTTGAACAAAGAGCAGCGTCTGGCCGAACTCCAGCGGCGCCGCGAGGAATCCCTGGCCGGCGGCGGGCCCGAGCGCGTCGCCAAACTCCACGCCAAGGGCATTCTCACCGCCCGCGAGCGTCTGGAGTTGCTGCTCGACGCCGGATCGTTCGTCGAGTTGGGCACGTTCGTCACCCACCGCTCGACCGACTTTGGGATGGAGAAGAAGAAGATCACCGGGGATGGCGTGGTCGCCGGCTGGGGCACGATCGACGGCCGGCAGGTCTACTGCTTCGCCCAGGACTTCACCGTGTTCGGCGGCACGATGAGCGAGGCCAACGCCCGCAAGATCTGCAATATCATGGATCTCGCGATGGACAATGGCGCGCCGGTCGTCGGACTGAACGACTCCGGCGGCGCGCGTATTCAGGAGGGCGTGGTATCGCTCGGCGCCTACGCCGATATCTTCCTGCGCAACACGCTGGCATCGGGCGTGGTGCCACAGATCTCAGCCGTGATGGGCCCGTGCGCGGGCGGCGCCGTGTACTCCCCCGCGATCACCGACTTCACGATCATGGTCGAGGGCACGAGCCACATGTTCGTCACCGGCCCCGAGGTGATCCGCGCCGTGACGTCCGAAGAAGTCTCGTTCGAGGATCTCGGCGGCGCGATGACGCACAACTCGAAGAGCGGCGTCGCGCATTTCGCCGCACAGGACGACGCCGATGCCTTGCGCACTGTGAAACGCCTGCTCTCGTTCCTGCCTGCCAATAACATGGAAGAGCCCCCGCGCCGCGCCTGCACCGATCCCGTCGACCGCCGCGACCAGGAGCTGGCCACAGTGGTGCCCGAGTCCTCGGACAAGCCCTATGATATGACAGACGTCGTGCGGCGCATCGTGGATGACGGCGAGTTCTTCGAGGTCCACGAGCACTTCGCCGGCAATCTAATCGTGGGCTTCGCGCGGCTCAACGGACGGCCCGTGGGGATCGTCGGGAACCAGCCCAATGTGCTCGCCGGGGTGCTCGACATCGACTCGTCGGTCAAGGGCGCCCGGTTCGTACGCACCTGTGACGCGTACAATGTGCCCCTCGTGACGTTCGAGGACGTGCCCGGGTTCCTGCCCGGCACCCGCCAGGAATGGGGCGGCATCATCCGCCACGGCGCCAAGCTGCTGTACGCCTACTGTGAGGCCACCGTGCCCAAGCTGACGGTCGTCGTGCGCAAGGCCTACGGCGGCGCGTACGACGTCATGTCGAGCAAGCACATCCGCGGCGATTTCAACGTGGCGTGGCCGAGCGCCGAGATGGCCGTGATGGGCGCCGACGGCGCCGTAAATATTCTCTATCGCGAAGAGATCGCGAAGGCCAAGGACCCGGCGGCCGAGCGCAAGCGGCTAATCGCCGAGTACAACGACAAGTTCGCGAGCCCGTGGGCCGCCGCCGAGCTGGGCTACCTCGACGACGTCATCGACCCCCGCGACACGCGGCCCCGGCTGATCGCCGCGCTCGAGATGCTGCGCAACAAGCGCCAGACGCTGCCGTGGAAGAAGCACGGGAACATGCCGTTATGATCTGCGGAACGCGGAAGCCGTGAGCAATCCACAGGCGCGGGGCTTGTCCGTCGCCGCGAACATGCGCAGCTCGAGCTGCTGGTGAGCACGTCCAGCGCCCGGTCGAGCACTTCCACGACGTTGCCAGATGGCATCGCGTGACTGAGCAACGCTTTCGCAAGCAATAGCGTGTCGTATGTGCTCCGGTCGATCGTGACCTGCAACCCAAATCTTTCCGGCGACAGCGGCGTGAGCTTTGGCCTCGGCGGGGTCGCTTCAACTGGCCCCGGGGCCAGTTGCGGGGTCCACGGGGAGATCGGCTTGATCTGCGTCGCCAGATCCAACCGCGGGAAGCGCTCGGCGATCAGCAGTTCGATCTCGATCTTGGTCTTGCGTGTGGCCACCGCCACCAAGTCGTCGGCGTTGTCTCGCGTCAGATACGGCGCCAGCATCACGATGGCACTGAGATGCAACCGGCCTTCAGCAACCAGCTTGTAAAGCGCCGGGAACCGCCGGGCGCGCGAGCGACGCGGATGCGCTTGTACGCGATGTCGGGCGACATGTTCAGCACGTTCACGCAGTACGCGTACATCGACGGGTGGCCTTCACCCAGGTACAGCCGGAGCCTATCGACCTCGCCGATCTCGCCCAGCATCCTGGCCGTGGTGCCGCAATCAACTCGAACTGTCGCGTCGAGATTCTGAAGCAGGGTCCGGTCGGCGATGTGGCGAAACGCGTTGCTGTTCATGGGACGCTCGCGGAATGGAATGAGCGGGGGCGTTGACGCGATCATTGTAGCGCGGCCTGATTTCAGGCTCGCAGATCGCGTGAGATCGCGTTAAGCGCTGAGTTATGAGAGGCATCCGCGTCGATGAGCGAACGGGATCGCAAACTCGCGTTGTGGGCGCACAGGCGTGGATCGAAACGACATGCGGCGAGGTACCGGAAGGTCAGCTCGAAAGCACGTCAAGGTAATTCGTCGGTACGGACCGGGCACACTGGTAACAGATCAGACCGGGGACGTGGCTGGCCTTCGGCTTTCAGGTTCCCGTCTTCCCCATCTTCGCCAACCCCTCCCCCGCCAGTCGCACGACGCGTAAGGGGTAGTACAACCCGACGAGCGATTCCGGCAAAGCGACAAAGGACCAGTCGTGCTCGTTGAGGTTCGTGGCGCGTTTCACGAGATAGCGGAACCGTTCCTCCGGAGTATCCCGGGTGGCCAGATGCATCAGCGTCGTGGTGATCGCCCGGCGCGGCCGGGGATCGTGCCAGCCGTTCGCGATCGAACGCATCACGCGCGGCAGCTCGCCGTCCTCGTCGATCCATGACGAGATCTCGTCGGGCAGCTCCAGCGACAGGTGATCGCGCGCCATCGCGAGGCTAAGCCGAAGCACGCGACTGGCCTTGAGCAGCTCGGCGCGCATGCGCAGCCGGTCCCAGTCGAGGCCGGCGTCGGCGCGCACGCATTCAGCCACGTCGACGAGCCACGTCAGTCGCTCCCAGCCGTGCTTGGTGCCGTGGCCGCACAGGTACAACAACAAGTCTTCGCTCGCGAGTCCGCGCACCTGGCGGTTGCCGAGCATGCGCGGCACCAGGCGCTGCCAGCAGCCGCTCTCCATGGGCCGCGACAGGTAGCGCGGCAGCAACGCCCAGTGCACCTCGACGACGCCACGCCCGCGGCTGCGGCCGAACTGATAATCGCAAGATTCTCGTAGGTGAATGCGCTCGGCGGCCTCAGACAGCGAGTATTCGGGCCGGTAGCCCCGATCGAGCAGCAGCGGCTTCACGCGCAGCACATCCTCGGGCCTTACTAAAAGATCTAGATCGCGGAACTCGCGCAGCGCGATGTTGCCATAGAGCGACACCGCGAGCGCCGGGCCCTTGTAGGGCACGACGGGAATCGCGGCGGCGTCCAGCGCGTCGAGCAGGCGGTGGAGCTCAGCGTACAGCGCCATGTTCAGCATCGCGCTCTCGCGCGCGGCGACGCGCAGCCGTTCGTGCGCCGGCTCCGGCAGCTCGCCGGTCGCGCCAAGATGATGGTGCAGCAGCGGTACCAGGCCGTGCCCGGCTGCCAGCGCCAGCAGGCGATCGGCATCGAGTCCGCCCGCAATCGTGGACTGGACGTGATGCCGGCGTTCGCGCGACAGCCGGGTGCGCGCCACGTCGAGCAGCACCCGCAGCTCGAGAGCGAGGCTGCCCTTGCCGGGGGCACTGCGTCGTTGCACGAGCTCGAGGTTCACGCCGCAACTCCACGTTCGAGGTCCCGCACGATGGTGTCGTGCACCAGGTCGAGCGCATCGTACGACCGTGGCACGCTCAGCGTGCGGAACCACGGCTGCATGGCGAGATGGCCGAGGGTCGCGAGTTCGTCGCGCAGCGCCTCGCGCGCGCCGGGATCGAAGCGAAACGTGTGCGCCGCGACTTCGCCGAACGTGGCGCCGGGCGACATCGCGCCCACCGCCGGGATCGCATCGGCCGCCGCGGGTTCGAGCACATAGGCACGGGCGAGCGACACCGGGCCGGTCGCGAACCGCGCCCCCATGCTGCGCGCATCACCACGCGTTTTGTCCGTGTAGTGCGCGACCTGTCCCACGCACCCGCCGTCCGCGAGCAGCCGGTCCGCGGAATCCGACCACAGCCGCAACCCGGGGTAGCTCGGCACCGCGTGCCAGCAGCCGTCGATCATGCGCAGCACGATCACGTCGTCGCCGAGGATCTCGAACCCGCGCTGGGCGAGGCTGGTGGTGAGCGTCGACTTGCCGCGGCCACTGCCGCCGAGCAGCAGAACTGCGCCGGCCGAGGTGGCGACGGCACCGGCGTGCAGCACCAGCGCACCGCGCAGGTCGAGCACGCGCGGCAGCACATGGTCGAGCAGCAGGTGGCGCAGCGTGTGCGGCGGGAGTCCGCGCACGCATTGCCACTGAATCCTGGATCCGTCGGCGGCGATCGCGAACTCCGCGATACGCGGTACGCGAATCACGTACCCGGAGCCGCGGCGGCCGACGGCGATCCACACGCGGCCGTCTTCACCGTGCGAGCGATGCAGCCATTGGATGCGGCTCGACGGGCTCGGCGTGTCGCTCGAAGCCGCGGCGCGCGCATGACACGACCAATCGGGCACTTCGTGCCGGAGAGCCGCGGGCAGCTCGGGCAACTCGATGTCGCTCTCGAGCACGGTGCCGAACACGTGGTAGAGCTTCGAAGTCATAAGGCCGCCGAACGCGAACGGCGCGCCGGTTGTCTCTCCGGCGCGCCGCCGAGGTTCGAGGGTCACTGCTTGCAGTTGCCGTCGCAGAAGCCGCTGCCGAGCCGCTCGGTGAGATCGGCCACCGAGCCGAACTCGACGAGTTCCGGGGTAACGTACGGTTTGCGGGTTTCGTTCTCGTGCATATGTGCTCCTTTCGGGTTCATCCGGTCCCTGCGGACCGAGGGTTGGGGGAATCCCTTCCCATCGCGAGGGGTGTGAAACGATCGAGATCCCGGGCGGATCCGACGACGACCGCGCCCTGGCTCTCGATCCAAGCATGTGCAGCAAGCCGTCGGTGCTCCGGACGCTCGACGCCGATCACGAGCCGCGCCGCATGTCCCTCGCGGCGCAACAGCGCCTCGGCGAGGAGCGCATGCGTGAGGCACGTTCCGATTCCCGGCATCCGACGTCCGATCGCGGAGACGACACGCCCGACTCCGGCCGCATCGATGCGCGCGGGGCGGCGCCGAGACCGCAGCAGGCGCCGCAGGCGGGCCCGTGTCCTCGGCAACGGCTCGCGGGCCGCGGCGACACGCACGGACGGGAGCAGCAGCGCGGATACGAGCGCGATCTCGAGGACAGCCCAGGCGCGGGGATTCATCATGCGGCCGCGTCCATATCGATCATGCCGCGGGCGGCGAACGCCTGGAGCAACGCCCTCAGGTCCAGGTCGCAGCGTTTGGCGTCGACGTCGAACTCGGCCATCACGCTCTGCCGGAGCATCGCGAGCGTGCACGGCGACTGGATTTGCTTCCACACCAGGCGGCCCACGGCGTTGAGGCCGAAATACGTGCCTGCGTCGAGGTCGAGGATGACGCCTTCGTCGCCCAGCTCCTGCCAGAGGTGGCGGGTGCGGGCATGCACGAGGGTGGTGTCGGTCATGGTTGTCGAGCCTCCTCGCCGGGTCTGGATGAAATGGGAGCGAGCACATACGTGCATGCGGCGGCGGGCACGGAATAACGCCTGCTCGCACTGCGTCACGTCGGGATAACGCAAGATGAGTTCCAAGGCCGAGGCGGCACCCCGGCGCGGAGTTACGTAACACGTAACGTCGTTTGGCGCCGGGTGGATTCGCGCAATCGGGGGAACACCCCCCGGCGCCTGCGGCAATTCGCACAGCGCACGTGGGTTTCTGCAGGTCCTCTGCCGCCGCATCCGAGCAACCGTCATGAGTTGCGGGTGGCCCTGAGATTGCAGTCCTCGCAGTGCACCCATCCGCATCGTTCATCCCATTCCGGTCCCTTTCGCGAGGAGCGTTCCGTCATGCTGCGCCGAGTATTGATCGCCGGGCTGTTGTTGCTGCCCGCCACACGAGTCCTGGCGGCCGAGGGCCTCACCTCGTCCGCCGTCGTCGAGCGCGACACCGAGCCCGGCAATGGCTGGCGCAGTGATGGCGAGCCCAACGGCCGCGTCGTGATCGGCGACCCCGCGCCGGCGTTCTCCTATCTCGGCGCCGACGGCGCGTGGCACGAGTTCCGGCAGCTGATGGCCCAGGGCCCGGTGTTGCTGGTGTTCGGAGCGCGCGATGCGCAGCTCGCCGACCTCGACCGCGCGCTACCCGCGCTCGCGGGAATCGGGGTGTGGCCGGTGGCCGCGTTCGACATGCGGGTCGGCTCGGTCGCCCGGCTCACGCGGCGCCTGCACCTCAAGTGCGGCGTGATCGCCGATCCCCAGTGCGTAATCGGCGGCCTCTATTCGAGCATCGACCCCGTGACGCAACGCAACTCGATCTCGTGGTTCGTCATCGACGCCGAGGGCCGGATCCGCGCCGGTGGCCGCGGCGAGCTGCCCGGCGCCCGTGAGCTGGTGAAGCTCGCGGCGCGCGGCCTGGGGCGCGCGGAGCCGGACGCTACGATTCCGATGTAATGCGCGCCGCAGGCAAGTCGTGGAGTATCGCCGGCGCCATGAACCGCCCGCCGCCTATCACACAATCAGCATCGCGTCGCCGTACGAATAGAACCGATAGCGCTTCGCGATGGCGTGGGCGTACGCGCGCCGCATCGTCTCCGCTCCCGCGAACGCCGCGACCAGCAGCAGCAGCGTGGTGCGCGGCAGGTGGAAGTTCGTGATCAGCGCATCCACGGCGCGGAACCGGTGCGGGGGCACGATGAACGCGCGCGTCCAGCCCGACGCCGGCGCCAGCACGTCGCCGTTGAGATCGCACGCCGACTCCAGCGCGCGCACCGACGTCGTGCCCACGGCCACGGAGCGGCGCCCGCCGGCGCGGGCGGTCGCGATCCCGGCGACGGTGGCCGCCGGCACCTCGAACCATTCTGCGTCCATGCGATGCTCGCGCGGATCCTCCGTGGTCACCGGCCGGAACGTGCCGGGACCGACGTGGAGTGTGACCGGCAGCGTCCCGATGTCGCGGGCGGCGAGCGCCGCGAGCAGACCGGTCGAGAAATGCAGTCCGGCCGTGGGCGCGGCGACCGCGCCGTCGGTGCGCGCGAACACGGTCTGGTAGCGCTCGCGGTCGGCCGGCTCGACCGGGCGGTGGATGTAGGGGGGCAGCGGCACCTCGCCCTCGCGATCGAGTGTCGCGGCGAGATCGCCGCGCGTCACGCGCACGCTGCGCTCGCCGTCCTCGCCCGCGCCCACGACTTCCAGCTCGAGGCCGCCATCCGCGGTCGCGAGCACCGTGCCCGGCACCGCGCGCTTGGCGGGCCGCGCGAGTGCGCGCCACGAACCGTCGGGCTCGGGACGCACCAGCAGCAACTCGATCCGCCCGCCGCTCGGGCGGCGCACCTCGAGCCGGGCCGGACGCACGCGCGTCTCGTTCACCACCAGCCGGTCGCCGGGGACCAGGAACCGCCCCAGGTCCGCGAACACCGCATCCTCGAGCGTGCCTCGCGTGCGATCGACGACGAGCAGGCGCGCGTCCTCGCGGCGCGCGGCGGGGTGCTGCGCGATCAGTTCCTCGGGCAACGCGTAGTCGAGATCCTCGAGCCGCATCGGCTCTCGCGCCGCGTCGCTGCCGGGGGCGCTCAGGACAGCGGCAGTTCGGGCTGCCGGATCCGCGAGGGCTCGCCGGCGCGCAGCGCCGCCGGCACCTCGTAACCCAGGTGCGTATACGCGAGCGGCGTGGCCTCGCGGCCGCGCGGCGTGCGCCGCACAAACCCCTCCTGCACGAGGAACGGCTCGTAGACGTCCTCCAGCGTGCCCGACTCCTCGCCCACCACCACGGCCAGCGTGTTCAATCCGACCGGGCCGCCCTGGTACTTGGTGATCAGCGCGTCCAGCAGGCGGCGGTCCATCTCGTCGAGCCCGCGCTCGTCGACTTCCATGAGCTTGAGCGCCTCGCGCGTGGCGGGCAGCGTCACGATGCCGTCGGCCTTGATCAGCGCGAAGTCGCGCACGCGCCGCAGCAGCCGGTTCGCCACGCGCGGCGTGCCGCGCGAGCGCCGCGCGATCTCGATCGCCGCGTCGGGGTCGACCGTGACGCCGAGGATGCCGGCCGAGCGATTCACGATGTGCGCGAGGTCCTCGGCCGCGTAGTAGTCGAGCCGCAGCGTGACCCCGAACCTGGACCGCAGCGGCGCCGACAACAGGCCCGAGCGCGTCGTGGCGCCGACCAGCGTGAACCGCTCGAGGTTGATCTTGAGCGACCGCGCGTTGGGGCCACGGTCGAGCAGGATGTCGAGCGTGAAGTCCTCGAGCGCGGGATAGAGATATTCCTCGACGACGGCGCTCAGCCGGTGGATCTCGTCGACGAACAGGATGCCGCGAGGTCCCAGGTTCGTGAGCAGCCCCGCGAGGTCGCCCGGGCGCTCGATGACGGGGCCCGACGTGTGCGTGATCTCGACGCCCAGCTCCTGCGCCAGGATCGATGCCAGCGTGGTCTTGCCGAGGCCGGGCGGGCCGTGGAACAGCACGTGGTCGGCCGCCTCGCCCCGGTGGCGCGCGGCGGCGAGGAAGATGCGCAGCTGCTCCTTCACGGTCTGCTGACCGACGAACTCGTCGAGGCCGGTAGGCCTGAGCCGCGGCTCCTCCTTGAGGTCGTCGCCGAACGGCTCGGGGTCGGCGAGCCGCGCCGGATGTTCGGCCTTGGGGGTCCGCTCGACGCCATGGGCCGGCGGCGGGGTCGCGCTGTTGCGCGCGGTGCGGGGGTCGCGGGTGCTGGCGTCCGTCATGGATTGTCCTCGCGCGATGAATCGGCCGTCCGTGTGCCCGGCGCCCGGTGTTCGTGTATGAGTCAGCGCGCGGCCACCGGCTTGCTCAACAGCGCCAGCGCGCGCCTCACCAGATCCTCGAGCGACAGCTCCCCGTTGCCGGTGGCCACCGTCCGTACCACGTCCTGAGCCTGGGCTGGAGTGTACCCGAGCCGCACCAGCGCCGCGATGGCATCTTCGTACCGCTCGGCGCGCGGCAGCACGCCCGTGCCGGCGTCGGGCGCTCCGGCCGTCGCCGGGGAGGCGGGGATCGCGTCGAGCTTGTCGCGAAGTTCCACCACCAGCCGCTCGGCGGTCTTGCGGCCGATGCCGGGCACCGCGACCAGCGCGCCCAGGTTCTCATCGCGGATGGCGCGGGCCAGCGCCTGCGGCTTCATGCCCGACAGCACCGCCAGCGCGAGCCGCGGTCCCACGCCGCTCACGCCGATCATCAGGTCGAACAGCCGCAACTCCTCCACGTCGGCGAACCCGAACAGCATGAGCGCGTCCTCGCGCACCACCTGGCGGGTGCGCAGGAACACCTCGCGGCCGCGCTCGGGCAGCCCGCGCGCGGTGTGGCTCGACACGCTCACCAGGTAGCCCACCCCCGCCGCCTCGACCACGCACGTGCCGGTGCCGGCCTCGATCAGCGTGCCCCGCAGCGAGGCGATCATGCGCGCGCCTTGCGGGCCAGCAGCTCGAGCAGCCGGTGCGATGCCGCGGTGCGCGGGCGCACGCCGGCGGTGTCGAGGCCGGACCTGCGGATGCGTGGCGCCGGCGCGCCGGCGCGATGCAGGTGGCACAGCGCCACCGCGAGGCCGTCCGACGCGTCCGCGGACAGCGCGCCCTTCACCTCGAGCAGCCGGCGGATCATGAACGCCACCTGTTCCTTGGCCGCCGCGCCCGAGCCCGCGACCGCCAGCTTGATCGCCCGCGGACTGTATTCGGCGACGGCGAAGCCGCGGCCGACCGCCGCCACCAGCAGCGCGCCCCGCACGTGGCCGAGCACCAGCGTCGAGCGGACGCTTTCGTGGTAGAACGCCTCTTCGACCGCCACGCAGTCGGGCGTGTGCTCGTCCATCACCAGGGCCACCTCGCTGGTGATGCGATGCAGCCGCTGCGGCAGGTCGAGCGTGGCCGGCGCGCACGCCTGGCCGAACGCCAGCACACGGTAACGGTTGCCGGTGCGCTCGATCACGCCCCAGCCGGTGCGGCGGCTGCCGGGATCGATGCCGAGCACGCGCATGGCAGCAGTCCTACCGTGCGGCGAGTTTCGCGAGGATCTCGTCCGACACGCTGAAGTTGGAATATACCTTCTGCACGTCGTCGTGGTCCTCGAGCGCTTCGATCAGCCGCAACACCGACGCCGCGCCCGACTCGTCGAGCGGCACGTGCGTCGATGAGACCTTTGTCAGCTCGGCGTTCTGGGCCTGGACTCCCTTCGCCGCGAGCGCGTCCTTGACCGGTTCCAGCAGATTGGGCGGCGTGAGGATCTCGTACGCGTCGCCCTCGGTGTTCACGTCGTCGGCACCGGCGTCGAGCGCCAGCTCCATCAGAGCGTCCTCGGCGATCGCGGCCTTGTCCACCTGGATCACGCCGCGCAGCTTGAACATGTACGACACGGCGCCCGCCTCGGCGAGGGCGCCGCCGAACTTGGTGAACGTGTGGCGGATGTCGCCCGCGGTGCGGTTCTTGTTGTCGGTCGCCACGTCGACGAGCAGCGCCACGCCGCCGGGCGCATAGCCCTCGTACTGGCCTTCCTCGTAGCTCACGCCGTCGATCTCGCCCGAGCCGCGCTTCACCGCGCGCTCGATGTTGGCGGCCGGCATGTTCACCGCCTTGGCCGTGGCGATCGCGGTGCGCAGGCGTGGATTCGTCTCGAGGTCACCCCCGTGGCGCGCCGCGATCGTGATCTCCTTGATGTACTTGGAGAACAGCTTGCCGCGGGCCTGATCGGTCGCGGCCTTCTTGCGCTTGATCGTCGCCCATTTGGAATGACCCGACATGTGTTCTCCGAACCGTACGCGGCGTCAACCCGCGTGCGCTCCGGCCTCCTTCTCGGCGCGTGCGGCGGCGATCACCTTGTCGGCGATCTCGCGCGGCACCTCTTCGTAGTGGGAGAACTTCGCGGCGTGACTGCCGCGCCCCTGGGTGAGCGAGCGCAGATGCGTGGCGTACTTGTAGGTTTCGGCCTGCGGCGCCTGGGCGTTGATCACCTGGTAGTGGCCGTCGGCCTCGGTGCCGAGAATCTTGCCGCGGCGCGACGACATGTCGCCCATGACGTCGCCGAGGAACTCCTCGGGCACGCGCACCGTGATCAACTCGATCGGCTCGAGCAGCACCGGGCGGGCGTCGAGCATCACCTGGTGGAAGCACGACTCGCCGGCGATCTTGAACGCCATTTCGGACGAGTCCACGTCGTGATACTTGCCGAAGAACAGCGCGGTCGCGACATCCACCACCGGGTAGCCTGCGAGCGGCCCGCGCTCCATGCCCGCGACCACACCCTTCTCGACCGCCGGAATGAACTGGTTGGGCACCACGCCACCCTTGACCTCGTCGAGGAACTTGAAGCCCTCGCCGCGCGGCAGCGGCTCGAGCCGCAGGTGCACCTCGCCGAACTGCCCGCGGCCGCCGGTCTGCTTCTTGTGGCGGTACTCGCCCTGGGCCTTGCCGCGGATCGTCTCGCGATAGGGCACGTGCGGCTTCGACAGCACCACCTCGACGCCGAACCGCTTCTTCAGCCGGTCGACGGCGATCTCGAGCTGCAGGTCGCCCATGCCGTGGATCAGCGACTCCTTGGTGCTGGTCTCGTAGTGGCGACCGAACGTCGGGTCCTCCTCGTGCAACCGCGCCAGCCCCTGCACCATCTTCTCCTCGTCGCCCTTGTTCTTCGCACGCACGCACTCGGCGGTCACGGGGTTCGGGAAGATCGGCAGCTCGAGCTTCACCGGGCGCGACTTGTCGGCCAGCGTGTCGCCGGTGTGCGTCTCCTTGAGCTTGACCGCGGCCACGATGTCGCCGGCACTCACCGACTTGCACTCCACGCGCTCCTTGCCGATCAGGTTGTAGAGCGCCCCGAGCTTCTCGCTGCGATTGCGCGCGGTGTTCAGCAGATCACGCCCGGGCTCGAGGTGCCCCGAGAACAGCCGGATCAGCGACAGGTCGCCGAGATGCTGCTCGGACAGCGTCTTGAACACCAGCGCCGCGGCGGGCTCGGACGCCGCGGGCTTGCACTCCACGGTCCTGTCACCCTCGAGCGCGCCCACCTGCGGCTTCACGTCGAGCGGCGATGGCAGCACGTCGACGACCTCGTCGAGCACCTCCTTCACGCCGTGATTGTTGTAGGCCGAACAGCAGAACGCCGGCACCAGGTCGCCCATCACCACGCGCTCGCACAGCCCGCGACGGATCTCGGGCACGGTCAGGTCACCGGTGGTCAGGAACTTCTCCATCAGCGTCTCGTCGCCGGTGGCGGCCTCTTCGAGCAGCCGCGCGCGCGCCGTGGCCGCCTCGACCTCGAGTTCCTTGGGGATCGGCACCTCGGAGCTTTTCTCCTCCATGCCCTTGCCCGAGAACGTGTAGGCCTTGTTCTCGATCAGGTCGACGATGCCGTGGAACGTCTCGGCCTGGCCGATCGGCAACTGCGTCGCGACGACGTTGATCCCAAGCCGGTCCGGCACCGAGCGCAGCGCGCCCATGAAGTCCGCGTGCTCCTTGTCCATCATGTTCACGACGATCAGGGTGGGGGTGCGGTCCTGCTTCACGATCTCCCACACCACCTCGGTGCCCACCTCGACGCCGGCATTGGCGCGCAGCAGCAGGATCGCGCAGTCCGCCACGCGCAGCGCGCTGTGCACGTCGCCGACGAAGTCCGCGTAACCCGGGGTGTCGATCAGGTTGATCTTGTGACCCTGCCACTCGAACTGGGCGAGTCCCAGGTTGATCGTGATCTGGCGCTGGATCTCGTCCGGAGCGTGGTCGAGCAGCGTGGTGCCATCGGCGATGCGGCCGAGGCGCGTGGTGGCCTTGGCCAGGTACAGCATGGCTTCGGAGAGGGTGGTCTTGCCCACCCCGTGGTGGGCGACGAGCGCGACGTTGCGAATCTGATCGGTGGTGAATTCCTTCAAGACGCACCTCCCCGGTAGACGGGATGGTGATGCCGACGCTGCCTGTAAAACGCGGGTGGGTAATACGTTCACTGGCGCGCGGCGGGTCGAGGAATCGCGGCCGATACGCCCGATGCGACCTAAACCTCTGCAAGATCGGACGCTAACACGCTGTCAAAACACCGGTCAAGCCCCGGCGCCACGGCGTCGAAACTCTCGACGTTGCATTCTCCGGCCGCGTCACCGCATGTGTCCGATCATCCAATGCAGTGTGCGGAACGAAGCTGGCGGCTAGACGGTCCCCGGCGTAATCGCCGCCCGATTGACCGGGTTCGAACGTACCTCCTAGACTTTTGCATGGTTGGCTCTGGCTGCGGCCCCGCTGCCTGCCGCTCCGACGCCACGCCGTACGCCTCCAACGCATGGGAGTTCCGAACATGCCGCAGCGCAATCGAGTCCGGATGCTGGTGTGGCTGTCGTTGGGGATCGCGACCGTGTGGGCCGCCGTCACGGCGTTCGCCGACAACACCGCGGCGCCGGCGCCGGCCGCCACATCCGCGGCTGCCGACAGCGTCAAGCCGGCTCCCACCGGCAACGCCGCGATCGGCAAGAAGATCTTCACGGTGCGCTGCGTCGCCTGCCACAAGGTGAACGGCAGCGGCGGGGTCAAGCTCACGGGCAACGCCACACCCGACTGGCGCGACAACAAGCGGATGACCGACGGCAAGCACGACGACGCGTATCTGCGCGACTGCATCACGAACGGCAAGCCCAAGTCCGGCATGCCGACGTGGAGCAAGCAGGGCGTCAAACCCGCCGAGATCGAGCACCTGATCGCCTACATCCATACGTTCGCAGGCAAGAAGTAGCGCGCCCGAACGGCGTCAGTGGAACTCGATGCTCCACGGCATCAGCGCGAACATCATGCCCGATTGCATGCGCGAGGCCGTCAGCCACGCCTTCATGACCGGCGACAGTAGAACGCGCGCCGCAGCGCGCGAGTCCGACGAATCGTTGGTGTCGAACAGGTCCTGGAACAGCCCTTCGTACCAGTGGTGATCGACCTTCGGCAGCGTCTCGATCGACACGCGATCGGCGCGGCCGAGGCCGGCGTCCGCGCACGCTATCGACAACGCGGTCTCGAGGCCGCCGAGCGTGTCGACGAGCCCGAGCTCCCACGCATCCGCCCCGCTCCAGACGCGTCCTTGCGCCACCGAGTCCGCCTCCTCGAGCGTGAGCCCGCGACCGTCGACGACGCGCTTCAGGAACAGCCGATAGGACGTGTCGATCTGCTGCTGGTAGAGCGTTCGCTCCTCCGGAGTGAAGTCGCGGTACGGCGACATCATGCCCGCGTGCTTGCCCCGTGACAGGGTCTCCACGTTGACGCCGAGCTTCTGGAACAAACCGAGCACGTTGAGCTTGCCGCCGAACACACCGATCGAGCCGGTGAGCGTCGCGGGCTGCGCGACGATGCGCCGCGCCGGCGCCGCGATGTAGTAGCCGCCCGAAGCCGCGAGATCCGACATGCTCACGATCAGCGGCTTCTCGTCGCTCAGCCGCTTCACCTCGCGCCAGATGTCGTCCGAGGCCTGGACAGACCCCCCGGGGCTGTCGATGCGCAGCACGACCGCCTTGATCGCGCTCTTGGTGCGCGCTTCACGCAGCGCCTCGATCATCGTCTCCGAGCCCATGACGGCTTCCTGGCCCGGAACATCACGGCTCTTGCCAGGCATGATCGTGCCGGACGCCGTGATCAGCGCGATGCGGGAGCCGCCGTGGGGCCGCGGGTGGTGCTCGAGGTAGCTCGCGAACGTCGTCGTCGCCACATCCTCGGTCTGGTCGTCGAGCGCCAGAGAATCCACCTCGGCGTCGTAGAGCAGCGTGTCCACCAGACCGGAGGACTTCGCGTCGTCTGCGGTGTACGGGCCGGCATCGAGCAGTTGCTTCACGTCTTTGGGTTCGAAGCCGCGCGCGGTGGCCAGGCTGTCGACCAGCAGTCCGTACTGGGTCTCGAGCAATGCGTTCATCGCCTCGCGGGCCGGCGGCGACATGCCGCCGCGCGTGTACTGCTCGACCGCCGACTTGTACATGCCCGCCTGCGCGTAGTTCGGCGACACCTGCAGCTTGTCGAGCGCGCCCTTGAGGAACATCGCCGACTCGGTGAGGCCGTCGAGCTGGAGCACCGCGGTGGGCGGCATCGCGATCACGTCCGCGCAGGACGCCACCAGGTATTCCAGCTCGCCGCCGTCGACGATCGAGGCGTAGACCGGCTTGCCGGCGTCGTGGAAGCGCTGGATCGCGTCGCGGATCTCGAACGCCTTCGCCCACCCCCAGTCGAGCTGGTCGACGTGGAGCACGAGCCCGCGCACGTCGCGGTCCCTGGCGGCGCGGTCGAGCCCGGCCACGATCTCGTGCACCAGGTACGGATCCCGGCGCCCGAAATCGAACAGCGAGCGCATCGGAAAGTCGCCCTCTTCGAGCTCGGACGGCAGGTCGAACACCAGCAGCGTGCCCGAGCCCGACGGGGCGGCCGGGCCGCGCAGTCTGAGCGCCGCGAACAGCACGGTGCCGCCCAGCACCGTCATCAGCAGGATGAACAGGAACACGCCTCGGCGTGGGGACACGAAACCTCCGGTGGATCGACGGAAACTGGCGCAGGCTGGAAGGAACGCGAGTGTACGCACGCGCGGGATGAAGTAAAAGCGGGCCGCGTTGGCGCCACCCCGCGGGTGAAACGTGCATCCGCGCGCAGATTGTTCCGCGGGACGAGAGCGCGGGAGCCATGTCTCGTGGGCACTTCGGCTTCGAATCGCGCCGCGACGTGGAATACTGAATGGTTCATGAACGAGCCGCCAGTGGCATGGTCGATGCTTCGTCGCCCAAACGAGGTGCGTAGTAACCATGGACGCGAGCGTCGTTTTGGTGTGGCCGACCCCAGGACTCACACCCTTGTCAGGACGGAAGCCTTCCGGCTCCTGAGCTACGAACGACCGCGCCCATCGATGTCCGGGAGGGCTCATGTCGCAAGGCTGGAGAAGCTGGCCGTTCGTACTCGTCGCGCTGGTATGTGGATTTTCGGGCGCTGCCCGCGTTCCCGCGGCATCCGCCGCGGTGAATGGCGTGAGTGTCACCGTGTTCCCGTGGGCCGGATTCGGTAACTTCGCCAAGAACGTCAATATCGAAGACGACCCGTTCTTCGGCGTCAACGTCGGCCTTATGTTCCACCGCTATGTCGGCATCGAGGGCCACATTGGGACCAGCTCCACCAAGACCGTGAACGGCTTCACCACCTACGCCCAGCCGGTGCTCACGGGAGCGGTGCGTCACGACGTGGACGTGCTGCACTACGGTGGCCAGCTCGTGGTGAATCTGCGGCCCTCGGCCTGGTTCGACCCGTACGTCGCGGCCGGCTGGCAGGAGGCGCAGCTCGACTTCGCCGACAAGGACTCGGTGGCCAATCATCGCTATCAGAATGGCCTGGAGTTCGGCGGCGGTGTGAAGATCCGGCTCACGAACCGGATCGCGGCCCGCGCGGAGTTCCGCGACGCGCTGTGGAAGTTCCCGGTCGGGACGCCGCCGCCCGCGGGCCATGACGGCACCGACAACCAGTTCTATACCGCCGGCATCGAGATCGGCCTCGGCGGCACGACCGCCGGCAAGAAGGTCGCGGATGCCGACATGGACGGCGTCCCCGACCGCAAGGACAAATGCCCGGGAACCCCCGCCGGCGCACGGGTGGACTTGAACGGTTGCCCGATCGACTCCGATAACGACGGCGTGGCGGACGGCATCGATACCTGCCCGAACACCCCCACGGGCGCGACGGTCGACGCCCACGGCTGCCCGACGGATACCGACGGCGACGGCGTGTTCGACGGCATCGACAAGTGCGCCGACACGCCGCACGGCGCCGTGGTGGATGCGACGGGCTGCCCCAAGGACTCGGACGGTGACGGCGTGCCCGACGGCATCGACCAGTGCGCCGACACGCCCGCCAACACCAAGGTGGACGCGCGCGGTTGCACGCTGGTCGTCGACTCCGACAACGACGGCGTGCCCGACGATCGCGACCTGTGTCCGTTCACCCCGGCGAACGCCAAGGTGGACAAGGACGGCTGTCCGATCACGCTCACCGAGCGCGAAACCCAGCTGCTCGACAAGGGCACCATCACCGAGCGCAACATTCATTTCGAAACCGCCAAGTGGGACATCCTGCCCGAATCGAACGCGGTGCTCGACGACATCGGCCACACGCTGATCCAGTGGCCGCGGCTGCGGATCGAGATCGGCGGCCACGCGGATGCGCGCGGTTCCGACGCCTACAACCTCGACCTGTCGGGCAAGCGGGCGAATGCCGTGCTCGAGTACCTGGTGGCCAAGTTCCCCCAGATCACGCACGATCAGTACACGGCGAAGGGCTACGGCGAGGGCGTCCCGGTGGCGACCAACAAGACCGCCGCGGGCATGGCGCTCAATCGCCGCGTGGAGTTCAAGGTGCTGAACCAGGAGGAGTTGAAGAAGGAGCGCGAGCGCCGGCGCACGCTGCAGAAGGGCGAGTAGACGGCGCACGTCTGCCCGCCACGAACGGCGTGCAGGTAAATGACGGAGCCCCGCGGAGCGATCCGCGGGGCTTCGTTCGTTGCGGCACTGTCGAAATCCGGAGCTCGTCGCACGGGAACGGTCGCCCGTCTGCACCACCCCGCCCGACATTACGCGCCCCAGCGCCGGCCGCGACGGCGATTCCCGCACGTGAATCGAATCCTTGGCCGTGCTGGTGCTCCGGCTGAACCGGCCGGGGCACAAAAAAACGGCTCCTCTCAGATTTCCGTGGAGCGCGCGCCTGAGTTGACGGCGTAAGCGCCCCGGTTCATCCATGGCTCTTCTTCTTGCCAGAAGGAGGAGTCAGCGGGATGAACCAGGAGCCGGGTGATCTTGTCGCGGCGTATCTCGGGTTGCAAGGGTTCGAAGTGGTCGCGGTGACCTACGAGCGGCACCCGCGCCGGGGGCGGGTGAAAGTGGTGCGGATCGAGCGGCGCAGCGGCCAGCACGAGTGCCCGGACTGCGGGCGGCGGCACGCGAGCGGGCTGTTTGCCGAACCCGAATCGATCCGGCTGCGAGACTGCTCGATCGGAGACGCCGAGACGTACCTGGAGGTGCGACCCATGCGGATCGCGTGTTGCGGCGGTACGCGGGTGGAGCGCTTGCCGTTCGCGATGCCGGGGGTCCGGATGACGCGGCGG